>DASYGA010000223.1:0-18345 GCA_036000265.1 Steroidobacteraceae bacterium | reverse complement strand
CGACCTCGATGAGGTACAGCCCGGCAAGCTGCTCCCGTGCCTCGGCGAACGGGCCGTCATGGACGGTCTTGCGGCCGCTCCTGGTGTGCACCGTCGTCGCAGTCGCCGTGCCTTTGAGTCCTGCGCCGCCTATGCGCTTGGCGCCCAGCTCTTGCACGAAGGCCATGTGCTTGGCGCCGATTTCCTGCAGCCGCGGGCCGGCCTTCTCGGGTCCGTACTGACGCTCGTCTTCGTAAATCAAGAGTGCGAATTGCATGTCAGGCTCCGTTCAGGTGGCGCCGCCCATCGCGTCGCCTCATGTGAAAGACGTGCCGGCGGAGGCGTAAACGACAGCCGGTAGCGGAATTTTCCGGATCGATGGATCGCGAGGATATCAAGTCCCGCAAAACGTCTGCAGCACCCGTTCCGAGGGCCGAGGCGGTCGGGCGTACTCACTGTCGTCCAGCTGCGCATCGTAAGGGTGTTGCACGGCTGCAAAGAGCGCGTGGAACGGGTCAAGGTCGCCTGCCTCCGCTGCCGTCAGCGCGGCATGGACGCGGTGATTGCGCGGAATGACGATTGGGTTGGCAGCACGCATGGTCGCAAGTCGCCTGTCCAGCGGCTCCGCGCTGCGAGCGAAGAGGGCACGCCAGTCCCGCAGCCAGGAGGCGATATCGGAGCCCTGCGCGAACAGCTCGCGCAACAGCGGCTCCGCCGTCGAGCTCTCCGCAGCCAGCGTGAGTCTGCGGAAAGTCAGGGTGAAATCCGCGTGAGACAGCTCCATCAGGCTGAGCAGCCGCCTGACCAGCTCGGCATCGCCATCAGTGGCTTCGCAGAGACCTACTTTGCGGCGCATGCCGGCGAGGAACTGCGCATCGAACTCCGCGATGAAAGGCTCCAGGATCCCGGTGGCAAGCGCGACCGCCTTATCGGGCTCAGAGTCGATGAGCGGCAGCAACGTCTCGGCGAAACGCGCCAGGTTCCATTGGGCGATCGCAGGCTGATTCCGCAAGGCGTACCGCCCCTGGGTGTCGATGGAGCTGAATACGGTGTTGGGATCATAAGCGTCCATGAAGGCGCAGGGTCCGTAGTCGATGGTCTCGCCGGCGATGGACACGTTATCCGTATTCATGACGCCGTGAATGAACCCGACTCGCAGCCACTCGGCGATCAGCGCGGCCTGGCGCTGCGCGACGCCGCTCAATACCGCCAGCGCGGGCACCTCGGCAGCGCGTGCCTCGGGATAGTGGCGCGCGATGACATACTCCAGCAGCGTGCGGATGGCGTCCTGGTCGCCCCGGGCGGCGAAGTACTGAAAGGTGCCGACGCGCACGTGGCTCGAGGCGACACGGGTCAGGATCGCACCCGGCAGCGCGGTCTCGCGGTATACCGGCTCGCCCGTCGTGACCACGGCGAGCGATCGTGTAGTGGGGATGCCGAGCGCGTGCATGGCCTCACTGATGAGGTATTCGCGCAGCATGGGTCCCAGCGCCGCGCGTCCATCGCCATTGCGCGAGAAGCGTGTGGGACCCGCGCCCTTCAGCTGAATTTCGCGGCGAGCTCCATCCCGCCCCTGAAGCTCGCCGAGCAGGATGGCGCGCCCGTCACCGAGCGAAGGTACGAAGCCGCCGAACTGGTGGCCGGCGTAGGCCATGGCGATGGGATCACTGTCCTCCGGCAAAAGGTTGCCGGAGAGCAGGGCCGCTGCTTCGGTTTCGAGCGTGTCCGGGTCGAGACCGAGCTCCTGCGCGAGAGTGGTATTGAGCACGACGAGCCTCGGGTCCGGCACGGGCGTCGGAGCCACCCGCGCAAAGAACCGCTCGGGCAAGGCGGCGTAGCTGTGTTGGAGTCCGAGGCGCATCGTTATCGCATATTAGCGTGCCGATGCCGCCGCGAGTGGCCGATAGTCGTTACTGCGGGTCCCCGAAGCCGAGGCGGGAAAGCTATGCGGGGGCGCGCGTGGACGAAAGCAGGCAGGAGGCTATGCAGGTGCGCGAGCGTGCAGCGCCGGAAATCTCGCGCCATCCTTCGGCACGGAGCCGCGCTGACTGACAATGACGGCAGCGGCTTTGTTCGCGTAAGCGGCGGCTTCCGCTCTACCGTACCCGGAGAGTCTGGCGGCCATGTAGCCGGCAAGGTGCGAATCCCCCGCGCCGGCGGTGTCGCCGATGAGCTTCACGGGCTCGGTCAGGACGTGCTGACAGTCGCGACCGGATCCCACCCGGCATCCCTCCGGGCCCCCCCGGATCAGGTACTCGGCCGAAAGGTGACTCACTCGCTCGATGATCTGCTCGGTACTGGCGGCACCCCAGAGGGTCTTCTCGTCCTCTGCGCCGGTCGCGACCACTGAAGAGAGCCGCTCGAAAATACCTATCCGTTGCCGCGCCTCGGCTTCGCTGTCCCAGAGACGCCTGCGGAAGTTGCAGTCAAAGACGATCCGGCAGTCGTCGCGGTGCCGATCCACCCAGCGGCAGAGGTGCTCGAAGCTCGTGATGGAGCAGAGGGCGAGCGTGATTCCGGTGACCAGAAGCAGCTGGCTGTCGCCGAGGAGCTCTTCAAAGCGGCCGAGATCGGCAGACTGCAGAAAGCTGCGCGCGGCCGATTGCGTGCGCCAGTACGAGAACGCGGAGCCGTGCAGCGGATCGAGCGGAAGCCCATAAATGCCCGGGTCGCCGGCGACGGGCGGCTCGATGAGCCGGATCGTCTCCCGCGTCAATCGCGCGCGCAGCCAGGCGGAGTAGCTGCTGTCGCCCAGCGCGGTGACGATTGCAATCCGATGCGCTCCCGCACCCAGCATTCTGGAGAGGCAGATCATGGAATTGGCGACATCGCCGCCAAAGGCCAGGCCGACCCCGCCATCGTCCGCAGGCTGCAGTTCCAGCAGCGGCTCGCCCAGCGCCGTGATGCGCCGGACTTCAGTCCACTGCCACCCGCGAGGAGAGGCTGCTGTTGTCATCGCTCGAAGCGTACACGAGCGATGCCGTGCGGGCGAGGCGCCGGTGATGGGATCGCACCGCTTGCATTTCGGTCAAAATCGAAGCTGCCCTGTCCGTGCTCGGCCGGCATGTGGAGTTATCCCTCGCCTGAGCCGCGCTCAACGCGGCTGTTGGTACGGCTGACTCGAGCGGGCAGCGCCCGGTGCAAGAAGGATCAGCGACAACAGCAGCGCCAGGCCGCCGAGGACGACGAAAACGCTCCAAAAAGCCTCTTTCGTGTAGGCCAGCGACAACACTCCGGTGAGCAGATAGAAGATCCCGATCAAGGCCGTAGCGGACAGGCCGCGGTACTCGCCGCGCCATGCCCGCCGCGCGCTTTCCATCACCAGCAGGCCGAAGACCAGCATGCAGCCGCCGCAGAAATACCACACCAGATAGAGCACCTTTTCGGTGTGGCCATCGAGCGCCACCCGGGCAAGGCCGATATCGAGCGTCCGGCGGCCCATGAAGCTGTGGCCAAACCCGCCCAGCGCGATGAGCAGACCGGTCAATGCAAGTGCCGATGAGGCGATTTTGCGTGTCATGGAGTGACTCTCGGAAGTTAGCTCCGAGTATAGCAAGAGCAAATGCCTGGAGAGTGACGCTGCGCGGGCCGCCTTTCAGCGCGGCAACGCAAAGGCGATGAGGTAATCCCCCCGCGTGCTGGTGTCCTTGTAGCCGCCGGCCGCGATCACGACGTACTGGCGGCCGCCGACACTGTAGGTCATCGGCGTCGCCTGGCCGCCGGCCGGCAGCTTCGCCTGCCAGAGCACCTTGCCGCTGTCGATGTCGAACGCCCGCATCCGGTCATCGAAAGTTGCGGCAATGAAGACGAGGCCGCTTGCGGTGACGACGGGGCCGCCGAGGCTCGGCATGCCGAGGTTCAGATGGACGATCGGGGCATCGCCCAGCGGCACCTGCCACTTGATCGTGCCGTGCACCATGTCGACCGCGGTGAGCGTGCCCCACGGCGGTCTGACACACGGGATGCCGAGGTCCGATTCGAACGTGCGGCGGCGCATGGCGTAGGGCGTGCCCTGCATCTGTCCGAACTCCCAGCCGCGATACTTCGGATCGCGCATTTCGGACTCGACCTTCTGGCGTGGCACCAGCGCCATCAGCCACGGCAGGTTCATGGTGTTGGCGATGACCAGCTGGCGCCTGGGATCGAACGCGATCCCGCCCCAGTTGGAGCCGCCGGCGAACCCGGGGCTGTAGATCGATTCCCGGGTGGAGGGTGGCTGGAACATGCCTTCGGAGCGATCGGCCTCGATCCGCTGGCGGCAGGCGCGCTTGTCGAGCCAAGCGACTCCCCACGCATCCGCCGGGGTCACCGGGCCCTGGGGGACCAGAGCGGGCGGCGCTGCCGGATAAGGTTGTGTGGGCGAGGGCGTCTCACCGGGGGCCGCATCCTGAGGGACCGGTTTTTCCACGATGGGGAAGATCGCCGCGCCGGTTTCACGGTTGAGCGTGTAGAGAAAGCCCGTCTTGGTCGCCTGGATGACTGCGGGCACCTGCCTGCCATCATGTGTCAGATCGACCAGCGTCGGCTGCGAGGCGACGTCGTAGTCCCACAGGTTGTGATGGACCAGCTGGCGGCCCCAGAGGAGCTTTCCGGTATCCGCATCGAGCGCCACCACCGAGTCCGCCCACCGGTCATCGCCCGGCCGCCCGCCGCCGAAGAAGTCGGGACTGGCGGAGCCGGTGGGCACGAACACCAGGTGCCGGGCGGCATCGACCGAGAGCGGCGCCCAGGCGTTGGCCGCGCCGGTGACCTTCGCGCCCTGTGCGCTCCACTCCTTGTACACCGGATTGGAGGGGTCGCGGGGTATCGGGTCCCAGCTCCAGAGCAGTCTGCCGCTCTCGGCGTCGAAGGCCCGGACCGTGCCGAGCTCGACCGCGACCGCGCGGTTGTCGCCGATCGAGGCGCCCACGATGACCTTGCCATCGACGATCGCGGGCGGCGAGGTCACCAGATAGTTGCGCCAGCCGCTGCTCGGGTTCTCTGCATAGCGGACGCCTCGACGCAGGTCGATGGCACCGTGATCGCCGAAATCCCGGCAAGGCGTCCCGGTCTCGGCATCCAGCGCGAGCAGCCTGCCGTCGAGCGTTGGCGCGAAGATGCGCGCCCGGCACTCGGCACTGGCCGGCCTGAACGGATCGACCCACAGGGACACACCCCGCGAGACACCGTCGGAATAATGCAGACCATTGGCGTTGTGGCTGTCGTGCCGCCAGCGCAGCGCGCCCGTGGCGGCATCGACCGCCACCACATTGGTGCTCGGCGTCGTGAAATAGAGCTTCCCCTGGTACAGGATAGGCGTCGCCTCGAAGGCCGAGCGCTGCCAATCCGTGACGCCCTGGCCGAGCTCGCCGGTGCGATACACCCACGCGACCTGGAGCCGCCCCACGTTGGCGGGGGATATCTGACTGAGCGGCGAGTAGCGCGTCCCGCCCGGATCACCGCCGTATGACTCCCAGCCCGTGTCCGCAGACTTTGCGGCGGCACCCTGGGCCGCGGCCGCAGAGTCGCCAGCCATCGCGGCCCCCCTCGGATGGTGGGCATTCCCCGAGGAGTCTCGCGAGGAGCAGGCGGCGAGTGCCATGGCGGCCGGCAGGCTGGCGGCCAGGATGGGCAGGACTCTTCTCATGGTGATCGCTCCGGGCAGTCATTTCGCAATGGAGGCCCGAACGCTACGGGCTTCACGATGCGCGCCGCAACTGGCGAGGTGACGAGCGGCGCTCTGCAGGGTCGAGTGGCGCCGCTGCCGGGACGAAATCAGCGGAGGAGGTGCTGCAGCCGGCTCCGATACCGCCGGCTGAGGTTCACGCAGGAGCCATCGTGCAGCACGATGCGGTAATCGCCGTGGTCCCAGGGCTGGATCTCGCGGATGCGATCGACGTTGACCAGGTGTCCGCGATGCACACGGACGAAGCGCCGGCCATCGAGCTTCTTCTCCAGGGCGGCCAGCGACTCCCGCCGCGGGTAAGGGGTGCCTTGGGCATACACGTTGACATAATTGCCGTCCGCCTCCACCCGGTCGACATCCGCAATGGCGATGATGTATTCGCGGTTGGGCTTGCGGACGACGAGGCGCTCGAGCGGCGCTTCCCCGACTGGGGATGCGCTCACCGCAGAGCCGCTCGAGGCCGGCTGCCGTTCCGGGACCATCGCATGGGACTCGCGGGCGTCCGACCAGAGTCCATACAGCCGGAACGCCACGATGCAGATGAGGAGCAGCCAGTAAGTGACGAAGTCCTTGCGGTATTCGTAGATCCAGTCGGGCCACCAGGCGCCGAACTGGTAGTGCGCGCCCATCAGCCGGTACACCAGCTCGCGAAGGAGAGTCATGCCGGCTACGTGAGCCAGCGAGAAGGGCAGCGTCACAATCAGATGCGCCGGGAGACTGCGCAGCCAGCCGCCGTGAATCAGCGGAAACTGCCTGAGCCACCAGCCCATTGCGGGCAACAGCAGCCAGATGCAAAGGATGCTCGAGAACTCCCAGGTGATCGGTTCCCACGCCGCCAGGTGTACGCCGGCATTGGCCCGATCGGCGATCGCGGTGAAGACGTTCGAGACCGCGATGGCCGAGAGCATCACGGCGAGAAAGGCCATCTGCCCGAGGAACACCTTGCGAGCGGTGGCGGGCTTGAGGTCCTGGACGGTATCCATCGCGAATGGGGGTGAGTCTCTGGACGGCATTATCCCGTGGTGCCGTCCGGTTGACCAATCCGTCCTGGCCCCTGGAGCCCCTATAGAGCCGGCGGACCCTGCGTGCGGCTTTGACGTTGAATGGATGGGTCAGCGCCGCCCAGCGGCTTCAGCGTTGCCGGATGGCAATTCATGGACAGCAGAGCTTCACAGCTGGATATCTCGATCCCGGTTCCCTCGCCGGAGAATGTGCATGCGGCCAAGGCTGCTCGGCTGCGCTACGTCACCGACCGGAAGCCGGGGATCACGCGCACCGCCATCTCTGGGGGCTTTGTTTATCGAGATCCGCAGGGGAGGGTAATCAAGGACGGTGCGGAGCTGGGCCGCATCAAGGCGCTTGCGGTGCCGCCCGCATGGACGGACGTGTGGATCTGCCCGCTCGAGAACGGACACCTGCAGGCCACGGGCCGGGATGCGCGCCGGCGCAAGCAATATCGCTATCACGCGCGCTGGCGGCGCGCCCGCGACGAGACCAAGTACGAGCACATGCTCGAGTTTGGCCAGGCACTGCCGGCAATCCGCCGCCGGGTCGAAGCAGACCTGGGTCTGCCGGGCCTTCCGCGCGAGAAGGTCCTCGCGGCGGTGGTTCGTCTGATGGAGGATACGCTGGCGCGGGTGGGCAATCCCGAGTATGCCTCGCAGAACAACACCTTCGGGCTGACCACTCTGCGCAATCGGCACGTGCGCATCACGCGTGGGCTGATCGAGCTCGACTTTCGCGCCAAGCACGGCATCCGCCACGTGAGCACCGTGAGCGATCGCAAGCTGGCGCGGGTGGTGAAGAACTGCCGCGACCTGCCCGGCTCCGAGCTGTTCCAGTACATCGATGAGGAAGGGGAGCGGCACTGCATCGATTCGGCCGATGTCAACGACTACCTGCGGGAGATTTCGGGCCGTGATATCACGGCGAAGGATTTCCGCACCTGGGCCGCGACCAACCTGGCCATCCTGGCGCTCGCGGAGCAGGAGCAGGAGGAGGAGAAGCCGACCAAGAAAGCGCAGATCGAAACCATCAAGCAGGTCGCCAAGCGTCTGGGCAATACGCCGGCCGTCTGCCGCAAGTGCTACATCCATCCCGCGGTGCTGGAAGGGCATCTCAACGGCAGTCTGCGCAGGACGCTCGCCGCGGTGGGCGCCGCGGCGGGTCAGGACGATCAGCCTCCGGAGATGTGGCGCATCGAGCGGATGGTCATGCGATTCCTCACCGAGCAGCAGAAGGCCGACGGGCGCTGAGCGGAATGGCTTGCGCGGGGCGGTCCAGCCCCGGAGCGATGTCCAGTCACTTCGCAGGAACGACGTCGAAGGCGACGGTGAGGCGGGGCTGGCGGCTCTGGAATGGGATCGTGCCGTGCCAGAAGTAGGACGGAAAGAGCACGAGCATGCCCGGCGTCGGACGGATCGTATATTCAGGCTCCAGCAACGGAGTCGTCAGAATGCCGGGCTTGCCGAAGGAGAGCACGCCCTCGTCCGTACCGGTATCTGCCATGACGTCCGGCAGCGCGACGTAGAAGGCTGAGGATATCCAGCCACGCGGATGGACGTGGCTCATATGAAAGCCATGATCACGCAGGCGCACCGACCAGCTGCCGTTGAAACGCCACCGGCCCTCGTTGCGACGGCGCAGGGAGTCGGTGCCTTCGCCGATATGCTCGAGGTAGCGTGCGATGGGCTGCACGAATGCTTCGAAAAGCCCGCGCACGGCCCGATCGGTGCTCCGCGTCAGATCCCGGGTCGTCTCGGTGCCATGGCGCAGAGACTGAAAGAGAAGGGCATGACCCTTTGGGTCGTGCACGCGGTCGAGACTCGCGGTCAGATCTGCCAGGAAGCCCGGAAGATCCCGCCAAGGCGGCGGCGGCGAGATGTCGAGCGGCAGAATGAGCCTACGATAGTCACAGAGCTGCTGGTAGCGCGCATCGCCCAGCAGGCGCAATGCCGTCGTCTGCAGGGCGATGAAATACTGATTGTCAGGAGCATGCGCCAGCAGAATCTCGCAATTCCCGAGCGCTTGGTGTGCGTCGCCCATCCCGAGCTGGGCGGCGGTCAATAGCGCGCGGGCGGGGGCGCTTTCAGGCATCGCGCTCGATGCGCGCTCCCCGAGCGAGAGCGCTGTGGCCGGGTCGAAATCGAGCGCTGACAGACCTGCGCGCACGAGCAGTGCCGGCGGCGCGTGCGCGCGATCGACTCTTGGGGCAAGGCATTCATACGCACCCCGCGCATCTCCTGCACCCTGCAGGACGGCGGCTTTGGTTGCCCAGAGCGCATCGTCGTCGCCGAATCTGTGCAGCGCCTGATCGAGTGCTGCGGTTGCCTGCGCCAGATCGCCGGTGCGAATCCAGACAACCTGCGCCAGGCTGTTGTGGGCCTCGGCGAGGCGCGGCTCGAGGCGAAGGCAATCGCGAAGCGCGGTCTCCGCGCGGTCGTTGGCGCCCGCGGCCATCAGGGCTTTTGCGTAGGTGAGGCAAAGCGTGGCAGACCTGAATCCGCGCGTCAGAGCTCTGTGCGCGATCTGCGCCGCTTCCTCATGGCGGCCCGCGGCATCGAGGGCAATTGCCAGCGGCTGGGCCGGGGCGAGATCGTCGGGCGCTGCGGCGGCCAGATTGCCGTAGAGCGCGATGGCTTCCGTGTGTCGGCCCAGTGCGATGAGTGCATTCACATGCTGCGTCGCCAGCTCCGGATCGGCCTTGCCCGCACCGCAGAAGGGCGCGGCGACCCGCAGCGCCTCAGCCGGGCGCGCCGTGTCGTTGTAATAGCGGGCAAGCACCAGGGCTGCGCGCGGATCCGAACGTGCGCCGACGATCGCCCGCAGCAGCACGGCCTCGGCTTCGGCGCCCCGGCCGCCCGCGAGCAGCAGCTCGCCGAGCGTGGTGTATGTGGGAGCCCAGTCGGGGTCAACCTCGAGCGCGCGGCGCAGCAGGGCTTCCGCGGCAGCCGCATCGCCGAGCGCCAGTTTGGTGCCGGCGAGAAGCCGCTGCGCCTCGGCGAAGGCTGGGTTCGCGGCGACGATCGCCTCGAGCCGGTCGTGCGCGGCGCGAAACTGGCCGGCCTGCAGCTGCGCGCCGACGGCGCGCATGGAGTCGAGTACGGAAGCCGGAACGGACACTCGAGATAGCCCCGGAGCGGAGGAACTGCGGGGATTCTCGCACGGGAGCGCGCGGGGCGCAGCGGCGCGCAGCCTGCATTCCCTCCATCCTGCGGCGGCGCTCAGGGGGATGAGCGCCGCCGCCGGCCCCCTCGCGCCCAGCGCGCGAGAGGGATTCCTTCAGGCCGGACTCACCACTTGTATTCGGCGGTGAAGTTGACCTCGCGGCCTTCGTACGGACGGCCGAGCAGCACGTCGCCAATGCCGGTCGCCGCCCCGAACTTGCGCGCGTTCCCCTCGGTGAGCGCGAGCGCGTTGTTCAGGTTCGTTCCCTGGATGCGCAGGTCCCAATGATCGCCGAAGTCCGAGACGATGCCGCCGCTCAGCATGGTGTAGGTGCCGAGGGGCTGCAGGCCGGACTGGTCCTCGTAACGCTGACCGCTATGCTCGACCGTGACCCAGGCTTCGATATCACCCCACGGCGTCGCCACCGAGTAGCTGGGCGTCACATCCACACGGATTTTCGGCTGGCGCTGCAGCGGCGCGCCGCTGACGTTGGCGCAGAGCTGCTGTCCGAAGATATTGGTGTACGGATAGCAGGTGTCTGCATTCTGATAGACGCCATGCATCCAGCCACCCACGAGGCGCAGTGTGAAGCCCGCAAACGGACCCACATAGCCGTCAATGTCGATGCCGTCGGTCTTTGCGCCGTAGGTGATGAAATCGCCCGGAATGCCGACGCCCGCCGAGTTGGTCGCCTCGGCGTTGAGGCCGGTGAATATGCGGTGATACGCATCGATATCCGCGTACCAATACCGTCCCTGCCACTTGTAGCCGACTTCGTAGTTATGCACGACCTGCAGCGGTTGGAAATTACCCTTGGCGCCGCGTACCCCGTTGTCGAAGTCGTTGTAGTGCACGCCGTTGTTGAGGCGGATATAGGCGCTCATGTTCGGCGTGATCTCGTAGTTCACGCCGCCCGTGAACGTCGGGCGGGTCCGCACGTAATGCTCGTAATCCCAGGTGCCGTTGCAGATCGGCACGGCGTTGTCCCAGAGGTCGTTCGCCGAGCCGAGCTGCTCGTTGGTGGTGTTGCAGGTGCGCTGGTGGATATTGATGTTCTCCAGCCGCGCGCCGCCCTGGAACAGCCAGGATCCCAGGCGCCACGAGTCGGAGAGGTAGCCGGCAATGTTGCGGGCATTGCCGTGCTCGGCGATGTTGTAGTTGCTGTTGTCGTTGACGAAACCCTGGTTGCTGGTCAGGTTATAGGTGGTCCCGAGCTGGTTGAGGTTCAGTACGATCGGCGTGGCATTCGGCGTGTTCGTCATCAGCATCTGGTTGCCGAGCGACCACTTGTCGTTGTCCTCATAGATGGCGACGTACGCGCCGGCCGTCAGGGTATTGCCTTTGAACACTTCCCGGCTCACGCGGAACTCGTCCGCGAAGTTCTGCAGCGATTTCTGGATGAACCACCAGCCCTGCTGGATGACGCTCTGGCTCAGCGGCACCGGCAGGCCGGAGCCGGAGTAGGTCGCGTTGATCGGCAGCCCGGCGGTCGGCGTGTTGCCCGTTCCTCCGTTCGGGTTGTAAGTCGCCCCGTTTATGGTGAAGCCAGGCAGATTGTTGGTATCGGCGGGCGTGCCGTCGGTATTGCAATATCCCGCAGGCAACGGACCGTAGCTGCAGCCGTAGAGGTAGTATCCCAGTGGCCTGGGGTTCGGGCCCGAGAAGAACGCATTCGTATCGAGACCGCCGCCATCGGCAATGAAGTCGTTGTACAGCTGCCAGTCGCCGATCGTCTGATTATACTGTGCACCGAAAAAGTACATGTTCGTGCCGCGACCGTTCGCCATGTTCGCCTGCTGGAAACCGCCGAGGGGGCTCGGGACAGTGGCGTTCTGGGTGCCGTAGCCCTGATAGGAGCTGCTGAGCGGGTCGAATCCGGGATATCCGCTGAAGGAGCCGTTCGCGCTCTCGAGGACCGGGATCGGCGCGATGAACTGATTCTTGTCGTCCAGCGCGCGGGCCCAGAATACGAGCGAGCCGCCGTCGAGGTTCTTCTTCAGAGTGCCGGTGAGTTGGCCGCCATCGTCCGATGGGAATTGCGAGGGACGAACTCCGTGCGAGACACGGTAGAAACCACCCAGGCTCCCGAACCAGTCATTGCCGAGCGGGCCTCCGACGAAGGCGTCCGTCCGATACATGTGCTCCGTGCCGTAGGTGGCACTCACCTGTCCGGTCGGAGTCTCGCTCCCGGTCCGCAGGATGTAATTGGCTGTCGCGCCCATCTGCGCCGGGCCGAAGATGACCGAAGGTCCGAACTGCGTGATCTCCACCCGCTCGATGGTGTTGTCGAGTCGGTACAGCGAGCTCGAGTCCATGAAAGAGAGATTCGGCGCGCCATAGAGCGGCAGGCCTTCGATCATGTTGGTGAAGAAGGGCGAGTCACCGCCGCTCGGCAGGCCGGCGACCTCGATGTTGGCGCCGGTCTGGCCGCCCGAAGCCTCGGGCCAGAGGCCTGGGGCGATCTTGAGGATATCGGCGGAACTCAGTGGGTTCGCCTGCTTGATGAGGTTGCGGTCCGCGGAGACGATGTTGTAGCTGGCGTCGATCTTCCTCACGGCCGTGGCGGTGGCGGTCACCACGACCTCCTGGAGGTTCTGCGACGTCTGCGCCGTGGTCGGGAGCTGGGGAGCCGCCACCGTGGCGGCCTGCCCTTGAGCACTGCCGGTGATGGCCAGGGCGCTGGCGCCGAGAATGCCAGCCACGACGGTCGCGACGCTGTTTGCGCCGGCCCCTCTCGGCCGGCTCCGCGGCGCGTAGCCGGATATGGAGGCCCGCTGCCGGGCCGGATGGACGTTCTGCGTTTTGACTCTCATGCAAATTCCCCCATTGGAATGTGCCGCCTGGAGCAGGCGGCGAGACCGAATGAAATGATTACCCTCGTCCGCATACGGTTGTTGTGGAGTCGCAACATCCGCGGTGCGCAGCGTGCGTAGAGACGGCGCGCGCCGCGGCTGTCCGCAACGATCGGTATGGAGCGAGCGGTCATCTTGTGACTAGACGTTTGAGCGCGCGATCTCCGCTATTCCCGCGGCAACGAAATTTTCAGCCAGCGCTGGCTTGGCCGTGCCATGGCACTCGGAACGGCGGCCGCGCGTGACGGCGGCGGGTGAACAGGCTATAAGTCGCCGATTCGCCACAAGGCGGTGGAGGACGCTCCCGCATGAGTCATAGACGAGCCGCATTGATGCTGCGGGCCGCAGCTGTGGCCTGCGCAGTCTTTTGCGTGCGGCCGGCGCCAGCCTCGGCGCGGCAGGCGCAGCTCGCCTTGCAGGTGCGCGCGGGGAAGATTCTCAATGCCTTTCTGCGCGAAGGACCTGTCGCGGCGCACCTGGTGCTCCGCTCGGGCCCTGCGCCGCGCATCCTCATAGCTTTCCCGGCCGGTAACAGCGGCATCGGCCTCTGGTTCGCGCACCCGTCGGGCAGTGCGGCGTCGTGGCAGCTCGCAGGCGAGCCGCGGGCCGTGCATGCGCGCGACGGCAAGGGGAGGGCGCTGTACGGCATCACCGCGCAAGTCACTCTCGCAGATCGGGCGGTCGACATCCGGCAGGCAGTGCTCTCCAGCGTGCGTGTGCTGCGTGACTATCAGTCGACGGGGACCTTACCGGCGGGCATCGCCGTGGCGCCGTCCCGCAGCGGGCGTGCCCTCACCTGGTCTCGCGATCGGCTCGACGGCGCGGTGAGCTATCGTCTCTCGATCGAGGTCCTCGACGGTCGGCTGAGCGGCAGGCGGGTACTTGCCGGCTCCGACGGCACGATCGGGCTTCGGATCACGGGCCTCACGGGAGAGGTGCCGCTCGTGCCCCTCGCGGGCCAGGATCTTTTGCGCAATCCCTCTGCAGGAGATCCCGCCACCCGCGAGACGCTGGCATTCCTCGCCTATCGCGAGAAGCTCCTCGCCGGTTCGTGGCGCTTCGATACCTATTTCGGGCGCGATACGCTGATGAGCGTGCGGTTGCTCATGCCGGTGCTGAGTGCGACCGCGGTGGAGGATGGCCTCGATTCCGTTCTCGCGCGGCTCTCGCCCCGCGGGGAAGTCGCGCACGAGGAGGACATCGGCGAGCAGGCCGTGCTCGATCATCTGCAGGCCGACGGATCGCGCTCCGCTGCGCCGGTATACGACTACAAGATGATCGACGAGGATTACCTGCTTGCGCCTGTGGCGGCCGAGTGGCTGCTGCAGCCTGGCGCAAACGCCCGCTCGACCGCGTTTCTCGCTGCGCCTGTCGGCGGGCCGCTCGAGCGCCGCGGCACGCGCGGCGCGGCGCTGGTGCGTAACCTTCGATACGTGGTGCAGAGCGCGCAAGGGTTCGCGCAAGCCCCCGCCGTCCCGCACCTCATAGGCCTCAAGCCCGGGCAGATCGTCGGTGACTGGCGGGACAGCGGCGCCGGTCTTGGCGGCGGGCGGTATCCCTACGACGTCGATGCGGTGTTGGTTCCAGCGGCACTCGCAGCGGCAGCGCAGCTGGCAGCGAGCGGGCTTCTGTCGCCCTACCTGACAGCACCGGACCGCGCGCTCTTTGCCGGCGCGGCGGCCATGGCGAAAGTCTGGCGCGAGCGGGCACCGCCGCTCTTCGCGGTAACTCTGAGTCATCCGGTCGCCGCCAATGCGATCGAGATCTACGCGGACTCGCAGGGCGTTCCCGCGCAACCGGCCGTCGCTGCGTTGGGTCGGAGAGCCTTGAGCTTTCATGCACTGTCGCTGTCGGCAGCGGGTGAGCCGATTCCGATCATGCATTCGGATGAAGGCTTTCTCCTTCTCTTCGCGCGGCCCTCGCCGCCGGCACTCGATGGGATCGTGACGACGCTGATGCGTCCCTTCCCGGCGGGTCTGATGACTGGCATCGGCATGGTGGTCGCCAATCCGACATTCTGCGCGCCCGCGATTCAGAAGCTCTTCAGCCGCAACGCCTATCACGGCACGGTGGTCTGGTCCTGGCAGCAGGCGCTCTTCGCCGCGGGTCTCGCCCGCCAGCTCGAGAGAGGCGATCTTCCGCAGGAGGTACGCGCCGACCTGATCAAGGCTCAGCGTATATTGTGGTCGGCGATCGCTGCGACCCGATCCATGCGGAACGCGGAGCTCTGGTCCTGGTCGTACGAGAGCGGCCGATACCGCCTGCGGCCGTTCGGTTCATCCGCTGCGGATGCTGATGAATCCAACGCAGCGCAGCTCTGGAGCACCGTCTACCTGGCCGTGAAGCCGCCGAGCTTCGTTCAGGTACCGGAAGCGTCGCATGAGTTCCGCCGCCTGCCTCATCGGAGCGCGCCACCGGCGCCCATCCAGGCTGCGCAGTGAGGGGCGGCGCGCAGGACTCGTTGCCGCATATCCGCCGGCCTTGCCGCCGCAATGGCGCTCCTTCACACTGCGCAATGTCATTTTCTGCAGCCGGCGGATCACCATCCGGGTTGCCCGCGATCGGGCGGGTGCGGTGCGCCTGATCGGGCTAAGGTAGATCGACTCGATGGCCGAGACATTCAATACCACATACCGGTCAGGGCAGGCCGGTACGACGCCCGCACTGCAGTCGTACGATCTTTTTCCCACTCGCATCTGGCAGGCGCGTCTCGCAGCCCTGCAACCGCGCTTCGCGGAATGGAAGAGTTGGGTCCTTGCGCTGCGCGCGGCGAGCCCCGCGGCCGCGGGCCGGACCAACCGCAACGGCTGGAACAGCAAGGAGATGGACGTTCTCGAGCGGCCCGTCTGGGTGCCATTGCGCGCGGCCATTCACTCGGCCTGTGCCGCGGCACTTGGTGAGATGGGCCGGAGCGGGCAGCCTTTTCAGCTGCAGTCGTGGATCAACCTGCACGACCGCGGAGGATTCAACTTCCTGCACATGCACGAGGCCTCGCTGCTCTCGGGCAGCTTCTATCTCGAGGTGCCGGCAGGGTCCGGCGCGCTTTGCTTCCGCGATCCCCGTCCCGGCGTCACCCACGGAAGCCTGAAGGGCTCCTTTCCCAACGGGCATGCCGACATTCACCTGAAGCCGGGCACGGGATTGCTCGTGCTCTTCCCTGCGTGGATGGAGCACTACGTCGAGCCGCATGAGAGCGATGAGCCGCGCATCTGCATCGCCTTCAACGCCAATGCCTAGCGGCTCGGCGCTATGAGTGTCGCGATGGCTGCCGCCGCGGCTATTCGCACGCGCTCGACACGAGTTCGCTCAGCGCGTCGAGATTGACGGGCTTGACGAGATGTCGATCGAAGCCGGCTTCCTTCGCCCGCTGCCGATCCGTCTCCTGACCCCAGCCCGTCACGGCCACGATCCGCGTGGCGGCGGCCCACGGCCGGCTCCTCAGCCTGCGCGCCGTCTCGTAACCATCGAGCCTCGGCATGCCGATGTCGAGCAGCACGACCTCTGGCCGGAAGAGCTCCGCTTCCTCCAGAGCTTCGATGCCATCGTGGACGACGCGGGTGTCATGTCCCAGGGCTTGCAGCAGCATGCTCAGGCTCACTGCCGCATCGTGATTATCATCCGCGATGAGCACACGGCAGCTCGCGGAGGATTCGGCGGCGCGGGGCGAGGCGCTCGTGTGCTTCGCGGGAGCCGGTGTGATGATGGGGAGACGGATCAGGAATTCAGTCCCCTGGCCTCGGCCGGCGCTGCGTGCTTCGATGCTGCCGCCGTGAAGCCCGACCAGCTTCTTGGCGAGCATGAGCCCGATGCCGAGCCCGCCGTCGCCGTGCCGGTAGGAAGTATCGAGCTGCGCGAACGGCTCGAATATGTGCTTCAGCCTTTCCGCCGGAATGCCTATGCCGTTGTCCCGGACGCTCACGATCGCCTGCCGATCTTCCGTGTGCAGCGCGATCTCGATCCGGCCTCCCGGCGGCGTGTATTTGACCGCGTTGTGCAGGAGGTTGGACAGGATTTGCGTGAGCCGCACGCGATCGCCGCTCACGTGGACCGGTGCGTCGGGTAGCGCGAGATTGGCCTCGTGTCGGGCCGCCTGGAGTGAATGCCGATGGGTCTCGATGAGGCTCTTCACGAGCTCGCCGAGCTCGACGGCGTCCTGCTGCAGGCGGATGCGGCCGCTCGTGATGCGCGAGATATCGAGAAGGTCATCGACCAGATGAGTCATGTGGCGCGCCTGGCGCTCGAGAATGGCGGTCGCCGCGCGCAGCTCGGGCGCCAGGCTCTTCGCGTTCTTCAGCAGCTCCGCCGCGGCACAGATCGGCGCCAGCGGGTTCCTCAGCTCATGGGCCAGGGTGGCGAGGAACTCATCCTTCTGCTGGTCGGCCTCGCGCAGCAGGCGCTCGATCCGCTTCCGCTGCGTGATGTCGCGCGCGATCTTCGATGCGGCCACGGTGGTGCCGTCCCGGCCCTTCACGGGCGAGATCGAGAGCGAGATGTCGATGCGGTGGCCATCCTTGGCGAGGCGCACGGTCTCGTAGTGGTCGATCCGCTCGCCGCGCTTCAGGCGCGCGAGTATTTCGGCCTCCTCCGCGTGCAGCTCCGGCGGAATGACCGTCGTGATCGGCTTGCCGATGATCTCCGCGGGCTGGTATCCGAACAGCCGCGTCGCGGCCGGGTTCCAGGAGGTCACGATACCCTCGAGCGTCTTGCTGGCTATGGCATCGTCCGAGGAATCGATGATCGCGGCGAGCAGGGCGCGCTCGTGCTCCGCGCGCCGGCGCTCAGTGACGTCGCGGAACACGACCACGATGCCGATGAGCTCGCCGTTCGGGAGTCGTACCGGAGCACCGCTGTCGTCGATCGGCACACGCCGGCCGTCGCGGGCGATCAGGATGGTGTGGTTGGCCAGGCCGACGATGCCGCCGGTCTCCAGGACCTTGGCGACCGGATGCTGCACCGGCTCGCCGGAATGCTCATTGACGATGTGGAAGATCCTGCCGAAGGGTTGCTTGCGCGCATCCGCCAGGGACCAGCCCGTGATCCGCTCCGCCACCGGATTGAGGAACGTCACGCAGCCGGCGACGTCGGTCACGATGACGCCATCGCCGATGCTCTTCAGCGCGACTACGAGCGTCTCACTCTCCTGATGCCGGAGGTGATTTTCTCCGTCTCTGCCTGCTGCGCCGCAATCGTTCGCCATAGTCGCGAGTCTCCCCCGAGTGCCAGGCGGTCCGCTGCATACGCAACCCGCGTGCCTGATGGCGATCCATTCCGCGGTCAAATCGCGCCGGAGGAGGCCTGATTTCGCTGCGGCGCCCACGTGCCGGTACGCAGCGTGACGGGAGAGTACTCGATGAAGGCGCCGCGCAGTGCCGCGGCGCCCGGGCGGTACCAGCCACGTACCACCCGGAAATTCCAGGTGCGTTCCGCGCCTCGAACGAGGTCCGCCGCTCCCGCATTCCAATCCACACTCGCGAGCCCCTGCAGTTGCAACAGATCGCCGGTCTCGAAATCGAGAAAAAGCAGTGACGACCTCGGCTCGCCGATCAGATTCCCGAGCGTGTTGAAGTAGCGGTTGCCGCGGAAGTCGGGAATCAACAAGGTATCGCCATCGATGCGCACGAAGCCCCTCTGCCCGCCGCGATGGGATATGTCGGCGCCTCCGGCCGGCCCCGCATCCGCTCG
>DASYGA010000272.1:0-6340 GCA_036000265.1 Steroidobacteraceae bacterium | reverse complement strand
GGTCTGACGCGCGCTTGGGTCATGATTCCGCAGCCAGCAGTCTTTTGTCCACTTTTCCGTTTGGATTTCGCGGCAGGCTGGCGCACAGGATAACCTGGGTCGGCACCATATATGCGTCGAGAAACGCGGCACTGTCGGCCCGCAGCGACTGAGCGGTCAAGCCGGCCGAAGGATCCGCCACGACGTACGCTCGGATGGCTTGACCCAGCAGCGGATCGGGAACGCCCACGACGGCTGCCTCGCGTACTCCCGGAATGCGGTGCAGGGCGTTCTCAACTTCGATCGGGCTCACCTTCTCACCGCGGCTTTTGATGATGTCGTCGGTCCGTCCGACGAAATAAAGATAGCCTTCCTCGTCCATGCGAAAGAGGTCATGGGTGCAGAGCACCCTTTCGCCCGGCAGCTTCCCGGGCTCGAGCATCTCGTCCGTGAGATCGGGGCGGTTCCAATAGCCCGTCATCACATGAGGACCCCTGACGTATAGGATGCCAGCCTCTCCAGGCGGCACCGGGTTCCCCTCGGCGGAAAGAAGATACACCTCCGTTCCAGGAATCGCCTTGCCCACCGACCCCGGCTTGCTGTCGATGAGCTCGGGTTCCAAGTAGCTCACGCGCTTGCACTCGGTGAGGCCGTACATCTTGTAGAGCAGCGCATTGGGGAAGATCTCGCGCAGTCCGCCCGCGAATTCGTCCGGGAGCGCAGCAGCGGTATTGGTGACGCGAGTGACCGCGGGAAACTGCAGGGCGGAGCGCCGGTGCGCCGCGAGCAGGGTGGCGAAAATGGTCGGCACGCCAGGGAAGACGGTTATCCGCTCGTCGCGCACGCGACTGAGTACCTGGCCGAGAAAGGTGAATGACCGTTCCAGGACCAGACACGCGCCTAAGGCGACGGCCATCAGCAGCTGATAGAGGCCGTAGTCGAACGACAGGGGCAGCACGCAGAGGATTCTCTCGTCCTGTGTCAGGCGTAGATACTCGATCAGGCTGCCCAGGGTGAACACCATCGCCTGGTGCGTCTGCATCACGCCCTTGGGTGTGCCGGTGCTGCCCGAGGTATAGATGATCGCCGCGAGATCCAGCGGGATTACCCGCACGGGCTCGGCCGGTGACTGCGCGGTTGCCATGGCGGCTGCGAGTGATTCCGCGGGGACGGCGCACTGGCCCGAGCAGAGCACGACCGGGAGCGGGTCGAGTCCGCGCAGGGCCTCGAGGTAAACCGGCTCGAGAGCGCCTTCCGTGATCAGTGCCCGTGCGCCACAATCCCGCAGGATGAACTCGAGCTTGCTCGCCTTGGTCTGGGGGTTGATCAGGACGAAAACCGCGCCGGCGATGAGGGCGCCGTAAATCGCCGTGGCGCACTCCCAGGAATTCTCCAGCTGAATGGCGACCCGATCCCCCCGGTGGATGCCGCGGGCGCGCAAGGCGCTGGCGAGCCGCTGGGAAGCGTCCAGAAGGTCCCTGAACGTATGGGATTGCCCATCCGCGATCAGCGCGGTCCGCTGCCCAGTGTCGGCGCCGCAGTGTCGCAACAGGCCGTCATGCAGCAGGCGTTGCGCAGGACGGGGAACGTGACATAAGTCCTTGAGCATATACCGCTTCAGTATACTTTCAGCCCACGGGGCGGAAGGGAAGGGTTCGCATGAGACTGCACGCCGAGCTCAGGCAATTTATTCTAGAAAACTATCTGCTGACGCGGGATGAATCCGCACTTGGCGATGCCGATTCCCTGACGGCCCGGGGCATTCTGGACTCCACCGGCGCGCTGGAGCTCGTCCTGCACCTGGAAGAGCGGTACGGCGTCGCAGTCCAGGACGAAGAGCTGCATCCCGACAACCTGGACTCGATCGACCGGATCGCCGCCTTCATCGAGCGCAAGCGTGCCTGAATCAGAGGGGGCCTAGCTCCAGTGTGCGGCATCGCCGGAGCACTGCTCGTCGCGGGGCAGGCCGCGCTCCCCGATCCTGCGCGGATGATCACGACGCTGCGGCACCGCGGGCCGGATGGAACCGGCTACTTCCGCTCGCCCACCTGCGCATTGGCGAGCGCCCGCCTGAGCATCATCGACCTCGAAACCGGCGATCAACCCGTGGCCAACGAGGACGAGAGCGTCTGGACGGTCCTGAACGGGGAGATCTTCAACTTCATCGAGTTGCGCGCCGAGCTGCAAAGCCTGGGGCATCAGTTCCGCACCCGCTCGGATACCGAGGTGATCGTCCATGCCTACGAGGAGTACGGCGACGGATTCGTCGAGCGCCTGAGCGGCCAGTTCGCGCTCGCCCTGTGGGATGTGCGCCGGCAACGCCTGCTGCTCGCCAGGGATCGCGTAGGCATCCGGCCACTCTTTTACGCAAGGATCGGCGGACATCTCCTGCTTGCGTCCGAGGTCAAAGGCATTCTGGCCGTGGCTCCCGCGGCCGCCGCTCTCGATGAGCAAGGGCTCGCCCAGGTCTTTACCTTCTGGGGCACCGTGGGCCTGCGGACGGTATTCAAAGGCGTTCGGAGCTTGCCGCCGGGGCACACGCTCATCGTGGAGAAGGGCGCCGAGCGACTGCAAAGATACTGGGACTGGACCTTCCCGCAGGGGCCGGGACGCACCGATCTCAGCATGGACGAAGCTGCCGAAATGCTGCACGCACTGCTGGCGGATGTCGTTAGGCAGCAGCTGCGCTCCGACGTGCCCGTAGGGGCGTATCTCAGCGGGGGTCTGGATTCCTCGGGCATTGCGGCCCTGGCCCGCGAGAGCGTTGCAACACTACAGACTTTCTCGCTGACCTTCGATGACCCCGAGTTCGACGAGGGCGGCTACCAGCGCCAGATGGCCGAGCACCTGGGCGTCAGGCATTCCTCGATCCGCTGCACGTCCCAGGACATCGGCAATGTCTTCCCGGAGCTGATCTGGCACACGGAGACGCCAGTGCTGCGCACCGCACCGGCGCCGCTGATGCTGCTCGCGCGGCACGTTCACAGCCAAGGCTTCAAGGTGGTGCTGACGGGGGAGGGAGCGGATGAGGTATTTGGCGGCTATGACCTCTTCAAGGAGGGCAAGATCCGCCGCTTCTGGGCCAGGCAGCCAGGCTCCGCCTGGCGGCCCCTGCTGCTCTCGCGCCTCTATCCCTATCTCGCCCGTTCGCCGGTCGCCAACCGGCATTTCGCGCGTCTCTTCTTTGGACAGCGTCTGGAAGAGGTCGGGAGCCCTTTCTATGCGCATGTGACGCGCTGGAGCACTACGCGCAGCATCTTCCGGCTCCTGTCGCCCGAGATGCAGGCGAGCCTCTCGCGCGCCCAGCCGGAAGAGGAACTGAGGGAGCAGCTGCCGGCAGGGTTCGAAGGCTGGAGCGGGCTGGCGCGCGACCAGTACATCGAGGTCAAGACGCTCCTCGAGGGCTATCTGCTGTCCTCCCAGGGCGATCGTGTGTCGCTGGCGCATTCCGTGGAGGGGCGGGTTCCGTACCTGGATCACCGGGTGATCGAGTTCGCCAACGCACTCAGCCCCCGGTATAAGCTGCGCGGCCTGCAGGAAAAGGTATTGCTGCGCCGCTCGCTGCGCGGCATCGTGCCCGACTCCATCGTGCAGCGGGTGAAGCAGCCGTACCGCGCACCGGACAGCGGCTGCTTCTTCCAGGGCGAGAGGCCGCTGCCGTACGTGCAGGAGCTGCTGAGCGAATCGAATCTGCGGCGGACCGGGTATTTCCACCCCGAGGCCGTGGACCGATTGCTGGCGAAGTGCCGCACCGGCCGCGCGCTCGGCGCGGGCGATAACATGGCGTTCGTGGCGGTATTATCGACTTTGCTGCTGCATGAACACTTTTTCGGGGGGCGGGCGGCGCAGGCTTCGCCCACGAGTACATGACACTTAACTGGCATGTGCTGGATATCGATGCGCGCGCCGAGGTCGAGCGGCTGAGCGGCGAGCTGCGGGAGGCCACGGCAACGGTATTGCATAAAAGAGGGGCGGCGGTAGCCACTTCCGGCGGGGTCGATAGCGCGGTCTGCGCGGCGTTAGCGGCTCGCGCCTTGGGGCCGGAGCGCGTACTGGCGCTCATCCTGCCGGAGCCGGAGTCCTCACCCGAGAGCCGGGTACGCGCCGCGTCCCTTGCCGCTCATCTTGGCATCACGCCTCACGAGCAGGACATCGGTCCCACGCTCGAGGCCATCGGCTGTTATCGCTCGCGGGACGAAGCGGTGCGCCGCGTCCTGCCGCAGTTTGGCGCCGGCTGGCGGATGAAGATCGTGGTAGCGGGCGGCCTCGAGGGGCGGATCAATCACTTCAGGTTGGTTGCGCAATCTCCTGATGGAGCGAGTCACGAGGCGCGGTTGCGGTTGCCGGAGTATCTGCAGATCGTGGCCGCCACCAGCTTCAAGCAGCGGGTGCGCAAGACGATCGAGTACTTTCATGCGGACCGGCTCAACTATGCGGTGATCGGCACCCCCAACCGGCTGGAGTACGACCAGGGGTTCTTCGTCAAGAACGGCGATGGGGCCGCCGACGTCAAGCTGATAGCGCACCTGTACAAATCCCAGGTGTACGCACTCGCACAGTACCTTGGACTGCCGCCAGAGATCGCCACGGCTTCGCCGACCACCGACACCTACAGCCTCTCCCAAGGGCAGGACGAGTTTTACTTTGCGCTGCCCTACCGAGAGATGGATCTGGCGCTCTGGGCACTGAATCACGGAATCGCGAAAGAGCACCTGGCCGAGGCGCTCGGGATGTCGCCGGAACGGGCCGGACGCGTCTATGATGATATCCGCGCCAAACGCCGCGCGACACAGTACCTCCATAGACGGCCCCTTCTCCTCGGCTCCGTGCCCGAGATCGCTGGCGAATGAACGCCCCCGCCAAAAAAAAGATCAAGGATTTCCTCGGACGCGCAGCCGACGCGGCGGGCGTTTTTTCCCGCGATTTCCGCGCCAAGATGGTCGTCGTGACGTTTCATCGCGTGAACGACTGGATGGCGGAGGACGGGATCACCTGCAGCTCGCCGAGGTTCGAGGACTTCTGCGACTTCTTCCGCTCGCATTTCCGGGTGGTGAATCTGTCCGAGCAGATCGCGGGATGCCGGGAAGGACGGGCCATGGGCGGCACGTTGTCGATCACCTTCGATGACGGCTACCGGGATAACGTCGAGGTGGCGGCGCCCATTCTGCGTAGGCTCGGCCTGCCGGCCGCTTTTTTCGTCGCGACCGGCTTCATCGGCACGGACTACAGCCCGCCCTGGGATCAACATCTCAGCCGCCAGCCCGGTTGGATGAGCTGGGATCAGGTGCGCTCGCTGCGCGATCAGGGTTTCGAGATCGGCGCGCATACCGACGGCCACATCGATCTCGCCACCAAGGACCCCGATGCGATCCGTGCCGAGCTGGCGCGCTGCCGGGCAAAGCTCGAGGAAGCGCTCGGCGTTCCCCCCACTCTTTTTGCCTATCCGTTCGGCGGCCGCGAAAACATATCCCCGCCATCGCTCGAATTGGTGCGGGAAGCCGGGTTCCAGTGCTGCCTCGGCGCGTTCGGCGGCGTCAATCCCCCGCTGGCCGACCCATTTCACTTGAACCGGATCAGCGTCGGCGGTTGGTTTGCGACGCCCCACCAGTTGGGGCTCGAAATCCTGCTGCGGCGCGCTTGAGAAGCGCGTCGCAACGGCGTTATGGGGCCGTTGAACCAGAGCTGAATCTCGGCCAGAATCGCCCCGCTCGGCTGTCCATCTTGGCCGGCCGGGCACGAGTCAAATCGAACCAGAACTCACGACTCGGATACCGCGTCCGGGGACGATCCATGGAGCGAACAGCAAGCGTGCCGGCTGTCAGCGTCTGTATGCCCGTCTTCAACGGCGCGAGATTTCTGTCTCGCGCGTTCGCGAGCCTGAGCGAGCAGACGTTTCGGGACTTCGAGGTCGTCGTGGTGGACGATGGCTCCACCGATGGATCCGCAGAGCAGGCGCGGCGGCTCCTCGCGCATCACGGACTGAACGGGCGGGTGATACGTACTGAAAACCGTGGGAACGCACCCGCCAGAGATTTGAGCTGTCACTCGGCACAGGCGGAGCTCATTGCGACCCTGGACTGTGATGACGCGTGGGATCCGCGGTATCTGCAGGAGATGCTCGCCGTCCTGAGGTCCCGCGCGGACGTCGACCTCATCTACTCCGATCTGCTTGAACTCTTTCCCGACGGGCGCAAGATCCTGAAGTCCGACGTTGCAACCTGGGTCGATACGTCGCAACCGGATTCCGACGGTACCCATGTATTCCAGCGGGGCGCATTCTTCAAGATGCTTCTGGGCGGCCAGGTCCTCTTTCCTTCCTGCACCATATATCGGAAGGCGCTTTATCGAGCCGTCGGCGGCT
>DASYGA010000158.1:0-6667 GCA_036000265.1 Steroidobacteraceae bacterium | reverse complement strand
CAGTGCATCCCGCAGCGATGCCAGCTCGGCATCGATCTCGGTGCACTCCGATGGCCGTGCAAACAGCCTGGCCAGCGATTGCGGCACCGGCACCTCGCGGCCGATCAGCGGCTCGACGATCTCGCGGAATTTCGCCGGATGCGCCGTGGAAACCAGCACCCAGCGGCCGCTGTCGCGGCGCTGCGGGGGCAGCCTCGCGTAAGCCTCGGCGGCGGTGGCGGTGTGCGGGCACCAGATCTGGCCGAGCTCCTGGTAGGCGGTGCGTATGCGGGCGCGAATGGCCTCATCGTCCACGGTGCAGGCACTCACCGCGGAGCGAATCTCGCTCAGCTGGGGATGGAGCGCGCGCAAGCGTTCCATGTTGCTCGGGTTGCCGACGTCCATGGCCGATGCCAGCGTGGCGATGCTGGCTCGCGGCCGCCATTCGCCGCTCTCGAGGAAATCCGTGACCGTGCGATTGGCGTTGTGCGCCAACACGACATCGCCGATCGGCAATCCGAGCCGGCGAGCCCAGATACACGCCACCGCGTTGCCGAGGTTGCCGCTCGGCACGATGAAGGATGCCCGCTCGCCGTGACGCCTGAAAACGGCGAGACTCGCCGCCGCGTAATACACCGTCTGCGGCAGCAGCCGGCCCAGGTTGATGCTGTTGGCCGAGGAGAGCGCCCGCTCCTCGCGAAAGGGGCGATCGAGAAACGCCTGCTTGACGAGCCGCTGACAGTCATCGAACGTGCCGCGCACCGCAAAGGAGCGCACATTGCCGCCCCAGCAGGTGAGCTGCCGCTCCTGCGTGGGTGAGACCAGGCCCCTGGGAAAGAGCACCGCTACCTCGATTCCGGGGCGGCCGTGGAACGCCGCCGCGACCGCCCCGCCGGTATCACCCGAAGTGGCGACCAGGATCGTGAGCGGACGCGATTGCGCGCCGCGCAGACGGGTGAGACACGCCGCGAGAAACCGTGCGCCGAAATCCTTGAAGGCTGCAGTCGGGCCGTGGAAGAGCTCGAGCACCGCGAGCCGCCCCGCAGCACCGAGCGCGACCACCGGTGCCGGAAAATCGAACGCCTCGGCGGTGATCTCGGGCAGAGCGGCGGCGAGAGGATCGCCGGCGGCGAAAGGCGCGAGCAGTTTCGCGCCAATGCCATCCAGGCTCTCTCGCGCCGTGAGCGCGCCGGCCTCCAGGTGCGGCCATTCGGCCGGCACGTACAGTCCGCCGTCGGGCGCGAGGCCTTGCGCCAACGCCTCGCCGAAGCCGGCGGTCAGCTGCTCATCACGAGTGCTCTGGAAGCGCATCACGCTCATATCCGTCCCGCTTTGCAACTCGCTCAGCCGTAATCGATGACCTGGGCGCCCTCCGCCCCGACGTCCACCAGCCACTCATCGATGTTGACGGCGGCGGTGACGAATTCGCGCCGCATGGCTTCCACCACCCGATGCGCGTCCTTGGCGAGCGCCCAGGCGAAGAGCGTCGGTCCGGCCCCGGAGATCGAGCAGCCGAGCGCGCCAGCCCGCATGGCCGCCAGGCGCACCTCCTGAAAGCCGGGTATCAATGCCTGACGCTGCGGCTCGATGACCACGTCCTCGAAGGAGGCGCGGATCATGTCCAGATCGTTGGTATAGCAGCCCGAGATGAAGCCGGCGAGGTTGGCGGTCTGCCACACGAAATCGGACAGCTCGACGCTGCGCTTGAGGATCGCGCGCGCCTGGCGCGTGGAGAGGAACATGTGCGGATGCATGATGACGGCGCGGATCCCCTCGGGCACCGGGATCTGCTTTACCCGTGGATGATCGATCCCGACCGTGAGCACCAGGCCGCCAAAGAGCGCGGGCGCGATGTTGTCGACGTGCAGGGACCCGCTTGCCACCGCTTCACCCTGCATCGCGTACTTCAGCAGCTCGAGCTTGCCGCAGGGCTGCGGCAGCAGCGCGTTGGCCGCCACGACCGCTGCGACGGCGGAGGCGGCGGACCCGCCGAGGCCCGAGCCGAGCGGAATGCCCTTGTCGATGCGCATCGCGAACCCGAAGCCCGGCTGCTGCGCCTCCTGCAGGGCCAGCACCGCGCGCCCGGCGGTGTTCTGTACCGCCTCGGTCGGCAGCTTGCCGGCCACTCCCGTGATGTCGGTGATCGTGACGCCTCTATCCTCTGTGCGGCTCACCGTGACCCGATCGCCGAGGGCCGACACCGAGAACCCGAGAATATCGAAGCCGATCGCGACATTGCCGACGGAGGCCGGCGCGAAGGCGGTCGCCCACTTGCGGCTGGGGCTCAAAGCCTCGCTCCGAGATAGGCGCACAGGCGCAGAAGATCGGCGAACACCCCGCCCGCGGTGACCTCGGGTCCCGCTCCCGGCCCCTGCACGATCAGCGGATTGTCACAGTACCGGCGGGTGGCGAAGCGCACCACGTTGTCGGTGAGCGCGATGTTGGCGAAGGGATGCTTCCCCTCGAGCTCCACCAGCCCGACGGTCGCCACGGGCTGTCCGCCGGCAGCGCGCTCGCAGGCGAGGCGGCCGACGTAACGCAGCACCTTGCCGTGCGCGCGGGCGGTATCCAGCCGCTCGCGCATGGCCGCATCGTGCCGCGGCAGCCTGCCCATGAACTCCTCTATGGAGCCGGACTCCAGGCCGGCCGGCACCAGGCTCTCGACCTTTACATCGGCGAGCTCGAGCTCGAGGCCCATCTCGCGGCCGAGGATGATGAGCTTGCGCGCGACGTCCATGCCGGAGAGGTCATCGCGCGGATCCGGCTCGGTGTAGCCTCGCTGGCGCGCATCCCGCACGATGTCGGAAAACGCGGTGCGGCCGTCATAGATGTTGAAAAGATAGGCGAGCGTTCCGGAGAAGATCCCCTCGACGCTGGTGATCTCGTCCCCCGTCTCCCTCAGGTCGCGCAGCGTGTGCACCACCGGCAGCCCGGCGCCCACCGTTGCTTCGTACAGGTAGTGGGCCCCGCCGGCGCGACGCGCCGCCTGCACGGCGCGGTAATAGGCGAGATCGGCGCTGTTGGCCTTCTTGTTGGGTGTCACGATGTGCATGCCGGCGCCCAGCCACTGCGCGTAACGGCCGGCGACGGCGGCACTCGCCGTGCAGTCGATGATCACCGAGTGCGGCAGGTGATCGACGTGCACGTGCTCGACGAAGCGGTCGAGATCGGCCGCGACGCCCTGCTCCTCATAGTGCTTGCGCCAGTGCTCGAGCGGGATGCCGCTGTCCGCCAGCGCCATGCGCTGCGAGCCGAGGATGCCGCGCACCCGCAGGTCGATCTTGAACTGCTCCCGCAGCCGCGCGCTCTGCGATGCGAGCTGATCGAGGAACACTCTGCCCACCGTTCCCGGGCCGATCACCCCGATGGAGACGGTGTGCGGCGAGAGGTAAAGACTGGAATGGATCGCGCGCAGTGCCCGTGTCGCCTGTCGTCCGTCGACCACGACGGAGATATTGCGCTCCGATGCGCCCTGGGCGATCGCGCGCACGTTCACACCTGCCGTCCCGAGTGAGTTGAACACCTTCGCGGCGACACCCGGCGTGCCCGCCATGCCATCGCCCACGATGGCGAGGATCGCGAGGTCCGGATCGACCTCGACGCTCTGGATCTGGCCCTCCTTCAGCTCCCGCTCGAACGCCTGGCGCACGAGCGCTGCGGCGCGCCCGGCCTGCTCGTACGGAATGGCGCAGCAGATCGAGTGCTCGGAGCTGCCCTGGGAGATGAGGATGACGGAGATGCCCTCCTCGCGCAGCGCACCGAACAGCCGGTGCGCGGTCCCGGGCACGCCGATCATGCCGGCGCCCTCGAGGTTGATGAGCGCCACGCGCTCGATGCTGGCGACGCCCTTCACCGGCAGCGTCGAGGTCGGCTGGGCGCAGATGAGGGTGCCCGGCTTCTGCGGCGCGAAGGTATTGCGGATCCAGATCGGGATGCTTCCCCCCACCGCCGGCGCCATGGTCTGCGGATGGATGACTTTCGCCCCAAAGTAGGCGAGCTCCATCGCCTCGTTGTAGGTGAGCGAATCGATCACCGTCGCATCGGGAACACGGCGCGGATCGGCCGACAGGACGCCATCGACGTCCGTCCAGATGTGGATCTCGGCGGCCTCGAGCAGCGCGCCGAAGATCGATGCGGAGAAGTCGCTGCCGTTGCGGCCGAGCGTGGTCTGCACGCCGCGCGGATCCGAAGCGATGAAGCCCGTGATGATCAGCGTCCCTTTGAAATCGCGGTCGACGAGGTCGGAGAGATTCGTCCGCGATTGCGCCCACTGCACCGCGGGACCGAGCGGACCCCAGTCGACGACCACTACCCGCCGGGCGTCGATCCACTGGACGGGGCCGCGGCGGCTGCCGCGCTCCTCGTAGAAGCGATGGAAGAGCTTGGTGGACCAGATCTCGCCGTATCCGGCGATGAGGTCGCTGACGTTGCGCGCGGCCGCCCGGGTCAGCTTCACCGTGTGCAGGATGCCCTCG
The DNA here is from genome assembly GCA_036000265.1 of Steroidobacteraceae bacterium. Lineage (GTDB taxonomy): Bacteria > Pseudomonadota > Gammaproteobacteria > Steroidobacterales > Steroidobacteraceae > 13-2-20CM-66-19. Next base: position 2,213 of record DASYGA010000158.1, on the reverse strand, counting down.
AGGTCGTGGCAATCGCGATCGAATCCCGCGAGGTAAAGACGCGCGGACTCCGGGCTGAGGAGTGTCTCGGCGATCTCCGCGTGCCGCGAGCGCAGGGCGCTGAGCTCCACGCGGTAACGGTCGTCCTGCTGCTCCGCCAGCGTCACCAGCCCGAGCAAGGCATCGGTGACCCCCTTGCATGCGGAAAGGACGACGCCCACGCGGGCGGCCGGCAAGGCGTCAATGATGGTGGCAACGCGGCGGAAACAACCAGCATCGGCGACGCTCGAGCCGCCGAACTTGTGCACGACCCAGGAAGCGGAATTGGACATGGAATGGAATAGCCCAGAGGGAAAGCGGTGCGACTCTACTGACGAGCCCGAGTGCGCGCAATGATGTTCACGGCATAATCCCGCGATGGATTGCGAACTCGGTCCCCTCCTTCCCCTTTTCGAGCGCGAGCGGGCTGCCGGCCGCGCGATGGTGCTCGGCGTCCTCGTGCATACGGCAGGCTCGACGTACCGCAAGCCCGGGGCGATGCTGCTCATCGCCGCGGACGGCGAGTACGCCGGCCTCATCTCCGGGGGCTGCCTGGAAGGGGACCTAAGCGAGCGTGCCCGCGCGGTGATCGCGACCGGCCGGGCTTCGCTCGTGAGCTACGATCTGCGCAATTCGGACGATCTGGTCTGGGGCCTGGGCCTTGGGTGCGAGGGCGCCATGCAGATCCTGCTGCTGCGCGTCGGGCCGCAGGAAGAGTGGCAGCCGGTGGCGCACCTGGCCGCCGCGCTGGCCGCGCATCGGCCGACCGCCATAGGACTGGTGAGCGAATCGTGCGCTGCCGCCCTTCCCGCAGGCACGGTCCTGCTGCCCGAGGTCCCCGGGGGTTCCGCGCAAGTCCTTGCGCCATTCCCCGCGGCAAGCGCCCGGGCTGCCCTTCTCGCGCCGCGCACGCTCGCGGCTCTGGCGCAGGCGTCCCAATCGACGTCGGTTGGCTGGCTGGAAGAATCCGAAGAGCGCTGGAAGCTCCTGCTCCTGCCGCTGACGCTGCCGCCGCGGCTGCTCCTTCTGGGTGCCGGCCCCGACGCGCTGCCGGTGGCCGATCTCGCGGCGCGCCTGCACTGGCGAGTGACCCTGGCCGATCACCGCCCGGCGTATGCCGTGCCCGCGCACTTTCCGCTGGCGGAGCGCGTGGTGCTCGCCCGTCCGGAGCAAATCGCGCAGGCTCTGAACCTCGCTGAGTTCAGCGCCGCCGTGGTGATGAGCCATCACCTGCCGTCGGACCTGGAGTATCTGCGCGCGCTGAGCGCCAGCTCCCTCGCCTACATCGGACTGCTCGGCCCCCCACCGAGACGTGAGAAGCTGCTGTCCGAGCTGGGCGCCGACGCGCAGCGTCTGCGGCCGCGCCTGCGAGCCCCGGTCGGCTTCAATCTGGGCGGCCGCACACCCGAGTCCATAGCGCTCGCGATCGTCGCCGAAGTGCATGCGTTCGTACATGGCATGCAGCAGGTGAGGAGCGAACATGAATGAGCTTCAGATCATCCGCTCGCAACTTGCCGCGGAGCAATCCCATGCGGCCGAAGTCGCCAACGCCTGCGCCGCGGTGCTCGGATCGACAGGCGCTGCCCCCGCGCCGCCGGAGGCGATCGCCCGCTTTCGCGATGCCTGCGTGAGCTACCTCGTCTGGGTCCTGGCGAGATTCGAGGAGAGCGACCAGACCCTGGCGGAGTTGCCCGCCGCACGCCAGGGCCAGACCGATGGCGAGGCCGATGGCGCGGCGGCGATGGGTGCGCGCCCTCTGGCAGGGCTCGTCGGCCAGCCCGGCACCAGCCGCGAGGCGCTGGCGCGGCTCGAGACCGCTCTGGCGGCCGGCGAGTCCGGCGGCGCGCGCGCCGCATGGCAGGAGTTTGCGCGCTTTTTCAACTCGGCCTGGACGCCCCGGCGCGCCGCGCTCGAGCGGGCGCTCGCGGAGCATCTCAGCGTGGCGGACTGGCGGGCCATCAGCGCCATCGATGCCGATTCCATCCTCGATGAGCGCAATCGTTACGCGCGCGTCCTCGCCCAGCTGCCCGCCGGAATCGAGCTGCGAGCGATGCCGCCCGCTGACCGTCCCCCGGGCGGGGCCTCATCGCAGCGCAAGACACCTGGAAATCCGTGAGCGCCGAGAGCGAGGCCGCGGGGCTCCATGCCATCGTCCTGGCGGCCGGCGCCTCGAGCCGTTTCGGATCCGCCAAGCA
>DASYGA010000260.1:0-9881 GCA_036000265.1 Steroidobacteraceae bacterium | reverse complement strand
CATCCAAAGCCGAGACAAGCGGGACAGGACATCCCCTCTAGCCATCCCGAACTTCGCTTCAGAGGCATCGGTCCGCAAATCGTCACCGTGTCCCGCCATGACACTAATGGGTAGCTTGGAGCAGCTGCTGCCAGACTCATTCCCGCTGCAGTGATCTGCGAATGCCTTAAACAACGACGCGGAGCCCCAAATCGCGAGCACGATTTGAGTAGAGAACAAAACGATATCCGTGCATCGGCCATGCCATTTCACGCGCCTTGAATATTGCACGTTTTGCAATATACTACCATGAGCCATGCAGTACGAGCAGCTCAAAGCAGGTCGATTGAGAGCCAGGCTGACGCAAAAGCAGGCCGCGGAGCGCCTCGGCGTGTCTCAGCCCTATCTGTCGCAGCTGGAGAAGGGCGAGCGTCCGGTCACGGCAGAATTTGCCGTGTCCGCGGCTGCTCTGTACCGCCTTCCAGCAACCGCCCTTCCGCTTCCTGAGACGTTGGCCGAAGAACCCGAGCCGGACGATGCCTTCCTCGCGCGCCAGTTCTCTGGGCTCGGCTACCCCGGGTTTGCACACTTGCGTCCTCGGAAAGCTAATCCGGCGGCGGTGGTCCTGGCCGCACTGCTGCGGAAGGATCTTGAAACCAGGTTGGCGGAGGCTCTTCCGTGGGTCTTAATGACTTACCCGGACCTGGATTGGTCTTGGCTGATCCGTCATACGAAACTTCAGGATGTTCAGAATCGGCTTGGGTTTCTCGTCGCCGTGGCAAAAGGTCTCACCGCCGCTAGAGCCGAATATCAGCCAGCCTTCAGGCAGCTCTGTGCCGCCGAGCAGCAGCTGGAGCGGGCCCGCCTTGCCCGCCAAGACACCCTCTGTCGCGAATCGATGCCGGACGCGGAGCGCCGCTGGCTCAAGACAAATCGCTCGCCGCTCGCGCGGCACTGGAACCTACTTACCGGCCTCACGGCCGATCACCTCTCGTATGCTCACTGAAGATAGCCCGGCTGCCGCACTGCCAGAGCCATGGTGCTCCTTCTTGAGAGAGCTGGACGAGCTTCTGAAGGGTCCTGTCGAGCTGCGTTGTCTGGGCGGCTTCGTCATTACCCAACAGTATGGGATCGGCCGGGAGACTTCGGATATCGACTACCTGGGTCTCGCCGCTCAATCGCGGGACGACGATATCGAAGCGCTCGCCGGCTTGGGATCAAAGCTACATCGCAAATACCTCGTATATACGCAGTACGTGGGAATCGCGACACCTCCCGCGGATTACGCGACCAGACTGATTTCGATGTTCCCCTCTGCCCCTTGGAGACGGCTAAAGCTCTTTGCGCTCGATGCCACCGACCTCGCCCTTTCCAAATTGGAGCGGAATGCGGAACGGGACCGCGAAGACGTTCTTCGCCTGGCCCGGGCCGGACTGCTCGATCCCCACATTCTGAAGGAGCGCTATTACGCGGAACTGCGCCCCTACTTGCTCAGTAAGCTTCCCTGGCATGACAAGACCCTGGAGCTATGGCTGCAGATGGCGTGGCCATCGAAATAGCGCGCCGACTCCACTGACGATACATTGGGCGGCTGGGACATTCCTGGGACAGTTGGAGAATGACATTGAGTGATATTAAATGACATCAAGTGATACCAAATCCCTGTTGCAAATAGGCTTTGGGCCCGCATATCCTTGATCCTTAAGCCCCCTACCCTCTGTTTCACACGGCAGGGGCCACTGGTTCGATCCCAGTACCGCCCACCAAATAGTCAAGAACTTGGGCGACGTTTATTAGAAGAGGCCGGCGGGAGACATACGGCAGAAATCGGGAAACGCCCCTTAGTTCAGCAGATCCGCCACCACGGCACTGCCAGAACACGCTTCGTCAGCGGAAACGTTGCACTGCCCGCGTACAACAGTAGAGCCCCGTCCGTCATGTCCGCATACTCGTCCAGGAATGCTTCGAGCCCGCGGCGTCCGCCGGCCCGAGGCGCGTTGCGGTTTTCACTTCAATGGGAATGGTGCGGGAGGGCGTCTCGATGACCAAGTCGACCTCTTCGCCGGTGGCGGTTCTCCAGTAGGGCACCTCGGGCTTGCGAGCCTGAGTGTCACGCCACGCGCACTGCGCCGGTCCCCTTCGCACGTCCGCGGACAGCGTGTCAGACGTCGCATCGTTCGCTATCCGCGGAAGGTGTCCTTTGGCCAGAACCTTTACCTCTTGGTCATGCCGAAAGGCGGCCGAGCTGGCGTTACCGGTATCGCATTGAAGGGAGGGAGAAATTGCTCGTTGGGCTGTTATCCGGACGTTCTCTCGTGGCCCCGCATCATCGATCACTTCGCGCGCCCTCGGACTGGAGTGGCGCCGGCCGCCCAAACGCGCATACTTCCAGCCATGAGCCGGGATCAGCGCGTCACGGCCGCAAGCGCTCCGAGCCAGTCACCGACGAGCCTGCATGCCCATCCGGGCGCGCGCCTCGTGACGGCTCAGTATCGCTGGGCTCGCCTTTCCGTCCTCCTTGCGCTCCTTCTGCTGGCCGGGACCGCGGTCTACCTCGTGGCACAGGAGCGGCAACAGACCTGGAGGGCCGCGCGCGAGAGCGTCCTCAATCTGGCACTCGACCTCGAAACGTCCATTACCGGAGTGCTCGAGCAGTCGGCCTTCAGCTTGAGGGGCATCGCCGCCGATGTCGGTCGGCGCCCCGGCATCGTCCTCGGGTCGGAGCAGGCGATGGCCGTCCTGCGGGAGGCCGCACGGTTCGACCCGATCTCGAGCTACCTCGGTCTTCGAACCGCAGACGGCCGCGTCCTCGCCGTCGGTCGATCGGGAGAACCGCTGGTGAGCCCCGATGCTCTGCGGACCATCGCCCGAGGGCTGGAACCTCGCCGGACGGGACTGGATGTCTCGTACCTCATTCGGCTTGCGGCCCCGGACGAGTGGTATCTGCCGATCACCCTCGATTTTCGCGGCGGCTCGGATGCGCGGGAAGTTGCCTTTGCGCTCGTTCCCGCACGGCGCCTGATCGCGAGCACGGACAGCCTGCGGCTGATCCCCGACAGCTTCGTGAGTCTGGTGGCGCCCGACGGGCGGCTGCTCGTCTCCTACGCTCCAGGCAGCGGCTCCTTCAACGCTCTCCATCGCCATGCGCGACAGCCGCTCGAGCAAGCCGGCGATCGCCGCAGCGGCGTGTTTCTCTCGCTCCCCGCCAAGGACCGGTTCGTGGGCTTTGCCCGCTCCGCCGCGCTGCCGGTGTACGTGCGCGTAAGCGTCTCGACGGCATCTCTTCGCCGGGAGTGGCTCGCAGCGGCTGCCGCGCCCGCTGCCGTGCTCGTGATCGGCGTGTTCGCGGTGATCGTGTTTGGTCTGCAGCTCCATCGCGCGCTCCGCCGGCAAGCCGCCTACATCGCCGAGCAGGAGTACCTCGCGCAGCACGACACGCTTACCGGGCTCAAGAATCGAGACGGTTTCATGCGCGAGCTCGAGCAGGCGATCTCGGCCTCGCCCGAAGATCCGCTCGCGGTGCTGCTCCTCGACCTGAATCGCTTCAAGGAAATCAATGACACCCTCGGGCACGCCGCCGGTGACCACGTGCTCAGGGAGATCGGCGAGCGGCTGCGCGAGCGCTTCTGCCATTCGGGCACATGCATCGCACGCTTGGGCGGGGACGAGCTCGCAATTCTCGCTCGGGGTGCGGAGGCGGCGCGGACGCTCGAGAGCTTGGGCGCCCGTGTGCAGGAATGCCTGGGACGGATCACCTTGCCCGGCGGCGTCGAGCTCGATTTGACCGCGAGTATTGGAGCCGCGGTCTTCCCGCAGGACGTGCGCACCCCGAGCGAGCTTCTCCGCTGCGCCGACATCGCGATGTATGCTGCGAAGGAAGATCTCAGCGCCTTCTGCCGCTATCACGAGGCCATGGATCAATTCACCCCGGAGATGCTCGCGCTGCAGAGCGAGCTCGGCAAGTCGCTGCGCGAGGGCTCGCTCTCGGTCGCCTATCAGCCGAAAGTGCGTCTGGCGGACGGAGAGCTGATCGGGCTCGAGGCGCTCGCGCGCTGGCCCCATCCGACGATGGGCCTGATCGCGCCATCGCGGTTCATGCCGCTAGCGGACGGCACCGAGCTGGTCCATTCCTTCGCGCAATACATGCTGCAGGCGGTCTGCGGCCAGATCGTCACGTGGCAGCGCGGCGGATACCGCGTGCCGATCTCCATGAACATCAGCGCCAACAACCTTCTCGACCGCGGATTCGCCGACAAGGTGCGCGCCATCCTGGACTCGCTCGCCGTCGAGCCCGAGCTCCTCGAGCTCGAGGTGACCGAGAGCGCCGTTATGCGTCATCCCGATACGATGCTCAAGCGGCTCAATGAGATCCGCGCGCTCGGCGTGCGGCTCGCGATCGATGACTTCGGGACCGGCTACGCCTCGCTCGCCTACCTGAAACGGCTGCCGGTGCACACCTTGAAGATCGACCGAAGCTTCGTCACGAACCTGACGGAGGACGTCGCCGATCAACGCATCGTGCGCAGCTCCATTCAGCTAGCCCACAGCTTCGGCATGGCGGTCGTCGCCGAGGGCGTCGAGGCGGCAGGCACGGCATGGGAGCTGCACGCCTACGGTTGCGAGTTTGCTCAGGGCTACTACTTCGGCCACCCGCAGACGGCCGAGGAGATCGAAGCGCGGTGGCTCGAGACCGCGAGTGTCACATCCCACCTGCGTGCGGGTTGAGCCGCTCCGGCCAGACATGCAATAGTTGGGAATTCGCACCCAAAGGTGCGGCCTTGCGGTAAGGATAAATGGGTTGATTGCCGCTCAGCGACTCAACCTGGAGTGGCTTCACGGAATTCCACCTGGGATCTCACCTTCTTCTCATCTATCGAGTCCGTCGGCGTGCGGTAGTCTTGCATCGCATCGGGACGCACATGCAGCTGTTCGGGGCGCCGCGGCGCCCGCGCAAAGCGAAATAACTGCTGGCCTTGTCGCGCGGCGCGACGGAGCTGGGACAATTCTGGGACAGTCCGATCGTGATATTGAGTGATATCAAATGTTACAAAGCGCTCTCGAAAGACGGCACTCCGAGCTTCGACACCACCGCCAAAGCGATGCTTGTGCTCGGAGTGAGATTGGTCCCGCAGCTGGCACAGTCTCGGTAAATCTCTCAATCCCGAGGCTTGCAACCCGCTTGGACCGATCCGTATTCCGAGGGGGTATCCGGTTGTGCGTACACGTGCCGTGCGTGGCGATTTCACGACTCTCGACGTCGACGCGGTCGTAAACGCCGCGGACACCACGCTTCTCGGGCGGTGGCGGTGTAGACGGGACCATTCACTATGCCGCTGGGCCAGGGCTTCTCGAAGAGTGCCGCAAAGTCGGCGGATGTCCAACCGGTGAGGCTCGTATCACCAAAGCATGTAGTCTCAAGGCTCGCTGGATTATCCATACGGTCGGTCCAATATTCGCGCTCCAGCCGGCACGGGGTCCAGGTCTTGCTTGCGGGTCGGAATCGAGGGAGTCCTATCGCGCCGCCGTGGCGGGGAAAAAGGGAGAGCAGACCGGCCTCCCGCCTCGCGCGTGACCCCGATGGGCCTAATCGGTCCGCTGGAACGCTCAGGCTCGAGAGCGAACGGTCAACCGGTCGGTTCGAGAAAGTCACGGGAGAGCTGAAATGATGATCCACGTCCATCGCTTGAACGGTGAAGTCTCGGATGCCCTGCAGGAGTTCGCTCGGCATCGGGTAGCTCATGCGTTGCAGTCTCTCGAGAATGATGTCGAGACTGTGGATGCAAGCGTCGCGCACCCGGAACGGCCAGGCGCCCGCGCTGAGTGCCGCCTGAGCGTGCGACTCTCTTCCTCGGGAAAACCCGTGACCATCACCGGTCACGGCGCAGACGCCTATGCGGCCATGTTGGATGCTACCGCTCGTCTGCACGAATCGGTGTCGCGAGCCGTGGGAGAGATGCCCCACACCGGGTCGCCGATCGACTCGCCTGCCGATGCCGCGCAAAGGCCGGCGATGACTGGCGCGGGCGCGACGAATGATGAGATCGTGGTCACCGCGATGGACCGGGAACGTCTGAGAAAGGTGATAAGGACCGGGCGGGATGCTCGCGATGAGGAAGCAGCGAAAGCTTTGGCCGATGAGCTGGATCGGGCGCGGATCGTTTCCCCCGACAGCGTCACCGGCAACGTGGTGACCATGAATTCCCGGGTCGTATTCGAGGACGAAGCGACCGGTGAGAGCCGCGAAGTCTCGCTCGTGTACCCTCAGGACAGCGATCCCGCTCAGGGGCGGGTGTCCGTGCTCGCACCGGTCGGCGCCGCGCTGCTCGGCCTTTCAGCGGGACAGACGATCGACTGGCCTCTTCCACAGGGACAACTCCGGCGATATCGGGTCGTCAGGATCATCTATCAGCCCGAAGCTGCGGGGCACTTCGGCCGCTAGCCGGATGCGGGCGCGCAGCGCATGTGCCACACGACCACTATCGCTTGTACACGAACGGAACCTCTACCTCGGCGATGGTCTTCTGAGTACTGGAATCGACGAGGCTCTGCTTGAACGTCACGGTCGTCGTCTCGCCGGGCAATTCGGGGAAGTAGAGAAATCCGGAGACTCGCCCACCGGGCTGCAGCACCCCGGCGGGAATGGCTTGCTCGCGCATGTCGCGCGTCGGAAGCTGCACCGGCCATTCGGTCCAGGCACGGTTGTAGTAATCCGGATTGTACCGCCAGGCAGAGGCGCCCCAGACGGGCACGCCAGGATAGAACGGCCGGTAAAACGGAGCCACGTAGAATCTCGAATACGAAAAGTGAGGTGCCATCACCGGCTCGCGGATCGAGCCCGTGATCTTGTACGGCGGCAGCGCGCTATAAGTGAATCCCGAAGAGCCGGTGAGCGTGAAATCGTCATAGTTGATGCGGACGGGCCGGCTCCCATTGTTGACCACCGTCACCTTGAGTGGAGTGATCTGCTGCCGCAGCCGGGCCGGACTGCCGGACCACGCCTGCGACTGAACCGTAGTGCGCACGCCGGCCGATTCCGCGATGGCCGTATCGTGCCTCCCCGGCATGAGCTGCGCCTCGGGCCGGGAACGAGCTGGCGGCTAGCACAACCTGCCATGCAGACCGCCATGACTATCGTGAGAACCAACGGCACGTGTGAGTTCCTGGATGTTGAGCGACGGTGCGACATACAGCGAACTCCTCGGCTGCCGCCCGGCGGCCGGCGCGGGCTTGAATAGCGCTCGGCTCGCAGCAAGCTGTGCGCCTGAACGCCTGACACGCCATCGCTGGGGCTGGCCCAAATTGGAATGAGCGAAGGAACGCCAATTGCCCTTCACAGACTGCGATGGCGTCCGAGCTCAAAGCCGCAATTTTTGATCTGGACGGCGTGGTGACGCGCACGGCAGAGCTGCACGCCGAGGCCTGGAAGACGGTGTTCGACGAGGTGTTGCGCGCTCGGGCCACGGCTCACGGCGTTGCACTCCGGCCATTCGATGAGGTTTCAGACTACCTGAGTTACGTCGATGGAAGACCTCGCCAGGACGGAGTGCGGAACTTCCTGAGCGCGCGCGGCATCGAGCTGCCTGAAGGCACTGGCCGCGACGCACCCGGTCTCGCAACCGTTCAGGGCATTGCAAAGCGAAAGGATGTTCTGTTCGAGGGCAAGCTCAGCCGCGATGGCGTTCGAGTCTATGACTCGACACTGGCGCTGATTTCAGGGTTGCGCGCGATAGGCGTTCGCACTGGAATCGTCACGTCCAGCCGCCACGGGCGCGAGGTGCTGCAACGCGCCGGGATCGACGGACTGTTTGACGCCCGCGTCGATGGAATCGATATCGATGACCGAAAATTGCAGGGCAAGCCGGCTCCGGACTCCTTTCTCGAGTGCGCGGGAGCGCTCGGCATCGCTCCCGCCCGAACCGTGCTCATCGAGGACGCAGCGGCGGGCGTCGAGGCCGGTCGGCGCGGTGGATTCGGCTTGGTGATCGGTGTCGACCGCGGCGGCAATCGCGAGGCGCTGACCGCGCGCGGTGCTGACCTCATCGTGTGCGACCTCAGTGAGCTCGACGTACCCGCGGTGCAGTCCGGGCTCCGGAAGCGGCAGCATCTCCTGGCATGGCGCATCGAGCAGGAGGGGTTCGACCCGGTGCGCGAGGATGACATGGAGAGCCTCTTCACGGTGGGCAACGGCTACCTTGGAGTGCGCGGCTCATTGGACAGCCCTCTTCCGGCGGCGCTCGATGACATGTTTGTCGCCGGCGTCTACGACCGCAAGCAGCCGGCTCTGCCGTACTCGGAGCCGGAGTTCCTCACGGAGGATGACAGCACATACGGAGAGCTCGTTTCGCTGCCATTTCCCTTTCGCATCGGCCTGACCGTGAGCGGCGTGCCTCTCGGGCTGCGCACGGGCCACTGGATCACCCATCGCAGAGTTCTCGACCTGCGTGAGGCGACGCTGGCGAGCGAGCTGCGCTTCGAGATCGGCGGCAAGCGCACTCTCGTGCGCACGCGGCGGCTGGCCTCGCTCACCGACCTGCATCTTCTGCTGCAGGAGGTGACCGTCGAGCTGGAGAACCATTCCGCGACGATCGAGCTCGACGCCTCGCTCGACGATTCGCATCTCGCCGGCAAGCATCCCCACCTCGAGCGTCTCGAAGCGCAGCCGGAGGGTACAGCTGTCGAAGTCCTGCAGTTCCGGACCAAGGCCTCACGGGAGCACGTCGTTATCGCGGGGCGCACGACATTGTGTGGTAGCGGTATGGACGCGCTCCAATGGCATATTCCAGTGGAAATCGGTACACGACTCGTATTCAGACGATTCGTGACCGTGTACACGAGTCGAGACGTGCAGGAGCCGCTCCAGGCGGCGCTCGCGCATCTGCGCGCACTCGAATGGAGCGCGTTCGATGCACATGTCGCGTCGCATTGCGCAAGTTGGTGGGAAGTATGGCGGCACGCCGACATCCGAGTCGCGGACCAGCCGGATATCGAGCAAGCGTTGCGCTTCAATGCCTACCACTTGCGCAGCGCCGCCGATCACGATCGGCGGGTCTCGATCGGCGCGCGCACCCTCTCCGGCCGCGGCTACCAGGGGCATGTCTTCTGGGACGTCGAGATGTTCATGCTGCCCTTCTTTCTGCACACGTGCCCGGAAATCGCCCGGCAACTGCTGCTCTACCGGCATCACACCCTCGACGGCGCGCGGCGGCGCGCCCGAGCCATGGACTGCCGTGGCGCCTGCTACGCCTGGGAGTCGACCGTAACCGGCGAGGACGTGACACCTCGAGTCATCCGCCTGAAGACGAGCGGCAAGGAGATACCGATCCATACCGGAACCCAGCAGATCCATGTCACCGCGGGTGTAGCCCATGGTCTATGGCGATACTGGGAGGCTACTGGCGATGAGGAGCTTCTCCGCGAAGTGGGTGTGGAGATACTGGCTGAGACGGCGCGCTTCTGGACGAGTCGCTGCACGAGCGAGAACGGTGCGTGCCACCTGCATCACGTCATGGGGCCTGATGAGTACCACTACGACGTTAGCGACAATGCTTATACGAACCGCATGGCTCGCTTCAATCTCGAGCACGCCTGGCGGGCGGCCGACTGGCTGCAGCGCCGTTCGCCACGTTACTGGCACGAGCTGAGCGTCCGCCTCGCGCTCACGCCGGAGGAGCCGGACGAATGGCTGAGGGTCGCGCGGAGCCTCTATTGTCCCCGGCCCCGTAGCGACGGCGTCATCGAGCAGTTTGCCGGCTTTTTCGACCTCGACCCCTATGCCCTGCCGGGTGAGGAACGGTTAAAGCCGCCGGTGAGCAGGCTCTTTGATGCGGAGCGTGTCAACCGCCTGCAGCTCCTCAAGCAGGCGGATGTGCTGATGCTACCGTTTCTCTTTCCGGAAGAGTTCT
>DASYGA010000490.1:0-11599 GCA_036000265.1 Steroidobacteraceae bacterium | reverse complement strand
GCGCGTCACTCCTGCCGACGTTTTCGCAGCTGTCAACGCAGTCTATCGCCGTTGCCGCGGAGGCTACGCCGTCGTCGCGATGGTCATTGGCCACGGCATTCTCGGCTTCCGCGATCCCAACGGCATCCGGCCGCTCGTTCTGGGGCAGCGCGACACCCCGCGCGGGCCGGAGTGGATGCTGGCCTCGGAGAGCGTGGCGCTCGACAGCCTCTCCTTCCGCCTGGTGCGCGACATCGCCCCGGGCGAGGCTGTGTTCATCGACGAGAGCGGCCGGCTGCATTCGCACCAGTGCGTGGCGACCGTGCGCCACGCCCCGTGCATCTTCGAGTACGTGTACTTCGCGCGCCCGGACTCCAAGATCGACAACATCTCCGTGTACCGTGCCCGCATGCGCATGGGGGACAGGCTCGCGGAGAAGATCCTGCGCGAGCGCGCCAACCACGACATCGATGTCGTGATCCCGATTCCCGATACCAGCCGCACGAGCGCCCAGCAGCTCGCGCAGCGGCTCGGGCTCAAGTACCGGGAAGGTTTCATCAAGAACCGCTACATCGGCCGCACCTTCATCATGCCCGGCCAGGAGGAGCGGCAGAAATCGGTGCGCCGCAAGCTGAACGCCATCGACCTGGAGTTCCGCGGCAAGAACGTATTGCTGGTGGATGACTCCATCGTGCGCGGCACGACCTCCGCGCAGATCATCGAGCTCGCGCGCGAGGCGGGCGCCCGCAAGGTGTATTTCGCCTCCGCTGCGCCGCCGGTGCGCTTCCCCAACGTCTACGGCATCGACATGCCCGCGGCGCGGGAGCTCGTGGCGAGCGGGCGGCGGGTGGATGAGGTGGCGCGGCTGATCGGTGCCGACTGGCTCATCTATCAGGATCTCGAGGACCTGATTGCTGCCTGCAAGCACGAGGATGCGCGCATCGAGGAATTCGACACGTCGTGCTTCTCCGGCGAGTACGTCACGGGGGATGTGACGCCGGAGTACCTCGAGCGGCTGCAGCTCGAGCGCTCGGATGAGGCGAAGCAGTTGCGCGGCGACCGGCGGCGGCTCAAGGTCATCCGCGCGTCCTGAGATGACTGGCGCCGGCCGGCAGGCGCTCCTTCTGGAGCTGCTCCACGCCGGCCTGGAAAGCGTCGATGGACGGCGATGCGTGCGTGAGGCGCTGCTCGCGAGGTCCCCGGTGCCCGGCAGCGCGCCGGTATGGGCCGCGGCAGTCGGCAAGGCTGCCTGCGCGATGGCGCTCGGCGCCGCCGATGCGCTCGGCCGCACGCTCGAGCGGTTGCTGGTCATCACCAAGAGCGGGCATCTCAGCCCGGACCTTCTGTCGCTGCCCGGCGTGGAGGCGCACGAGAGCGCTCACCCGGTTCCCGACGAGCGCTCGCTCGCGGCGGGACAGCGGCTGCTCGATTGGGTGGCCGATCTGCCGGCGGCGGTGTCGCCGCTGTTTCTGATATCGGGCGGCGCTTCGAGCCTGGTGGAAGTGCTCGAGCCAGGGGTCACACTGGAAGATCTCGAGCAGCTCTCGGCTCGAGGGCTCGCGGCGGGGCTGCCGATCGGCGAGCTCAACGCTCAGCGTGCACGCCGCTCGCGCATCAAGGGCGGACGCCTCGCGGCCCGCCTTGGCGGTCGCGCAGCTCGCGCGCTGTTCATTTCGGACGTGCCGCAGGACGACCCCGCGGTCATCGGATCCGGCCTCTTCGGTGTCGCCGCCAGGGGCGCTGATCGCATCGAGCGGCAGGTCGTCGCCGCGGTAGATCGCGCCATGGAGGGTGTTGTCGCAGCGGCCTTGCAGCGAGGACTCACCGTGGAGTGTGTGCATCCCCGTTTTGACGGCGAGGCAATCCGCCTCGCCGCCCGCTTCACCCACGAGCTTCTCATCGGCGACACTCAGGTCCGAGTCTGGGGTGGGGAGTCGACCGTGCGGCTGCCGTCCCACCCGGGCCGTGGGGGTCGCAATCAGCATCTCGCACTGGCGGCCGCGCGGCTCCTGCCGGACTATCCGCAGCTGCTGCTGCTCGCGGCGGGCACCGATGGAACGGACGGTCCGACCGAGGCGGCCGGTGGCCTGGTGGATGCCGACACCTGTGGGCGCCTGGCATTGGCGGGGCTCGATGCCGACGATTGTCTCTCGCGGGCGGATGCCGGCACGGCGCTCGAGGCCGCCGGTGCGCTGGTGCACACCGGCCCCACGGGAACCAACGTGGCGGATTTGGTCATCGGCCTGAAGTTACCGCAGAATTGGCAGCGAACATGAGCGTGCAAACCCTCCCGACGCGCACCGCACCGGAATCGCAATGCTTCGGCGGCGCGTTCGTCCGCGGTTACCGCCGCGTGGGCCAGGTGGCCTCGGGCGCGCGCGCCGACATATTTCTCGCCGAGCGGGTCGCGACCGGTTCGCTGGTCGCGCTGAAGGTGGTGCGCGATGAGCCCGAGCAGGGCGAGGCGCCGGACTCCTTCCTCAGGTTCCTGCAGGAATACGAGATCGCGCAGCGCATCGAGCACCCGGGCATCGTCCGGCTGTTCGATCTCGGCGTCAGCGACGAGCATGCATGGCTGGTGATGGAGTACTTTCCACGCGGCGACCTGCGGCGGCGGATGAAGTTGCCGGTGGCGCCCCGCTGGGCTGTGCGCGTGGCGGCGAAGATTGCGCGCGCGCTCGCTGCGCTGCATGCCGGCGGCGTGGTGCATCGCGACCTGAAGCCCGGTAACGTCATGTTGCGCGAGGACGATGGCGTCGCCCTGATCGACTTCGGCCTGTCGAAGGACGGGTCGCGCAGACCGGACCTCACCGAGCGCGGGCTCATCTTCGGCACGCCGCACTACATGAGCCCGGAGCAGGGCCACGGCGAGGCCACGGATGAGCGCAGCGATCTTTACAGCCTCGGCATCATCCTTTACGAGATGCTGACCGGCGGCAAGCCGTACCAGGCCGAGAGCCCGATGGCCCTGATCTACAAGCACCGCAAGGAGCCGGTGCCGCAGCTCGCCGGCGCTCTCGATGGCCTGCAGCCTCTGCTCGAGCGGCTGCTCGCGAAATATCCCGAGGAGCGCTTCCCGAGCGCGCTCGCGGCCGCCGCGGCGCTCGACCGCCAGCTCGAGCGCTTCCTGCGGCCCGCCTGACGCCATGGCGGACGACGTCATGGACATCTTGCAAGCGCCCACGCCCGAGGAGTGGGTGCACGCGGCCGCCCACCACTGGCGGGAGCTGCTCAACGACCACGCGCAATGCGAGAAGAAGGCCGCATCGACGGCGCTGGCGCTGATGTTCGCCTATCCCGAGGACCGACGCCTCGGCGCCGCCCTGTCGCGGCTGGCGCGGGAGGAGCTGCGGCACTTCGAGCAGGTGCAGAAGCTCATGATGGCGCTCGAGGTGCCGTTCGAGCGGCAGCGGCCGGGACGTTACGCCCCGGCGCTGCGGGTGTCGCTGCGCAGCGCGGATCCCGGGCGCAAGCTGGATCTGCTGCTCATCGGCGCGCTGATTGAGGCGCGCTCGTGCGAGCGCTTCGGGCTGCTCGCGCCGCGCCTGCCGGCCGAGCTCGGCGGATTCTACGGACAGCTCGCCAGATCCGAGGCGCGCCACTTCGAGCAGTACCTCGAGCTGGCCCAGGGGAGCGGGGCGCCGCAGTGGCGCGAGCGGCTGCACGAGCTCGCCGCGTGCGAGGCGCACCTGGCCACGGCACCCGATACGCAGTTGCGGTTCCACTCGGGGCCGCCGCCCCTGCACGCGCCGGACACCGTGGAATAACAGTTCCTTACACGCGAGGCGCCCGGGGCGATTATCTTCTCTGTCCATGGCCGACCGTCCGCACCTCCTCATCGTCGATGACGACCGCGAGATCCGCTCGCTGTTGAGTCAGTACCTGGAGAAGAACGACTTCCGCGCGACCGCCGTCGCGGATGGGCGCGAGATGCGGCGCATGCTCGAGCGCGCGGCGATCGACCTGATCGTGCTCGACCTGATGCTGCCCGGGGAGGACGGCTTGACTCTCTGCCGGGAGTTGCGTACTCACTCGCAGGTACCGGTGATCATGCTGACCGCGCGCGGCGAGGATGTCGACCGCATCGTCGGGCTCGAGATCGGCGCCGACGATTATCTGCCGAAGCCGTTCAATCCCAGGGAGCTGCTGGTCCGCATTCGGGCGGTGCTCCGGCGCGCGGCCAACACGCCGCGGGACCCCGACCCGCAGCGGGTCCGCGGCTTTTCCTTCGGCGGCTGGAAGCTCGACACGACCCGCAGGGCGCTCACCGACGGCGCCGGCAAGGATGTCTCGCTTAGCGGCGCGGAATATCGCCTGCTCGCCGTATTGCTTGCCGCCGGCAACCGGGTCCTGTCGCGGGCGCAGCTCACGGAGCTGCTGCGCGGCCGCGAGGCGGATCCTTTCGATCGCAGTATCGACGTGCGGGTCAGCCGGCTGCGGCAGATCCTGGGCGACGATGCGCGCGCGCCACAGATCATCAAGACCGTCTACGGCGAGGGCTATGTGATCGGCGTGCCGGTCGAGAGCGCCTGAGCCCGACGCATCGCACATGCGCATCTCATTGTGGCCGCGGTCCCTGTTCGGCCGGCTGATCGCCGCCCTGGTGATCGCCGTCGTCGTGGCGCAGGCGGCGAGCCTGTACCTTTTTGCGCTGCACCTGGAGCGTTTCGTTCTCGACAGCAGTGTGCGCGAGTGGTCGCGGCGGATCACCGAGGTCACGCTGCTGCTCGAGCAGCTGCCGCCCGCGCAGCGCGGCCCGACGATCGCGAGGCTGAAGGAGCAAGCGGCGCGGTTTGCACGCCATCGCGAGCGGCGGGATATGAGGCTGCGGGTGCACATGTGGGGCGGCGGGCGGGCTCCATTCCCCCAGCCCGGCCCCCCCGCCGCGCCCGGCGGTGTGCCCCCGCACCCGCCGCGGCCCCCGCACCCGCCGTCCATGCACTCGTGGCCGGACATCTTCATCCCGCTGCCGTTCACCTCGAATCTGCAGGAGGTGCTGACCCGGCAGCTGCGGGCGGATCTCGGCGGCGCTTACCAGATCATCGTACGGCCGGCGGCGGCGCCGGCTGCGGCCGTCATTCCGATACCCTCCCCGTTCTTCGTCATGCCCGCCGATCATCCGCTGCAGTCGTATGATGTTGCTGTCAGGTTGCCCGATGGATCGGGACTGGTGTACCGGGTGGCGCGCATCGCCCCGGGGGCGCCGCTGCCGATGAGCCTGACGGTCAACCTGATTCTGCTGGTGGTGCTGCTGGTCATCGCCCTCTACATCGCCGCCCGCGGCATCACCCGGCCGCTGTCGCGGCTCGCGAGCGCGGCGGACAACATCGGGCGCGGCTTGCGGCAGCCGAAGCTGCAAGAGAAGGGCGCGCGCGAGCTGCGCCACGCAGCCCGCGCCTTCAACACCATGCAGGACCGTCTGCAGCGCTACCTGGATAGCCGCACGCGCGTTCTGGCGGCCATGTCACATGACTTGAAGACGCCCCTGACCCGGCTGCGGCTCCAGGTCGAGACGCAGATCGAGGATCCGGCGCTGCAGGCGCGCTTCGGCAAGGAGCTCGATGAGATGGAAGGTATGGTGCGCGGAGCGCTGGCGCTCTTTCGCGACCTCAACGACGAGGAGGCATTCGAGCCGGTCGATATCGACCGCCTGCTCGAGACCATCCGCGCCGAGTTCGTGGAGATGGGCAAGGATGTCGCCGTCGAAGGGCGCTCCCTCGAGCCCTTGGCGGGCAAACCACAGGCTTTGAAGCGCTGCATCACCAACCTGGTCAGCAACGCAGTCAATTTCGGTACCCGTGCCCGCATGGTGGTGCGGGATGGCACAGAGCTCGAGATCAGCGTCTGCGATGAGGGTCCCGGCGTCCCGCCGGAGGCGATGGAGAAAGTCTTCGAGCCGTTCTATCGCCTGGAGTCCTCGCGCAACCGTGATACGGGCGGCACCGGCCTCGGCCTCAGCATCGCGCGTGATGTGGCGCAAGCGCACGGCGGGGCGCTGGTGCTGCGCAATCGTGCCGAAGGCGGTCTCGAGGCCCGGCTGACGATCCCCCGCCGCCGCTGAGCGGGCGTCGGCGGCGCGCCGTTACCATTGCTTACACGGCAAACATTGCTTACCACGGGAGCCGGTTGCGCAGGTTAGAGTCGCGGCGTCCGATCCTTCTGGAGTCATCTCGATGATCGCACGCAGTGTTGTTCTGACAATGATGCTGACACTGGGGGGCACCGCACTCGCCCAGCAGCCGCCCGTCCCACCGCCGCCAGCGCAATGGCATGCCAAGCACGAGTGGAAGAATGCCGCCGAGTGGCGGCAGAAGATGGAGCAGCGTCGGATGGAGCGGCTCGACGTACTCCTCGACCTCACGGCTGCTCAGCGCCAGCAGGTGCAGGCGATCCTGACCGAGGAGCACGCCAAGATGAAGCTGGCCATGCAACAGGTGGAGCAGGCCATGAAGCAGGCGCGGGCGGCTCACGCAGCCGCTCATAAGGACACCGTGCAGCGCCTCTCAGCGGTGCTGAGTCCCGCCCAGATGAAGAAGCTGAAGGTCCTCATGCCGGAACACGGCATGATGCATGGAATGATGATGCACGGGATGATGATGCATCACATGGACCAGGACATGCCCATGGGATTGCCGCCGCCGCCGCCGGCGCCCGGACCGGGCTCGCGATGAGGACTCAGCGGGGCAGCGCCCGCAGCTCGTAGCGTCCGTTCTCGTACGCGAGGTAGCTGCCCTGCTCATGCCAGGAGCCGAGCACGATGCGCTGGACGGGTTGACCCTCCACCAGTGCATCGTGCACGGCGGGTCTATGCGTATGACCGTGAATCATCCGGCGCACACGCGCAGCCTTGAATGCTGCGCTGACCGCTGCGGTGTTGACGTCCATGATCGTCGGGATGCTGTGCGCGGTATGCACACGGCTGCCGGCGCGCGCCTCGTTGGCGAGTAGCTGCCGGTCGGCCAGCGAGAGAGCGAGGAAGCGGCGCTGCCAGGCGGGTATCCTGACGATGCTGCGCAGTTCCTGGTACGCGTGATCGTCGGTGCAGAGCGCATCGCCATGCGTCAGCAGCACCCGCTCGCCGTCGATCTCGGCAACGACCGGGTCGGGCAGCAGCTCGCAACCAGTCTGGCGGCAGAAGTCCTGGCCGATGAGGAAGTCCCGATTGCCGTGGAGGAGGAAGCAGGCGATGCCGCTCGAGGTCAGCTGCCGCAAGGCGGCGAGCACCGCCGATCTGTCACCCTGGCTGTCGTCGTCCCCGACCCAACTCTCGAATAGATCGCCCAGGATGTAGAGCGCTCGAGCACCCTCGCCGCGGGCCGCGGCGCTCGCGCCATGGGTGCGCAGAAACTCGAGGAATTGACGCTGCCCCTCCGGGGCCGCGGCATCGAGATGCACGTCGGAGACGAATAGATATCGCGCGGGCGTTGCGGTCGGAGCCCGCGGCGGGACGGGGTCCGGCACCGGGGTCACCTCCGTAGAGAGGTGCCGTCCGGCTGGTCGGCCTCGGCCGGCTGCGATTGCGGCTGGGTCGCACCCGGTGGCTTGCTGCTGGTCGTGCCCGGTGTCGCCTGGGGCGGTGTTTCCGGCTTCGAGCCGGGCTCAGGCGGCGTCTTCGGTCCCGGATTACCGGGCTGTTCCTGAGGGCTGGCACCCGGCGTCGGCGAGGATGAAGGCGGCGGTCCGGATTGCGGGGTCGCCGCCGGCGGCGCTCCTGCCGGTGGGGTGCTCGAGGGCGGCGTGCTCGACGGTGGTGGTGTTCCCGCAGGCGGCGCGGCGGGAGGCGGACTCGTAGGCGGGGCCGAGAGCTGCGGCGGCGTGATCACCTCGGCGCTCTGGATGACAACCGGCTTGAGCGGCGCATCGGCCTTGAAGGGGCCGAAACTGCCGGTCGGGACGACGCCGATGCGATCGACGACATCCATGCCCTGCACGATCTGGCCGAACACCGCGTAACCCCAGCGGGTGGGCAGCGGATCGAGCTCCGGGTTGTCGACCAGATTGACGTAGAACTGCGCATTGCCCGTGTGGGCGCCGGCGGCACGAGCCAGGCCCACGGCGCCGCGCTTGTTCTGCAGGCCGTTACCCGACTCGTTGTCGACGGGTGGGTAAGTTGGCTTGAGCGCGTAAGGCGGAGACGCTTCGTGCCCGCCGCCCTGGATGACGAAATTGGCGACCACCCGGTGGAAGAGGGTGTTCGTGTAGAAGCCTTCGTGGACGTAGTGCAGGAAGTTGGCGACGGTCAGGGGCGCCCGATCGGGGTAGAGCTCGATCACGAAGGAGCCCATATTCGTCGTGACCCGCACCTCCGGATTGGAGGGCGAGGACGCGTCATCCGCGCGCGCCGCGGGCTGCACGAAGAGCAGGCACGCGAAGGCGGCCGCCAGGGCAAGAGCGAGTCTCGGTGTCAGTGTCCGGTGCCGGGCGTGCATCTGGTCTCCGTCGCGTGGGTCGTGAGGGCGAATCTTAGCAGTGCCCGGCGTCCGGGTGGATCGCGCGATGTCGCTGCCGCGGCAAACGCCGTACCATTACCGCATGACTGGGATGGACAGCATGGCTCCCGCAGGGTTCGACCGTGGCGCGGTGACTCGCTTTGCGCCGAGCCCAACGGGTGAATTGCACCTCGGCAACGCGCGCACGGCGCTATTTAACTATCTGCTGGCACGGCGTGCCGGCGGGCGCTTCCTGCTGCGCATAGAGGATACCGACGCGCAGCGCAGCCAGGAGGCGCACCTGGCGGTGGTGCTCGATGACCTGCGCTGGCTCGGCTTGGACTGGGATGCCGGGCCGCAGCGCGAAGATGAGCGCGGGCCCTACCGGCAGTCCCAGCGCGGACCCCTCTACGCCCGCTTCTTCGAGGCGCTGGAGCAGCAGGATTCCGTCTATCCCTGCTTCTGCACGCCGCTCGAGCTCGAAGCATCGCGGCGCGCGCAGCTCGGCTCCGGAAGGCCGCCGCGGTACGCCGGTACGTGCCGGGCGCTCTCGGCGCAGCAGCGTCGCGACAGGCAGGCCGAGGGTTTGCCGGCCACCCTGCGGTATCGCGTTCCCACCGGGCGGCGCATCGAGTTCGTCGATCTGGTGCATGGCCAGCAGAGCTTCCTGTCGGATGACATCGGCGACTTCGTGGTCCGGCGCGCCGATGGCACGGCCGCATTCTTTTTCTGCAATGCGGTCGATGATGCCTCCATGGGCATCACACACGTGCTGCGCGGCGAGGACCATCTGGCCAACACGCCGCGGCAGCTCCTCATCCTCGAGACGCTGGGCTTGCGCGCCCCGAGCTACGGTCATGTCTCGCTGATCGTGGGTCCCGACGGGGCGCCGCTCTCCAAACGGCACGGCGCAACGAGTGTCCGCGAGTACCGCCAGAGTGGCTACCGCGCCGAAGCGCTGCGCAACCATCTCTTTCGGCTCGGGCATTCGAGCGGCGAGCATGGCTTGCTCGATCTTGCGGCCATGGCGCGTGCGTTCGATCCCGCGCACCTCGGCAGGGCCTCGGCGCATTTTGATGCGCAGCAGCTGCGTGTGTGGCAGAAGGAGGTGGTTCACCACCTCTCGGCGGACGAGGCGCGCGCCTGGCTCGCTCCAGTGCTGCCGGAGGGAGTCGGCGAGTCCGCGGCCGGGGCGTTCGTCGATGCAATCCTGCCCAACGTCGTTTTGCCGGAGGATGCGCAGCCCTGGGCGCACATCGTCTTCGGTCCGCCCCCGGCGCTCGAGCCCGAGGGTGAGGCGATCATCCGTCTGGCGGGGGAGCGCTACTTCTCGGCCGCGGCGCAGGCCGCCGCCGAGAACGGCAACGATCTGGCGGCGATCGCCGCGGCAGTCCGGGCGGCGACCGGGAGGAAAGGCGCGGAGCTTTACATGCCGCTGCGCCTCGCGCTCACGGGCCGCAGCCACGGGCCGGAGCTCGCGCCGCTCCTGAAGCTGTTGCCGGCGGGCCAGGCCGAAGCGCGCCTGGCCCGGTTTTCCTGACACCTCTGCTGCCCTGGCACGTTACGACGCAGACGACATGATCCGCATCCACAATTCACTCACCGGAAAGAAGCAGCCGCTGACGCCCATCACGCCCGGCGAAGTGCGCATGTATGTCTGCGGTATGACTGTCTACGATGACATCCATATCGGCCATGCGCGCATGCTGATGGCGTTCGACATGGTCAGCCGGTATCTGCGACACCGCGGCTATCGCGTCACCTATGTGCGCAATATCACCGACATCGACGACAAGATCATCCGGCGGGCGGCGGAGAACTCCGAGCCCATCGGGGCGCTCACCGAGCGGGTCATTGCGGCCATGGCGCGGGATTGCGCCGCGCTCGGCATCGCGCGCCCGGATTTCGAGCCGCGCGCCACGCAGTACCTGCCGGCGATCATCGACATGGTCGGGAAGCTCATCGAGCGCGGCTACGCATACGCCGCGGCCAATGGCGATGTCATGTATTCGGTTGCGAAGTTCGACGGCTACGGCCGGCTCTCCGGCAAGCGCCTGGAGGACCTGCGCGCCGGCGCCCGGGTCGAGGTGGACGAGGCCAAGCGCGATCCGCTGGATTTCGTGCTCTGGAAGCACGCCAAGCCGGGCGAGCCCGCGTGGGATTCCCCCTGGGGCCGGGGCCGGCCCGGATGGCACATCGAATGCTCCGCCATGTCGGTGGCGCTCCTCGGCTCGCATTTCGACATCCACGGCGGCGGTCTCGATCTTAAGTTCCCGCATCACGAGAATGAGATCGCGCAGACCTGCGCGGCCACCGGCGATCGTTTCGCCGAGCTGTGGATGCACAACGGCTTCCTCAATGTCGACAGCAGCAAGATGTCGAAGTCGCTCGGCAACTTCTTCACCGTGCGCGAGGTGCTGGAGAAGGCGGTGCGCCACCCGGATGTCCTGCGCTATTTCGTGCTCTCGAGCCATTATCGCGGGCCGATCAATTACTCGCTCGAGCAGCTCGAGCAGGCGGACGCGGCGCTCGGGCGGATCATGACCGGCCTGCGCGACCTGCCGCAGCCCGCCGCGGATGCGGCGCCGGCCTCCGAGTACACCGGCCGCTTCCAGGATGCGATGGATGATGACTTCAACACGCCGGAAGCCATCGCGGTCCTGCAGATGCTGACGCGCGAGATCAACAGCGCGAAGGATGCGCGCGATGGCGCACGGGCCGCGGCGCTGGGCGCGGAGCTGCGCTCCCTCGCCGGCGTACTCGGAGTCACGGTGACGCCGCAGGAGTGGTTCTCCCTCGGCAGCAGACTCATGGCGGAGGGAAGCCCGCAGCCTGCGGGCGGCGCTGCCCTCACCGACGCCGAGGTTGCCCGGCGCATCGAAGCGCGGATCGCCGCCCGAAAGGCGAAGAACTGGGCCGAGGCGGACCGGATCCGCGATGAGCTCGCGGCAGCGGGCGTGATCCTCGAGGATAAGCCTGACGGGACGACTGTCACGCGGCGGGCGTAGTCCCGCGAGCCAGCTCGATCAACGGGCCGTCTGGCGGCGGTGGTAGGCCTCGAGCGTGTTGTGCATCAGCATGGCCACGGTCATGGGGCCCACGCCGCCCGGCACCGGCGTGATCCAGCCGGCGCGCTCGCGGGCCGCCGCGAACTGCACGTCGCCCACCAAGTGCCCATTGTCGAGGCGGTT
>DASYGA010000465.1:0-9864 GCA_036000265.1 Steroidobacteraceae bacterium | reverse complement strand
TCCGGGACCTCAAATACGATGTCACCGAGCTCGCGATCGTTACGTTCCTGCAGGCGTTTGCCGCCGGGAAGCCCTATGTGCTGCTGCCGCTCGTCATGAACGGCAACTTCCACCACGGCAGCGTTCTCAAGCGTGCCGGCGACAAGCTCGAGCCGGCGGATCTGGCCGGGCGCCGGGCGGCCATGCGCGCCTACTCCCAGACCACGCCTACCTGGGTGCGCGGCATCCTCGCGGACGATTACGGTGTGAAGGCGGAAACGGTCCGCTGGCTCAGCCAGGAGGGAGCGCACGTTGCGGAATATCGCGAGCCTTCATGGGTCCAGACCGTGGACTCCAAATCGAGCCTCGAGGAGATGCTTCTCTCGGGCGAGGTCGACGCCGTCATCGCGAGCGGACTCGGCGGCAACCCGAAGCTGGAGCCGCTGATCCCCGAGCCCAGAAAGGCGGCGCTCGCCTGGTTCGAGCGACACCGCGCCGTGCCGATCAACCACATGGTGGCCGTGCGCAGGGAGCTGGCCGAAGCCCGCCCGGATATCGTGCGGGACATCTATGCGGCGCTTCAGGAGAGTCGCCGAACGGGCGAGATCAAGTCCGCATCGGCGGCCGACCCCGATCTGCAGCCCGTTGGATTCCAGGCGGTGAGACCCGCTGTTGAATTGATCGTGCGCTACGCGGCGGAGCAGAAGCTGATTCCGCGGACATATCCGATCGAGGCGCTGTTCGGCAACGTGCTCGAGGCAGTGGGCGGCTAGCGTGACCTCCCTGAGAGTCATCGATTGTCACGGCCACTTTACGACCGCACCCAAGGCGCTGGCCGAATGGCGGCGGCGGCAGCTCGAGTCGCAAGGCCCATACGCCGGTGAGATCGGGATCTCGGACGATGAGCTGAGGGAGGCGCTCGAGGGGCGGCAGCTGCGCTTCCAGCGGGAGCGGGGCATCGACCTCACTCTGTTCTCTCCGATCGCGGGCCAGATGGCACATCATCTCGGCACGCCTGCGCAGAGCGTGGCCTGGTCCGTGGTCGCCAACGACCTGATTCATCGGGTGTGCGCGCTCTACCCCGACAACTTCGCGGGCGTGTGTCAGCTTCCACAATCGCCGGGACAGGGCGTCGAGGCATGTATCAAGGAGGTCGAGCGCTGCGTCAGTGAGCTCGGCTTCGTGGGGTGCAATCTCAACCCCGATCCGTCCGGAGGCTACTGGAAGGACCCGCCGCTCACCGATCCGCTCTACTACCCGCTCTACGAGAAGCTCTGCGAGCTCGACGTGCCCGCGATGGTGCACGTCAGCAGCTCCTGCAATCCCTGCTTCCATCATACCGGCGCGCACTACCTCAACGGCGATACCACGGCATTCATGCAGCTGCTGCTGAAGCCGGATCTGTTCACACGGTTTCCCAAGCTGCGCTTCGTGATTCCGCACGGCGGCGGCGCGGTGCCCTTCCACTGGGGCCGGTATCGGGGACTGGCGCAGGACATGTCACTGCCGCGCCTCGAAGACGGCATGCTGCGCAACGTCTTCTTCGATACCTGCGTGTATCACCAGCCGGGCATCGACCTGCTCACACGAGTCGTCCCCGTGAGCAATGTTCTCTTCGGATCCGAGATGATCGGTGCCGTCAAGGGCATCGACCCCGAAACGGGCTTTCGCTTCGACGACACCGGGCGCTATGTACGCTTGACACCCCATCTCTCGGATTCGCAGCGCGCCGCGGTCTTCCGCGACAACACCCTGCGCGTGTATCCGCGGCTGCAGAGCCGCGCCAATCGCTAACCGCAATCGATCAGGTGCATCATGGATCTCGGAATAGCCGGCAAAACCGCGCTGGTCTGCGCGTCTTCGAAGGGCCTGGGTCTCGCCTGCGCCACTTCACTGGCCCGGGAAGGCTGTCGCGTGCTCATCAACGGGCGTCGTGAGGACACACTGGAGGCCGCCGCGGCCGCCATTGCCGCCGCCGCGGGCAATCGGCCCGAGGTGCTCGTGGCGGACCTCAACACGCTCGCAGGGCGGGCCCGGATCATCGAGCGCTGCCCCGCCCCCGACATCCTGGTCAACAACAATGCGGGCCCGGAGCCTGGCAAGATCGCGGACTGGTCGCGCGAGGACTGGCTGGCGGCCGTGGAGGCGAATCTGCTCGCGCCGGTCGAGCTGATCAAGGCGTATGTGCCCGGCATGCGCCAGAGGAAGTTCGGCCGAATCGTGAACATCACCTCCGCGATGGTAAAGTCCCCGAGCGCCACAATGGGCCTCTCGGCTGCAGTGCGCGCGGGACTCACCGCACTCAGCAAGTCCGTGCAGCGCGACAGCGTCATCGACAACGTCACGATCAATAATCTGCTGCCGGAGCGGTTCGATACGGATCGGCAGAAATACATGTCCGAGCGCATGTCGAAGCAGAAGGGTATCTCCATCGAGGAAGCGCGCAAGTCGATCGCCGCGACAATAGCGGCCAAGCGCTTCGGCGATCCGGGGGAGTTCGGCGATGCCTGCGCCTTCCTCTGCAGCGCGCAAGCAGGCTTCATTTCGGGGCAGAATTTACAACTTGACGGCGGCTCGTACGCTGGACTCGTCTAACGGAGGATCGCCATGCGTCTGGCTACTTTTCAGGCCCGCGGCAGGGAGACCTACGGCGTGGTGCGCGAAGACGGAGTTGTCGACCTGGGTGCCCGGCTCGGCGGGCGCTATCAGACTCTGAAGGCGCTGATCGCCGCTGGCTTGCCGTCGGAGCTCGACGAGGCAGCCCGCGCGCCAGCCGATTTCGAGGAGGCGGCGATCCGGTATCTGCCGCCCATCACGGACCCGGCGCGTATCTGGTGCCTGGCGCTCAACTATGTCGAGCATCATGGCGAGGTGCAGGGCGCCGGGCGTGTGCAGGAGTTGCCGAAGCAGCCTGCCGTTTTTCTGCGCTGCGCCGACTCGCTCACCGGCCACGGCCAGCCGATCCTGCATCCGGGCGTATCGGAGCAGCTTGATTACGAGGGAGAGCTGGGCGTCGTCATCGGCAAGGGCGGGCGGCACATTCGCGAAGCGGACGCAATGGACCACATCGCCGGCTACACGATCATCAATGAAGGCAGCGTCAGGGACTGGCAGTTCCACACCCGGCAGATCACGCCGGGAAAGAACTTCTATCACAGCGGCGCGATCGGACCGTGGATCGTCCGCCGCGATGACATCCGGGATCCCCATGACCTTCGCATCAAGACTACGATCAATGGCCAGATCGTTCAGGACGGCACCACCGCCGACATGGTGCACAGGATCGACCGCTTCATCGCCTACGTATCGACGATATGCCCCCTCGCACCGGGAGACATCCTCTCGACCGGTACGCCGAGCGGCGTCGGCTTTTCGCGCAAGCCGCCGTTGTGGCTCAAGGCGGGTGACGAGTGCGCGGTATCCATCGGCCGGATCGGTACGCTTTCGAACAGGGTACAGCGGGACGGTTGATCAAGCAGCTTTCGGGCGGCATGGACTCCGATTCGTGGGTCACCGGACAGCATCGGCAACCTGCTCTGCGATAGCGAGCGCGGCTGTGAGTCCAGGCGACTCGATGCCATAGAGATTGACCAGACCCGGAATACCGTGAGCCTCCGGCCCCTGGATGAGAAAGTCCGCGGCGGCATGGCCCCGACCCGAGAGCTTCGGTCGCACGCCGGCATAGCCCGGATGGAGAGACCCGTCGGGCAGCCCCGGCCAGTACCGGCGGATCGCGCGATAGAAGCCCTCTGCTCGGGTGGGATCGACGGTGTAGTCCAGCTTTTCCACCCATTCGACATCGGGCCCGAATCTCGCCTGGCCGGCGAGATCGAGCGTCAGGTGTACGCCCAGGCCGCCCGGCTCGGGAACCGGATAGATGAGACGCTGGAAGGGTGCTCTCCCCTGCAATACGTAGTAGTTGCCCTTGGCGTAAGCGGACGCGGGAATGCTTTCCTCAGAAACACCGTCGATCTGGCGGGCCACCTGCTGGGCATTGAGTCCCGCACTGTTGACTACGACCCGCGCCGCAAGCTCGATGACATCATCCGAGCCGGCCTCGAGCAGAATTCCCTCGGGGCTGCAGCGTCCGCGCCGTACTGGCGCCCGGAATGCCACCGTACCGCCGGCGTCCTCGAGATCTCCCTGCAAAGCGAGCATGAAGCCGTGGCTGTCGACTATACCCGTGGAAGGCGACAGCAGCGCCGCCACGCAACTCAGCGCAGGCTCCATCGCTTTCGCCCCGGCGGCAGTCAGCCATTGCAGGTCGTGCACCCCGTTGGCCCGGGCCGTGGCCTCGATCTTCTCGAGTGCCCTCACCTGCTCCTGATCCGCTGCGACGATCAGCTTGCCGCATCGCCGATGCCCGATTCCGCGGGCCTCACAGTACGGGTAGAGAAGCTGCTTGCCTGCGACGCAGAGCCGGGCTTTTGCCGAGTCTGGTGCGTAATAGATCCCGGCGTGGATGACTTCGCTGTTACGCGAGCTGGTGCCGGTGCCGATCGCGTCTTCGGCCTCGAGGACCAGCGTCTCGCGGCCGCGCCTCGCGAGGGCGCGCGCAACCGCCAGGCCGACGACGCCTGCGCCGATGACGACGCAATCGATCTTTTCCGACATGTTGCCGCCGGTGCGCTGCGCCCCGGCTCCTAGGGAGCGACGTAGGCCGTCTTGACGCTGGTGTAAAAGTCCATCGCGTAGCGGCCCTGCTCGCGCGGCCCGTAGCTCGAGGATTTGCGGCCCCCGAAGGGGACATGATAATCGACGCCGGCCGTCGGAACGTTCACCATCACCATGCCGGCCTGGGAGCGGCGTCGGAAGGCGGCGGCGTGCTTGAGCGAAGTCGTCATGATCCCCGATGAGAGACCGAAGGGGACCCCGTTTGCGACCGCCAGCGCCTCGTCGAAGTCGCGTACCCGGATGACGCTGGCCACAGGACCGAAGATCTCTTCCTGATTGATCCGCATCGCCGGAGCGCTGTTGGTGAAGAGCACAGGCTCCATGTAATACCCCTGCGTCGGCCGCTCCAGGCGGCGACCGCCGTAGGCGAGCGTCGCCCCCTCCTCGCGCCCGATACCGACGTAGCTCAGGTCCTGCTCGAGCTGCTTGTCGTCGACCACGGGCCCGATGTCGGTGGTGGGCTCGAGGGCATGACCCACCTTCAGCGTTTCGAGCTTCTTGCTCAAAGCCGCGACGAAGCGGTCGTGAATACCCTCGGTCACGATGAGTCTGCTCGAGGCAGTGCAGCGCTGGCCGGTGGAGAAATAGGCGCCCTGCAATGCAACGCTCGCCGCAAGCTCCAGGTCGGCGTCGTCGAGAACGACCAGCGGGTTCTTGCCGCCCATCTCCACCTGGACCTTGGCGCCATGTGCCGAGGCTTTCGCGACGATGCCCTGGCCGGTTGCCACGGAGCCGGTAAAGCTGATGGCGCTTACCGCGGATGAGCCGACCAGCGCCTCGCCCACGATCGAGCCTCTGCCCATCACCAGGTTGAATACGCCGGGCGGCAGACCCGCGCGAGAGATGATCTCCGTCAGCGCCCACGCGCAGCCGGGGACGAGCTCGGCTGGCTTGAGCACCACGGTGTTGCCGTAGCAGAGGGCGGGCGCGATCTTCCATGACGGGATGGCGATCGGAAAATTCCAGGGCGTGATCATCCCCACGACCCCAACCGGCTCACGCGTTACTTCGACGGTGACGCCCGGACGGGTCGAGGCCAGAAGCTCACCCGGGATGCGCAGGCACTCGCCGGCGAAGAACTTGAACACGCTGCCGGCCCGGGCCACCTCGCCGATGCCTTCCTTGAGAGTCTTGCCTTCCTCCCGGGAAAGCAGCCTGCCGAGCTCCTCACGCCTGGCCAGCAGCTCCGTGCCGATGCGGTCCAGCGCGTCGAACCGGTCCTGGATCGAGCTGAACTGCCAGCTCTCGAAAGCCTTGGCCGCAGCGGCGATCGCGTCCGCCACGTCGGCGGCGCTCGCCTGCGCATAACGCCCGATCACATCGGACGTATCGGAAGGATTGATGTTGGGACGCGCATCCGCGCCCTCGCGCCAGGTGCCGCCGATGAAATTGCGGTGGACCGTCTCGGTCATTGGTATTTGAAGGATACGCGTTTGGTGACCAGGTAGCCATCGAGCCCCTCGTGGCCACCCTCCCGGCCGTAGCCGCTCTCCTTGACGCCGCCCGAAGGCGCTTCCACGACGGAACCGCCCGTGTGGTTGATCGACATGATGCCTGCCTCGAGGCGGCGAGCCAACCTGTTGGCGGTCGCCGAAGAGCGGGTGAAGCCATATGCGGCCAAGCCATAGGGCGATTGGTTGGCGACGGCGATGGCTTCATCCAGATCCGCGAACGGCCGAATGGGCGCGACCGGGCCGAATGGCTCCACCATCATCATCTGCGCGTCGTCCGGCACGCCGGTCAGCACTGTCGGGGCATAGAAGAAGCCACGGTTGCCGAGCCGCCGGCCGCCGCAGAGGACCTTGCCGCCACGATCGACCGCGTCGGCCACCAGAGCCTCGATGGCCTTCAGGCGGCGGACGTTCGCAAGTGGCCCCATTTGCGTCTTCGGCTCCATGCCGTCGCCGACCACCACCGCTTGCGTGGCTTCCACGAAAGCCGCGGTGAAGCGGTCGAAGAGGGACTGGTGCACCAGGAACCGGCTCGGTGAAGTGCAGACCTGTCCCGCGTTGACGAACTTGCCGAGGACGGAGGCGCGGGCCGCCTGCACGGGGTCCGCATCCTCGCAGACGATCACCGGCGCGTGGCCACCCAGCTCCATGATGTTGGGTTTCATCACCGCGGCGGCGAGGCCTGCGAGATGCTTGCCCACGGGCACGGAGCCCGTGAAGGCGAGGAAGCGGATGATGGGAGAGGCGATCAGGCGCTCAGAGATCTGCGACGGGACGCCAAACACCAGGTTGAGCACACCCGGAGGGACCCCAGCCTCCTGGAAGCAGTGCACCAGGGCGCATGCAGTGCCGGGAACTTCCTCCGATGCCTTAAGCACGATCGAGCATCCGGCGGCCAGTGCGGCAGCGATCTTGCGCAAGGGCGAGCCGGCCGGAAAGTTCCAGGGCGTGAAAGCCGCGACGGGCCCAACCGGCTGCCGGAGCACCATGACCTCGGACTTGGCGTCGACGGGGATGACGCGACCGTAGGCGCGCCGCCCTTCCTCCGCGTCCCATTGGATGGTCCCGGCGGCACGCAGCACCTCGCCCTTGGCTTCAGCGAGCGACTTGCCCTGCTCGCGCGTCATGATGGAGGCGATGTCGGCTGCCCGCTCGCGCACCAACCGGGCCGCCGTCAGGAGGATGGTCGTCCGCGCCTCGAGGGAGGTGTCGCGCCAGACTTCGAAGCCGCGAGCCGCGGCCTCGAGCGCGCGATCGAGCTCCATTGGGCCGGCATGCGGCACGGTGCCCAGCACCTCCTCCGTCGCCGGGTTGATGACGGGCTCGCCGCGGCCGGCGCTGCCCGCCGTCCAGGCACCGTCGATGAGCATTGCGATTTCCGGATACGCGACCGGCATCTGTTGTCTCCTGAAATGACCGTGGTCAGGCCGCCGCGACTTCCGGAATGCCGACGCCCAGCTTCTCGGCGTCCTTCACCAGCTTCTGCCAGATCGTTCCCGACACTGGAATGCCACCGCTCGAGCGCTCGCGGAACACCCGCTCGGCGCGCTCGCCAGGAAAGAGAATCTCGTCCGTTCCATCGGCCCGGGGCAATCCCTTGAGCGTGGCCAGGGTGTCATCGACCAGCGCCTTGAACTCGGCGAGCGAGGAGAATGCCGCGATGTCGACAGCCATTACGGCGCCATTCTGCCGATGCTTCCGTCCCTCGGGCGTGCCGGCGTGAAAGCGGGTGACGATCGGATTGCCCGCGAGCACGCTCGTGATGAGCTCGAAGACGAGCGACATGCCGGCGCCCTTGGCGCTGCCCATCGGAGTCGGGATCGCCGCAAGCTTCGGGTCGGTGGTGGGCTCACCGGCTTCGGTCAACGCCGCGCCTTCGGGGAGGGGCTTGCCCGCGATGCGGTATTGAGCGATGCGGCCGAGCGCGATGGTCGCGGTCGCCATGTCGAGCACTACGTGGCCGCGGCTCTTGGAAGGCACTCCGATCGACAGTGGGCTGGTGGCCACCGCGGCGCCCTTGGCGCCCGTGTAAGCCATATTGGGCATGCCGGCGACCATGCCGATGCCGATCATGCCTGCTTCCGCCGCGAGCGACGTGTAGTACCCGATCGCACCGGTATGCACCGTGCCGCGCACGGCGGCCCAGGCGACTCCAGTCGTTCTGGCTGTGGCGATGGCCTCCTGCATCGCGCGCGACATGGCGACCGGACCCGGTGCGCCATCGGCATCGACGAGCAGCGTCGCCGGACGAGGACGCGAGATGGAGATGTCGGGCCTGGCCTTCGCCTCCGAGCTCTCGAACAGCTCCACGTAGCGCGGGATGCGGGAGACGCCGTGCGAGTCCACTCCCCTTAGATTCGCCCAGACGAGCACCCGGGCGACGGTGGCCGCCTCTTCGGCGCGCATGCCGAGCTTCTCGAACATGGCGCGGACGAGGCTTTCCAGCTCCCGGGCCGCGATTCGGATCTTCTCTGATTTTGCCATTTGTCTGCTCGCTGATGAGACGCGCCCGGCCGCGCATTCAACCGTGTGAATCCCGCTCCGGATCGCCGGGGAACTTCAGCATCCACAGGTGGTGCTGAGGCGTTTTCTCCCAGACACGCGTCTGGAATGTCTTGTCCATCCGATCCATGTCGGCGGCGTACTCTATCCGGCCGCCGCAGGGCGCATGGAACATGCGGAAGATGTTGGAGCCCAGGTTGTGTCGGCCCAGCCGGCGCGACTCCTTCCAGCCCTGCTCGGTCATGAAGTTGCCGCCTTCGATGACCTCGTCGGGATCACGGACCTCGAGCGCAATGTGATTGACGGACACGCGGTCCGGGCGGTGGCACAGCAGGAAATTGTGGTGCTCGATGTCGCCCTCGCATTGCATGAAGGTGCCCATGGGCTTGACGACGTCGATGGGACGAAATCGCAGACGGTCCGTGTAGAAGGCGTTGGCCTTCTCGTGACCCTCGATGCGGATATCGAGAGCGACGTGGATGATCCGCAGGGGTCGCGCCCTGCCATACGGAGTCACACCAGCATTGCGGCGGCCGATGTTGGTCGCAAGATTATGTCCGCGGGCCTCGACGCTCACGGGAGCGGGCTGGGCGACCTTGAAGCCGACGGCGAAGCCGCTGTCGTCATGAGTGTGCACGACCCCGTCCTGCCCACGGCGGACCTGCCGGTCCCCGGACAGCTCGGCGGCAATTGCTTCCAGAGTCGCAGCCTCGGTCACGCCCCAGATGACCTCGCGGATGTTGGGACCTGGCGCGGGTGCCGACGGCAACGACGGGTCATCCATCATGCGAAGCCGCACGAGCTGATTGGCCGGCGTGCGGAACGACACCTCCGCGGAAGTGCTGCCGAGGAGATCCAGACCCACGTCAGAGAAGAAACGCTGGCACAGCGGCAGGTCCTCTACGCCGTAGACGACCTCCTCAACGCGTGCAATGGACATCAGGCATTCTCCGGTCCTGGAACTCGGGGGCGGCGGCAACTAGGGCGCGCGCCGTGGAGCCCGGATCCAGCGCTTCATAGTACCGGAAAGAGCTGTGGCGGCCGCTGCCCAAAGGGGTAACAGAGCGTTGCCGATAATTGACCAATGCGCGCCGTGCCCTCGCGTAACCTTGAGTCGGCGAGAATTCCAACTCAAAAAAAGGGCATCCGATCATGCGACTGCCGATTCTGTCCGTCGACCAGCTTTCTCCGCGCCAGAAGACTCTGTACGAGCGGATCGCGGGCAAGCGGGGCGCGGTGCGCGGACCCTTTCAGGTCT
>DASYGA010000460.1:0-15461 GCA_036000265.1 Steroidobacteraceae bacterium | reverse complement strand
GGCGACGATCATCGCCGCATTGTGCATCACGAAGCCGTCGAGGCCGACCGCGAGGCCGGTGAGGGCGTTGTAGAGCGAGATGACCACCGGCATGTCCGCGCCTCCGATGGGCAGCGTCATGCTGATGCCGAGGATCAGCGCCAGAACGAAGAGGGCGGTGACGACGTGCGCCGAAGCGTTGAAATGCCCGGCGAGGAGCGCTGCAGACGCCAGGGCCGCGGCCAGGATGAGCACGTTGAGGGCCTGCTGCCCGCGGAAACGGAAGCTGCGCTTGATGAGGCCCTGCAGCTTGCCGAAGGCGATCGCGCTGCCGCTGAAGGACACCGCGCCTATGAGGCCGCCGATCACGGCAAGGGTTGCCTCGCCATAGCCGCCGACCCCTCCGCGGTAGAGCTCCACTGCGGCGATGGCGGCGGCGGCGCCGCCGCCCATGCCGTTGTAGAGCGCGATCATCTGCGGCATGTTCGTCACGGCGACGCGCTTGCCGCTCCACCAGGCGAGTCCGGCGCCGAGGACGATGGCGGCGCCGATGAGCGGGTAGTTGCTCATCCCCGGGTAGGCGAAGGTGACGAGCGTCGCGACCAGCATGCCGACGCCCGCCCACAGGATGCCGCTGCGCGCCGTGACAGGCGAGCTCATGCGTTTGAGGCCGACGATGAAGAGCACCGCGGTGAAGAAATAGCTCACCTGGATCAGGGTGTCGGTCCCCAGGAGCATCGGCATGGCCGCGCCCAACATCTAGTGCGCCCCGGGGCGCGAAACACGCCGGCTCGATTTGAACATCTCCAGCATCCGCTCCGTGACGACGTAGCCGCCCATCGCGTTGCCGGCGGCGAGCAGCACGCCGATGAAGCCGATCGTCTTCTCCAGGGGCGTGTGCGCGTTGCCGAGCGCGACCATGGCGCCGACCAGCACGATGCCGTGCACGAAATTGGAGCCGGACATCAGCGGGGTGTGCAGGATCACCGGCACACGGGAGATGACCTCGTAACCGGTGAAGGCCGCGAGCATGAAGATGTAGAGCGCTACGATTCCGGTCATGGGCTTCAGCCTTCGATTGCCTTGCGGGTGGGCTGGTGTTTGATCTCACCGGCGTGGGTGAGGCAGGACTGCGCGAATACCTCGTCGCTCCAGTCGATGGCGAGCTCGCCCTTCTGGATCGCGGGCTTGAGGAAATTGAGCAGATTGCGGGCGTACATCTCGCTGGCGTTGTAGGCGAGCTCGCTGGCGAGCCCCACGGCGCCGATCACCCTGACGCCCTGGTGCAGCACCACCTCCCCGGCGCGGGTGAGCTCGCAGTTGCCGCCCTGCTCGGCCGCGATGTCGACGATCACCGAGCCCGGGCGCATGCGCTCCACCGCAGCGCGGTGGATGATCTTCGGGGCCGGACGGCCCGGAATGGCCGCGGTGGTCACCACCGCGTCCGCGGCGGCAATGCGGGAATCGAGCACCTCCTGCTGCCGGCGCAACTCTTCCGGGGTGAGCTCGCGCGCGTAGCCGCCCGTGCCTTCGGCGCTCACACCGGTGTCGACGAATTTCGCGCCGAGCGATTTTACTTGCTCGCGCGTGGCACCCCGGACGTCATACGCCTCGACAACCGCGCCGAGGCGTTTGGCCGTCGCGATCGCCTGCAGGCCTGCGACGCCTGCACCGATGACCAGCACCTGCGCGGGACGGATCGTCCCGGCCGCCGTAGTGAGCATCGGAAAAAACTTCTGCAGGTGATTGGCGGCGATCAGCACCGCCTTGTACCCGGCGATGGCAGCCTGCGAGGACAGGGCGTCCATCGATTGCGCGCGCGAGATGCGCGGCACCAGCTCCATCGCAAAGCTCGTGATTCGCCCCTCCCTGAGAGCCGTCACTTCCGCGGCGCGCGCATAGGGCTGCAGGAAGCCGATGAGCACGGCCCCCGGTTTCAGCGCCTGGATGCACTCCAGCGAAAGCGGCTGGACCGTCAGCACCACCTGCGACTGCTCGAGCACGGCAGCGGCCGAATCGGCCCATTCCACCCCGCGGTAGGCCGAATCGGGAAACTGGGCGCTCACGCCGGCGCCGCGCTCGAGAAGCACTCGCGCCCCAGTCTGGGCGAGCTTATCGGCCACCTCGGGAACCAAACTGACACGGGTCTCGCGGGGCGCGCTCTCGCGCAGCGCGCCTATGGTTGCTGGCATCTACGGCCCTCTTCTGCGATCCCTGAGCGTGGGATGTTGAATATTCGCATAATATTGCCGTATCTTACACCGGTCATGATGGGCATAGACCTCGAACGGGCCGACCGCGGCGGTGCGGACGACCTGCGGATCGTCCCGGCTGGGACGGCGCGCGGGCTCTCCCAACTCGTGCTGCGGACGGACATCGCCGGCATGCCGCTCGAATGGATCGACTACAAGGAGGCGGCCCGGCTTTACCACCAGGAGCAGGTGGCCTATACCTGTGGCTCGCCGCTGTTCGAGCTCTACGGCGGTGTGAACGCACGCACCGGCCGGCGCACGATGCTGGAAATCAATTCCATCGTGGCCACCGTCGGGCACACGGGCAATCCGGGCAATACGCGCCACGACTACGTGCCGCCGCTCAATAACCAGACGCTGTTTCGCCGGGACGCCTATCTGTGCATGTACTGCGGCCTGCGCTTTCCGTCACGGGAGCTGTCACGCGACCACATCAGGCCGTTCAGCCAGGGCGGCATCGACGTATGGACGAACGTGGTGACTGCTTGCCGCCGCTGCAACAACCAGAAGGCCTCGCGCACGCCGGAGCAGGCGAAGATGCAGCTCATCGCGGTGCCGTTCACGCCGACCTACGCGGAGTACATCTTCCTCAAGGGCCGGCGCGTGCTCGCGGACCAGATGCAGTACCTGCTGGCGCACTTTCCGCGCTCGAGCCCGCTGCACGATCGCATCCAGCGCTGGCTCAGTTGATGAGGCAGGACGGGCCCGTGCCACTGACCGTCCGTGGTGGCCGTGCGCGGGCGCTCGCCGGAGCGAGGACACGTCAAGTGTCCTCCCCTGAGTCACCGGCTCGCCCATGATTTTTCTGGTCGATGCCTCGGTATACATCTTCCGCGCGTATCACTCGCAGCTGCCCGACATGGCGGATTGCGACGGCAATCCCGTGCACGCGGTGTTCGGCTTCGCGCGTTTCCTGTGCGATCTGCTGGAACGTCTCCGGCCGCGCTACATCGGCGTCGCATTCGATCAGCGGCTGGCGACCTCGTATCGCAACAGGATCTACCCGGCCTACAAGGCCAATCGCGAGCCGGCGCCGGCCGGCCTTGCACGCCAGTTCGAGTATTGCCGGGAGCTCTGCCGGCACCTGGGTCTGCGGGCGTTCGTCGATCCGGAGTTCGAGGCCGACGACATCATCGGCACGCTCTCCTGTGTGATGCGGGCCGAGGGTATCCGCTCGGCCTTCATCACCCGCGACAAGGATCTCGCGCAGCTGGTACGCGACGGCGACCTGCTGTGGGACTTTGGCGCGCGCACGCAGCTCGGCTATCGGGACATTCCGCGCCGCTTTGGCGTGGCGCCCGAGGGCTTTGCGGATTATCTCGCCCTCACCGGCGATTCCTGCGACAACATCCCCGGGGTGCCCGGCATCGGGCCGAAGATCGCGGCCACGCTGATGCGCAAATTCGGCTCGCTCGATGAGCTCTATGCCAACATCGGCCGCGTCGCCGCGCTGGGGCTGCGCGGCGGCAGCGCTCTCGGGGAACGCCTGGCAGCGCATCGCGAGGCGGCTTTCCTGGCGCGGCGGCTCACCCGCATCGTTTGCGATATGCCGCTCGGCGTCTCGGCCGCGGACCTGCAGCCGAAGACCCCGGATCTTGCGGCGCTGGGAGCACTGTACGATCGCCTCGGCTTCGGACCGCTGCTGCGCCGCCAGGGCGAGCGGCTCGCCGCGCAAGGCAGCGCCCATGCAGCGGTCGCAAGCTGAGCATTGCACCCGGAGAAGCGGCCTTTGAGCAAGCTCGGCGGATTCGATGTCATCGCACGCGAGATCGCGGCGCAAATCGGCGCGGATTGCGCCCCGGGACCGCAAAGCGACGTCTCGCGCGGCAGCATGCATCGAACCTACCGCTGGCAGTGCGGTGCGACCTCGCTGTTCGTGAAGATGACCGATCGGGGCGGCAGCGCCGCACTGGCAGCGGAAGCCGCGGGCCTGCAAGCGCTGGCGGCAGCGAAGGCCATCCGCGTACCGCGCGTGCTGGCGCGCGGCGCCGCCGCAGAGGGTGCGTTTCTCGCGCTGGAATGGATCGAGGCCCGGCCCGCGGGTGCCGCGGCGGAGCACAGGCTCGGCGAGCAGCTCGCGGCGCAGCACGCCGTGACGGCGGCGCGGTTCGGGTTCGAGGGTGACAACTTCATCGGCCCCACGCCGCAGCCGAATGGGTGGCTGGCAGACTGGACGGAATTCTTCCGCGAGCGCCGCCTGCGGCATCAGCTCACGCTCGCGGTGCAGAACGGCTGCGCGGAGCTGCTGGAAAGCCCCGGGGCGCGGCTTCTCGAGGCGGTCGATGCGCTGCTGGCGAATCATCGACCGCGAGCCTCGCTCCTGCACGGCGACCTCTGGGCCGGCAACTGGCTCGCGGATAGCGAGCAGGCGCCCGTCATCTTCGATCCGGCGGTGTACTACGGCGACCGGGAGGCGGACCTGGCAATGACCCGGCTGTTCGGCGGCTTCGGCCGCGCATTCTACGACGCGTATCAGGTGTCGGCGCCGCTGCCCGCCGGCCACGGTGTGCGCGCCGAGCTCTACAACCTCTATCACGTGTTGAATCACGCCAACCTGTTTGGCGGCGGCTATGCGCGCCAGGCGCGCGCAAGCATCGGCCGCCTGCTGGCCGAGGTCAGAGGGTAGGGCCGTACGCGGATGATCCTCATTGGAGGCCCTGCCAGTGGTCATTCCTGACGGCAGGGCCCCCGGCGCGCGCGTTTTGCGCGGGCGCTCACCGCGGGACGGCGCGGCTCACCCGCCAGGGACGGCCAGTGGTACGGCCTTTCACCGCGAGATTCGTTATGCTCGCCTCCTGGTGCTTTGTCTGTCAGGGGAATGCACTCATGGCGAGCAAGAACATCGAATCCGCTCTTCAGGAGGAGCGAACATTCGCTCCTGCCGCGGAATTCGCCCACCGGGCGCGCATCAAGCCCGCGGATCTCGAGCGGCTGCGCCAGGAGGCGGCCGAGGATCCCAGCCGATTCTGGGCCCGGCTCGCGCGTGAGGAGATCACCTGGCATACGCCCTTCACGGTGACCCTCGATGACTCCGCCGCGCCGAATTACCGCTGGTTCACGGATGGCCGGCTCAACGTCTCCTTCAATTGCCTCGATGTGCATCTGGCGGAGCGTGCAGAGAAGCCGGCGATCATCTTCGAAGGCGAGCCCGGCGACAGCCGCAGGATCTCGTACCGCGAGCTGCACGCCGAGGTCTGCCGGTTTGCGAATGCGCTGAAGGCTCAGGGTGTCGGCAAGGGCGACCGGGTCGCGATCTACATGCCGCTCGTGCCCGAGAGCATCGTCGCCATGCATGCCTGCAACCGGATCGGGGCAATTCACTCGGTGGTCTTCGGCGGCTTCTCCGCGCCCGCACTGAAGGACCGCATCGAGGATACGGGCGCGAAGCTGCTGATCACCGCCGACGGCGGCTGGCGCGGCGGCCACACCATAGAGCTCAAGGCGGCGGCCGACAAGGCGCTGGCCGACGGGTGCGCCACGATCGAGCGGGTGATCGTGCTCAAGCGTACCGGCCGGCCCGTCACGATGCGGCGCGGCCGCGACCTGTGGTGGCACGAGGCGCTGGAGGGACAGGCGCCGGCATGCGAGCCGGAATGGGTCGAGGCGGAGCATCCGCTCTACCTGCTCTATACCTCCGGATCGACTGGGAAACCGAAGGGAATCCAACATTCGAGCGGCGGCTACCTGCTGGGCGCGAAACTGACGACCCAGTGGGTGTTCGATCTGCGCGATGACGATGTCTTCTGGTGCACCGCGGATGTCGGCTGGGTGACCGGCCACAGCTACGTGGCCTACGGGCCGCTCGCCGCGGGCGCCACCGTCATGTTGTATGAAGGCGCCCCGACCACCCCGGATGCGGGACGCTTCTGGAAAATCTGCCAGGATCACGGGGTCAGCGTCTTCTATACCGCCCCGACGGCGATCCGCGCGCTGATGAAGCTCGGCGACGAGATCCCGGCCCGCTACGACCTGTCGCGCCTGCGGCTGCTCGGCAGCGTCGGGGAGCCGATCAATCCCGAGGCCTGGATGTGGTATCAGCGTGTCATTGGCCGTGGCCGCTGTCCGGTCGTCGACACCTGGTGGCAGACGGAGACCGGCGTCATCCTGATCTCGCCGCTCCCCGGGGTCACAGCCACCAAGCCCGGCTCGTGCACGCTGCCGCTGCCCGGTGTGGAGGCGGATATCGTCGATGAGCGCGGCGAATCCGTCACCCGCCCCGATGCCGGTGGCTATCTCGTCATCAAGAAGCCCTGGCCGGCCATGTTGCGCACCATCTGGGGCAACAATGCGCGCTATCTCGCCGCTTACTGGGAAAAATTCGACAGGCGCTTCTATGTGGCGGGCGACAGCGCCCATCGCGACAAGGATGGCTACTTCTGGATCATGGGCCGCATAGACGATGTGCTGAACGTGGCCGGTCACAGGCTCGGCACGATGGAGATCGAGTCTGCGCTGGTCTCGCATCCGCGTGTCGCCGAGGCGGCGATCGTCGGCAAGCCGCACGAGATCAAGGGCGAGTCCGTCTTCGCCTACGTGGTTTGCCGGGGGCAAAGGCCGACAGGCGATACCGGCGCACTGGTCAACGAGCTGCGCACCTGGGTGGCGGAGCATCTGGGGGCCATCGCCAAGCCCGATGAGATCCGCTTCGCCGACAATCTGCCGAAGACCCGTTCCGGCAAGATCATGCGCCGGCTGCTGCGGGCGATCGCCCGTGGCGAGGAGATCGCGCAGGATGTCTCGACGCTGGAGAATCCCGCGATTCTCGAGCAGTTGCGCGGCGTGGACGCGCCCGCCGCCGCGGGCAGGACGTCTGCCGGTAAGGCGCCGCGGCGCAAGGGCCGGGTGGCGAGCCGGGCGAAACGCGCATCCGGCAAGCGGGCGGCGGCGAGGAGATCGCCGCGAGCGCTTGTGGACGGCGCCAGGCGGCGGGGCCGGCCGAGTCAGTCGGCAGCGGGAAGATCCAAGGCCAAGACGACCCGGAGCACGCGCCGACCGGCAAAGGGCAAGCCCGCGGCCGCGCGCGGCGCGAAGCGCGCCGGCTCGGCGGCGAAAGCGGCGGCGCGGCGTGCTCCGGTGAAGCGCGCGGCGAGATCCAAAGCGGCGCGCCGTAGCGGCGGCCGCAAGGCACGCGCAAAGCGCTGAGGCGGTCAGCCGATCAGATTCGAGGACCCGCCGCCAGGTCCCGCAGTAACTGCTCGAATTCGGCGGCGGGTATCGGCCGGGAGTGCAGGTAGCCCTGCGAC
Organism: Steroidobacteraceae bacterium; assembly: GCA_036000265.1. Lineage (GTDB taxonomy): Bacteria > Pseudomonadota > Gammaproteobacteria > Steroidobacterales > Steroidobacteraceae > 13-2-20CM-66-19. Next base: position 7,987 of record DASYGA010000460.1, on the reverse strand, counting down.
TGATCGCAGCCCATATTGCGCAGCGCCTCGAGCTGCCCCTGCGTCTCCACTCCCTCGGCCACGACCTTCAGGCCGAATGCCGATGCCAGGCCGATCACGCTCGACACCAGGGTGACGCTCGCCTTATCCTCCGGCAGACCGGTGATGAACGAGCGGTCGATCTTCACCAGATCCACCGGCAGCTTCGACAGCAGGCCGAGCGATGAATAGCCGGTGCCGAAGTCATCCAGCGCCACGCGCAGCCCCGCCGCACGCAGCTCGCGCAGCTTGTGGCTCGCCCCCTCGACATCGTGCAGCAACCCGGTCTCGGTGATCTCGAGATCGATCGCCCGTCCCCCGCAATCGCACGGCCCGCCTGCCTCGAGCACGTGCTGCACGAAGTTGCGCCGCCGGATCTGCTGCGCGGATACGTTGACTGCGATCCGCAGGGCGCCGAGGCCCGCGAGCCGCCACCGCCGGCAGTCGTCGGCGGCCTGCCGCAGCACCCATTCACCCACCGGCACGATCATGCCGGAGGACTCCAGGATAGGCAGGAACTGCCCCGGGAATACCAGTCCCCGCTCCGGGTCCTGCCAGCGCAGCAGCGCCTCCACGCCATCGATGCGGCCGGTCGCCAGATTCACCTGCGGCTGGTAGTGCAACACGAACTGCCGCTCGTCGAGCGCCGCCCGCAAGCGGTGCTCGAGGGCCAGCCGCTCGGCGATGTCGCTGTGCATCTCGATCTGGTAGTGCAGGTACTGCTCACCGGCCGCCTTCGCCTGCATCAGCGCCGCCTCCGCCCGCTGCGTCAGGGTATTGCCATCGTGACCATCGGCTGGGGAGCGCGCGATGCCCGACCGGCAGGAGGTGCGCAGGACCCGCCCCTCGATACGGAACGGCTCGCGGAAAACCGTGTTCTCCAGCAGGCTGGTCACACTCTCCGCGGAGCTTTCGTCGGACGGCAGGACCAGCGCAAACGTCCCACCCCCGAGGTAGCCCAGGCGATCATCATCCGGGATGTGGTACTTGAGTCGCTTGGCCACCGCTTGCAGCAGCAGGTCGCCGGCATGGCGCCCGAAGCTGTCGTTGACCTTGCTCAGATGCATGACATCGAACGCAACCACTGTCGGTGCATTCTCCAGCGCCGCCCGCTTGCGCAGGCGTTGATCCATGCGCTGACAGAAGAGTCCGCGCTTCGCCAGACCGGTGAGGGGGTCGAAGGAGGCCAGATACTGCGCCACGTCCTCCTGTTGCCAGTAGCGCAATGCGAACGACAGGTTGGCAACGATGTCCTGCAGAAGGCGCAGCTCCTCGTCGCTCACGACATCCGCCTCGCGCGAGGCAAGAGCCAACGCCGCGACCGGCACTCCATCCACGATGAGCGGCAGCGCCACGATCGATCGCAACCCGATCCGCAACAGTGCCTCGCGCACCATGACGGGCGGCTCGGTCCGTGTCAGATCGCCGCACAGCACGATCTCACCCGTGCGCAGCGCGCGCCCGATCAGGCTGGTATCAGGCTCAGTGCCGTTGCCAATGGTGAGGACGTGCGGATCCTGCGGCGAAGACGGTCCCGGTCCCAGCCAGTGCCAGGGCGTGACGCTTCGACGATCATTCGAGACGCGGAAAACCACCACGCGATCGTAGGCGCCGACCTCATGAGCCACCCGGCAGGCCTCGCGCAGCAGCTCGTCCGGATCGCGGACGCGGACGACGGCACTGTTGATGGCGCTCTGCATTCGCAGGCGGCGCGTGAGGCGCACGATCTGGCGCTCCGCGGCACGGCGACGCCCACGCTCCTCCACCTCGCGCAGTGCGCGGCGGACCGCCGGCACGAGCCGCGCGGGGTTGCTCTTCAGGACATAATCCACCGCCCCGCGGCGCAGCGCCTCGATGGCGCGCTCCTCGCCGATGGTGCCGGACAGGAATATGAACGGGACATCCGGCGCCTCCTGGCGGGCGATGTCGAGGGCCGCGAGCCCATCGAAGGCGGGCAGGGTGAAGTCGGAGAGAATGAGGTGGGGACGAAACAGCGTGAGAGCCGTGCGGAACTGCCGCTCGTCGGCGACGATGCGCGGCAGGCAGGAGATGCCGCCGGAGCTCAAGTGGCGGACCGCAAGCTCCGCCTCGGCGGTGACATCCTCCACGATCAGCACCCGCAATCCCTTGCGCATAGCGCCCCCGGCCGCGTGACGCGCGGATCCATTTCGCGCTGGCGCGGGTTCGCTCTTCCTCTTGCCTGATCCGGCGGCTGTCAGTTGTCAATCTCCGACAACGTTGTCCCCGAGAGGATACAACAATCGCACCTGCCGTGGCACGCCCCATCGCCGGTTCGTCACGGCCATCCCGGCTCGTTCCGGCGGCAGAGCAGGGCCTCCGCGCGGCGCCACAGCCGCGCAGTTGGGCTCAATCTTCCCCGATGGAGCGAAAATCGAGCCCGAGCGACCTGAGCTTACGGTAGAGGTGCGTCCGTTCCATGCCAACGCGCTTGGCGAGCTGGCCCACCTTGCCGTTGCAGAGCAGGAGCTGCTGTTGCAGGTAGGCACGCTCGAACTGCTCCCGCGCCTCGCGCAGCGGCAGCGCCAGCAGGTCCTGCTTGACGAGCGGCTCGCCGGCAGTTGCCTGCACGGCGAGCTCACGCTCGATCTCATCGAGGCTGATCTCCTCGCCTCCGCCCTGGATCAACAGGCGGTGCACCAGGTTCTTCAGCTCCCGCACGTTGTCGGGCCATGGATAGTTGCGCAGACGGTTTTGCGCCGCGACACTGAAGCGGCGGAACGGCAGGCCTTCGGTGTCGACGATCCGGTCCACCTGCTGGCGCAGCAGCTCCGGAACGTCCTCGGAGTAATCGCGCAGCGGCGGCACCCTTACGATCAGCGTGTTGAGATGCGCGAGCAGGTCGCGTCGCAGCCCCTGCGCTCCGGCCCTGCTCTCCATTCCCGGTTGCGCCGAGGAGACCACGCGCGCGCGCAGCTCGACCGCTTCGCCGGCGCCGAGCGGCGTGAACCGCCCGGACTCCAGGGTGCCGACCAGCAGACGTTGTGCGCCGACCGGCAGATCCTCGATCTCCTGGATGAAAAGCGTGCCGCCGGACGCCTGCTCCAGCAGCCCCGGCTGGCGGCTTGCGCCCTCGACGCGGCCGAACAGGCGGCTCTCCGCTTCCGCCTCGCGCAGGCTGCTGGCGATGAGGGTGACAAAAGGGGTGCCCGCGCGCGGGCCGCGCTCGTGCAGGTAGCGGGCGAAGGCCTCGCGGCCGGAGCCCGGCTCGCCGATGAGCAGCACGGAGGAGGCGTGGCCCGCGATCTGCTGCAGCTCATTGCGCAGCTGCTGCATCAGCTTGCTCTTGCCGGCCGGCATCATCAGCGCTGGCACGAGCAGCTTGCCCGACTGGCGGCGGCGCCTGCCGGCATCGAGCGCCCTCTCCACCGTGCGCAGCAGCTTGGCCAGCGACAGCGGCTTCTCGACGAAGTCGAAGGCGCCGAGGCGTGTCGCCTCGACGGCCGTCTCGACCGTTCCATGACCTGACATCATGACGACGGGGCAGCCGTCCGCCACCGAAGCGGACCATTCGCGCAGCAGGGTGATGCCATCCACATCCGGCATCCAGATGTCGAGCAGCACCAGATCGGGCGTCTGTCGCGCGCGTGAAGCGCGCGCCTGGGCCGCGTTGGCAGCGACGTCGACTTCGTATCCCTCCTCGGAGAGGATCTCCTTCAATAGGCCGCGGATGTCCGCCTCGTCATCGACCACCAGAATGCGTGGAGCTGTGCGAGGCGCCGTCGCTGCGCCCTCCGATCCCCGCGCGCGCGAGTCGACACTCATCGGAAAACCCCTTCGGGCCGGCTGTCGCCGTCCACAAAATTGCCTGGAGCAATTTTGAACGCCCGGCAGGGCGGGCCCGCAGGGCCGAGGCGCATGGATGGGCCGAGTAAAATCGTTCCAGACAATTTTGTCATGCCCTTTCTCTCCGCAATTGCTCTCTTCGGTCGCGCGCGCCGCCCGCCGTCCGCGTGCAGTCGGCGACGGGCAGCAGCACTCTGATCCGGGCGCCGCCTTCCGGGCGATTATCGGCATCGATCCGGCCGCCATGCTCCTCGACGATCTTCTTCACGATTGCGAGGCCAAGCCCCGTGCCTTTGGGTTTGCTGGTGACGTACGGGTCGAATACCCGGCCCAGCAGCTCGCGCTGGAACCCAGGACCATTGTCACACACGGCCACCGCCGCGTACTTGTCCTCGTACGGGCCGTCATGCTGGCTCTCTCCGGCCGACTCGAGACGGGTCGCGATCTCGAGGCGCGGTTGCGGCGTGCCCTCGAGCGCCTCGAACGCGTTGGTGACCAGGTTGTTGAGGATCTGGCGCACGCGGCCACGGTCAGCCTCGATGCCCTCGAGCCGCTCGTCCAGGCTGAGCTGAATGGCCGCGCGCGGGTCCTGCGAGCGGTAGAGCTCGGCGACCTCGGTCACCAGCTGGTTGAGACTGAAGCGGCTGATCCGCATCTCCGGCGCCCGGGCGTACTCGCTGAAGGCGTTCACCATCTGCTGCATGGTCTCGACCTGCTGCACGATGGTGTGCGTGGCGCGCTCGAGGATCTCCGCGTCGCGCGGCGCCATGTTGGCGAGCAGCCGCCGCCGCAGCCGCTCGGCGGAAAGTTGGATCGGCGTCAGGGGGTTCTTGATCTCGTGCGCGAGACGGCGCGCCACCTCACCCCAGGCGGCATCGCGCTGCGCCTGCAGCAGCGTCGTGATGTCATCGAACACGATGACATAACCCATGTCGCCGCCCTCCCCCGGCAGGGACGTGCAGGCGCACATCAGATTGCGCCGTCCATGCGAGCCATGGGTCGGTCCGCTCTCGAGGTCGAGCTGCTCGCGCCACTCCTCCCGTCCCCGTGCGAAGCGCACGGCCAGCGCCGCCACGAACTGCCCGAGGCGCTCGTTGCTCGCGGACAGCTCCGGCAGGGAACGGCCGGTGGCCGCGGAAAGGTCGGTGCCGAGGATGGCGCCGGCCGCCTCGTTCGCCATGCGCACGGTGAGCGTGCGGTCGACTGCGAGCACGCCGGTGGAGAGCCGCGCCAGAATGATCGCCAGCCGCTCGCGCTCGCGCTCCACGGCCTGCTGGCTGCGGGTCGCCTCCTCGTGCGCGCGCCGCAGGCGCTTGGTCATGTCGTTGAAGGAATGCACCAGGAATCCCATCTCATCGCGCGAGGGCAGCGGCAGCCGCGTGTCGAAATCGCCCTTGCCGACGGCGCGGGTGCCCGCGATCAGGTCCTGGACCGGACGCGCCAGCCGTTGGGCGGAGAAGATGGCGCCGTAGAGCGCCGCCAACATTGCGAGCAGCACGACGAGCGACAGTGTCAGGCTGAAGCTGTACTTCAACGGCTCGCGCAGGGCGGCAAGATTGCCGTACTGCGAGTAGGAGCGTTGCACCGCATCCGACAGCTCCGCGAGCTGGGTCGGCACGGGGTAGACCGCCATGACGTATCTCTGGTCCGGGCTCGCCGGCGATTCGCCGAGCGGGGCCCCTATGCGGATGACGTACTGGCCGTTGGACTGCGGCTCCAGACTGACATATGGACGGTGCTGGCTGACGCGCTCCACCAGGTCCACAGGAGGAGCCAGCAGAACGTTGGCGAGCGGGTTGTCGAGGCTGGCGGCGAGAATGTGCTCGTCACCGCCGAAAAGGACGATCTCCGAGGCGGCGGTCGCGCGCCTCTCCTCGTCGAGGCGGGTCTGGATCTCCATGCCCGAGCGCCCGGTGAGCGCATGAGCGAGCAGCTCCGTACGGCGCGAGCACTCCTCCACCCGCAGATCGAGCGCGGCGCGGGAGAGGACCAACGCATCCTTCAGGCCCTGGCGCACCTCGACCCGAAACCAACTGTCGATGCCGCGGTTGAGGAACTCGAGCGAAGACAGGTAGACGATGAGCAGCGGCGCCACCACCAGCGCGCCGAAGATGATCACGGTGCGCGCCGTCAGGCGCGAGCCCGGCACGTGGCTGCGATAGTCGCGAACCAGCTGCCAGAGCTTGCGCACCAGCAGCACCGTGAGAGTGAGCACGCCGGCGATGTTGAGCAGCAGGATCCACGGCTGCAGCCGGCCGAACTCCGAGGAGTTCTGCACGCTCTTCGCCAGCAGGAGCAGCAGTGCCCCGAGGCCGAGGACGCCCCAGAGCGCAAGGGACCAGGCGCCGCGGCGGCGGGCGCGCAACCGCTGCGCCGCCTCGCGTTCGTCGCTTACACCGGCAGGGACCATGAGTACCACTTGCTGACGCGTTGCCAGTCGTCCGTCCAGAAGAGCAGCGCCCGCAGGGAAGCGGGAAGCTTGCCGCGCCGCACGCCCGCGCGCACGCTGATGATATAGCGCCCTCCATCCAGCTGCGGCTCGACGAGGATCGGCCAGGCGTCGACCTTGCCGAGATAGGCCAGTGCCTCCTTCAGGGTCTCGAAACTCTTCTGATCGCCGCTGCGCACGTCGCGGACCACGAACCGGTCGGTGACGACGCGATAGGCAAGCTCCCGCCGCAAGGTGACGTCCACAACGTTGGCGTCGAACCAGAGGTGCCGCACACGGTCGACTCTGGCCTCCACGTCGAACGTCAGCGTAACCCCATCCTGCAGTGCCTCGCGGATCGCGGGGTTCAGAGGGTACTGGATACGCGCATAGAGCTGGATGACCCCGTGATCGAAATTGACGTAAGCGGAGCTGACTTGCAGCGCCCCGTCGAGGGCATTGGCCTGCGCCGGGGCCGCCGACAAGGCCATCAGCAAGGCTGCGGCGAGAGCGGTCAGGCTCGGCCAGCGCCCCCTGTACAGGTGCCCGAGCGCGCGCTCCAGGGCTGAGAACCGTCGTGGCATGAATGCAACGGCAGATGCTTGAGTGTCTCGAACGTTAACGCGCCGTTCACGTTGCGCGCGTTGTCTTTTCGAGACAAGCATAATAGAACCCGTCGCTTCCCGCCGCTCCTCCGCAAAGCAGCTGGGTGCCCACCGGCCGGGCGAGCCCGCCGGGGGCGAGCTCATCGCCGCAGGGCATGGCCGCTGGACGCGCCCGTGGCTCTCCTGCGAGAAACCGGCCGACGACGGCTTCGTTCTCCGCCGGCAGGACCGAGCAGGTCGCGTATACCAGCCGTCCGCCAGGCGCGAGCATGCCGAAGGCCGCCCCGAGGATCTCGAGCTGCACGTCCGCGAATGTCGTGACATCCGCGGCGCGGCGCAGCAGCTTGATGTCCGGGTGGCGGCGAATCACTCCCGTTCCGGAGCATGGGGCGTCGACCAGAATACGGTCGAACGGCCGGCCGTCCCAGAAGGAATCGCGGTCGCGTACGTCCGCCGCGACGAGGCGAGCCGCGAGACCCAGGCGGCGCAGGTTCTCCTCGACTCGGCCGAGCCGGCCGGCATCGATGTCCACCGCGGTGAGATCCATCGGGCCGGGAACGCTTTCGAGCAGATGGCAGGTCTTGGTGCCGGGAGCCGCGCATGCATCGAGAACCCGCATGCCGGGCGAAACATCGAGCAGGGTGGGCGCGAGCTGTGCGCCAGCGTCCTGTACCGAGACCCAGCCCTCCTTGAAGCCGGGCAGAGACGCCACGGCGATAGGTCGCTCCAGCCTCACCGCGACCGAGCCGGCATGAGCGGCGGCTGTCCACTCCAGCAGCGAGCCCGCGAGCGCGGCGGCCGCCAGATCCGCAAGGTAGTCCGCCGCCGCGCGGCGGCGGATATTGAGGCGCAGCACCATGGGTGGGTGCTCGTTGTTGGCCTGCAGCGTCCGCTGATACTGGTCCGGCCACGCTTCGGCCAGCTTGGCTACCAGCCACGCAGGATGCGCAGTGCGGACGGCAGGATCTGCGTCCACGGCCGCGAGAAGCGCGTGGTGTTCCCTGACGTAACGGCGCAGAACGGCGTTGACGAGTCCTGCGGCGCGGGGCTGGCGCAGCGCTCGGGCCGCATCCACGGCAAGACTCGCGACAAGCGCTGGAGCGTCGCGCGAATACTCGATCTGGTATGCGGC
>DASYGA010000442.1:0-3059 GCA_036000265.1 Steroidobacteraceae bacterium | reverse complement strand
AGCCGTCCACGGCGGAGGATGTGCTGGAGGAGCTGGCGGCTTCCTATGCGCTGCCGCGCATCGTGCTCGATTATCGCGGGCTGGCCAAGCTCAAATCGACCTATACCGACAAGCTGCCGGAGCAGATCAACCCGCGCACGGGCCGGATCCACACCTCCTATCATCAGGCGGTGGCCCAGACCGGCAGGCTCTCTTCGACCGATCCCAACCTGCAGAACATTCCGATCCGTCGTCCCGAGGGGCGGCGCATCCGGCGTGCTTTCATTGCGCCGCCTGGATACGTGCTTCTGGCGGCGGATTACTCGCAGATCGAGCTGCGTATCATGGCGCATCTTTCCGGCGACGAAGGCCTGCTTGCGGCCTTCGCGGAAGATCGGGACGTGCATCAGGCAACCGCGGCGGAGGTGTTCGGGGTGGCGCTGGCGCAGATCACTGCCGACCAGCGGCGGGCGGCGAAAACCATCAACTTCGGGCTCATCTACGGCATGTCGCCCTTCGGGCTCGCGCGCCAGCTGGGCATCGAGCGCGGAGCGGCACAGTCCTATGTGGAGCGCTACTTCCAACGCTATCCCGGCGTCAGGCGTTTCATGGACGATACGCGCAGCCAGGCACGCGAGCGCGGCTTCGTCGAGACGGTTTACGGCCGGCGGCTATACCTGCCGGACATCCGCTCCGGCAACGGTGCGACGCGGCAATATGCGGAGCGCAGCGCGATCAACGCACCCATGCAGGGCACTGCTGCCGACATCATCAAGCGCGCCATGATCGCGGTCGACGCGTGGTGCGCCCGGGAGGACGCCCCCGCGCGGCTCATCATGCAGGTACACGACGAGCTGGTGCTCGAAGTGCGCAGCGATGCCGTGGAGGCAGTGACGCAGGCCGTCCGGGAACGAATGGCCGCGGCCGCGGAGCTGCGCGTGCCGCTGCGGGTGGATATCGGCACCGGAGCCAACTGGGACGAGGCGCACTGAGCTCCGAGCGCCTTACGAGCTCTCGAGCTTCGCGGCGATGCGCCGGTAGGCCTCGCGGAAGGGGATGCCTTCGGTCACCACCAGCCGATTCGCTTCCTCGGCCGCGTGAATCGCTGGGTCGAGGCGGATGCGATCGGGTCGGAAGCGCATGGCATCGAGTGCCATAGGGAGTATCGCCAGAGTCTGTTGTGCGAGGTCGATGCCGCGAAATAGCGGTACTTTCAGCAGCTGCAGATCGCGCTGATAGCCCGAGGGGAGCTTGGCGCAAAGGCCGAGCGCTTCCATGAGGCAGGCCTGCGCCGTCGCGGAGCGGCCGCGGATCAGCTCGAAGACATCGGGGTTGCGCTTCTGCGGCATGATCGAGGAGCCGGTGGTGAATGCATCGGGCAGCTCGAGGAAGCCGAATTCCTGGGTATAGAAGAGGAGCACGTCGGCGGCCAGGCGGCCGAGGTCCTGCATGACGAGTGCGATCTCAAACAGCAGGCTGGCTTCCGCCTTGCCTCGCGAGAGCTGCACCGCCGTCACCGGCTCGTGGATTTCGGCGAAGCCCAGGTCCTGTTGAGTTGCCTTCCGATCGATCGGCAATCCGGGCGTCCCGTAGCCCGCCGCAGACCCCAGCGGTGATTTGCCGATCCGGCGTTGGACCTGCCTCAAGCCCTCCGCGTCGTCGCGTATCTCCGCTGCGAAGCCGCCAGCCCAGAGCGCAACCGAGCTCGGCATCGCCTGCTGCATGTGGGTATAGCCTGGCAGCGCCGTGTTTGCCTCACGCTTCGCCAGACGCGTCAGTGCCTCGGCGATGCGAAGCGCGCCGTCGCTCAGCTCTTCCACGGCGTCCCGCAGGTAGAGCCGCAGCGCTGTCAGAACCTGATCGTTACGCGAGCGTCCCAAATGCACGCGTCCGCCGGCAGGCCCGATCCGCTCCGTCAGTCTGTGCTCGAGCGCTGTCTGGCCGTCCTCGTCGGTCAACTCGATATGCCACTGGCCGCGAGCGTGCTCCTCCGCCAGAGCCGTCAGGCCGTCGTGGATCGCGTCGAGGTCGGCGTCCGACAGCAACTTCTGCTCGTGGAGCATCTTCGCGTGAGCGGCTGATGCACGCACGTCATAGCGCACCAAGCGCTCGTCGAGCGCGAAGTCTTCCCCCGCCGTGTAATGCAACACACCGTCGTCGAGAGCCGCACCCTTGTCCCACAAACGGGTCATGACTGGTTCCGGCTCCCCTCAGCGGAGGCGGATTTCGCGATCGCGCGGCGGCCTCGGTGCAATGCGTCGATTGCACTCGGTGCAATAGGCTGATTGAACCGACATGCCAGGCAGGACTGGATTCGTCCCTGCATCACGGGGTCTGCGCTCCCTGCTGCTCGGCAGGCGTGAGCGCCTTGATATCCGCGACGATCAGCGTGCCGGTCCCCTCGTTGGTGAACACTTCGCCGAGGATGCCCTCCGGCGCCGCATAGGACACCACGTGCACGCGCCGCACGCCGCCGCGGATCGCATCCTCGATCGCTTTCGCCTTCGGCAGCATCCCGTCCGCGATGCGCCCCTCTTCGCGCAGGCGCTTCAGCCCCTGCAGGTCGATGTAGGAAATGAGCGATCCCGGATCGGAAATGTCGCCGAGGATTCCCGGAGCGCCAGTGCAGAGGATCAGCTTCTCCGCGCCGAGCGCCGCGCCCAGTGCCGCGGCGACGGTGTCCGCATTGATGTTGAGCAGCACGCCGTTGTCATCCGCCGACAGCGGACTCACCACCGGCATCAGGCCGTTGTCGAGGAGCTTGCGCACGGCCGCCGGGTCCACTTCGTCTATGTCGCCGACGAAGCCGTAATCCACCACTTCGCCGCTCGATCCGATCTTCACCGGCGGCCGCTTGTGCGCCCGCACCAGTCCGGCATCGACCCCGCTGATCCCCACTGCCTCGATGTCGAGGTCGCGGCAGATGCCGAGGACGCGGGTGTTGATCAAGCCATTGAGCACCATGGCGGACACGTCGATGGACTTCTGATCCGTGACCCGCCGACCTTCCACCATGCGCGTCGGTACGCCGAGCGCCGCGGAAAGCTCCGTGAGCTGCGGCCCGCCGCCATGCACGAACA
>DASYGA010000427.1:0-9852 GCA_036000265.1 Steroidobacteraceae bacterium | reverse complement strand
GGCGGTCCTCAATGACCTCGATCGGTTCCACCTCGTATCGGATACGATCGACCGGCTGCCGCAGATCGGGTCACAGGCCGGTTACATCAAGCAGGCGATGCGGGAGAAGCTGATCGAGCATCGGCACTACATCCGCCAGGTGGGGGAGGACATGCCGGAGATTCTGTCGTGGAGATGGACCACTTAGGAGCATTGGCGGATCGCTTGCGCAGCGCTCCTCTATGTCAGTGAGGGGCTATCCAACTATCGGCGATGCGGCGGGCGCGGCTCTCGGATTGCAGCTTGAGAAGGTGGGCCAGAAGAGAGCGCTCGGCGATGGGGTGGAGGTGTGGCGGGACGTCATCGTAGACGCATCGCACCAAGCAGGGGAGGTCGGCCGGATGTTGGTGGGATAGGGCGGCCAGTACCTTGGCTTCCCGGCGCAGGCGATGCTGGATGAGGCCTTGAATTGCTGCGTGGGGCTCCGGGATCAGCGTGCCGTGGCCGGGGGCGAGATAGTCGATTGGCTCGCGCAGCAGAGCCTCGAGAGAGGCGATGTAGGCGGCCATGTCGCCGTCGGGAGGATCGATGACCACCGTCGAGCCTTGGATGATGTGATCGCCGGTGAAGAGGATGCGCTCATCCTCCAGGAGGAAACACAGGTGGTTGCTGGCGTGGCCGGGCGTATGGATGACGCGCAGCGTGCATCCGGGGACGAGTGTCAGGCGATCATCGTGGCGCAGCTCGCGATCGGGTACGAACGTGGAGTCCTGCCAGTGGCGGTGGCAGGTGGTTCGGCCGAGGAGGAGGGCGCCGGTCGCGGACTTCAGGGGCGCCGCGCCGGGCGAATGATCCTCGTGTGTGTGCGTGACCAGGATGTGATGGATGGCCTGCGGGGCGGCCTCCATGAGGGCGCGGACATGGCGGTCATCCGCGGGGCCGGGATCGATCACCGCCCATCGCTCGCCGGCACCCACGAGGTAGCTGTTGGTGCCGGGACCGGTCATCGCGCCCGGGTTGGGCGCGGTGATGCGGCGGACACGAGCGGAGAGGCGGACGGCGATGCCGGGCTGGATGCCGGGGTCGCGGGGAGTGCTGCTGCCACCGTCTCGGGTCTCGCTCATGGGCGGTGATGCTAGCACGGCCACCCGCGATGGCCCTTGGCCGCCGGGCTCAGCTCTGCGCTCGAGCGCCTCGCGCGGCGGCGGCGCGCTCCTGCGCCGCGGCATCGAGAGTTGGATAGTCCGTGTAGCCGGCGGCGCCCCCTTGATAGAAGGTGTCGGTGCGGGGCGTGTTGAGAGGTGCGCCGTAGAGGAAACGGGCCGGCAGGTCGGGATTGGCGAGGAAGAGCTTGCCGAAGGCGATTGCATCGGCTCGGCCGGTCTCGAGCGCTTCCTGGCCGCTTTCGCGGGTGAACTTCTCGTTGGCGATGTAGACGCCGCCGAACGCGGCCTTGAGCTGTGGACCGAGGCTGTCGGGCCCGACGTACTCGCGGGCGCAGATGAAGGCGATCTTGCGGCGGCCGAGCTCCCGGGCGATGTAGCCGAAGGTCGCCGCGTGGTTCGAGTCCCCCATGGAGTGGGAGTCGCCGCGAGGGGCGAGATGCACGCCAACCCGGCCGGGTCCCCAGACGGATATCGCGGCGTCCGTGGCCTCGAGCAGCAGTCGCGCGCGATTCTCCACTGGACCGCCGTACTCATCGTCGCGCTGATTGGTGCTGTCCTGGAGGAATTGGTCCAGCAGATAACCGTTGGCGCCGTGCAGCTCGACGCCGTCGAAGCCGGCGAGCTGTGCGTTCTCGGCGCCACGCCGGAAGGCCGCCACGATCTGCGGAATCTCATCGCGTTCAAGCGGCCGCGGCGTGATGAAAGGCGTCGCGGGGCGCAGCAGGCTGACATTGCCGGCTGGAGCGAGAGCGCTCGGGGCGACGGGCAGCTTGCCGTCGAGGAAGACGGGATGCGAGATCCGCCCGACGTGCCATAGCTGCAGCAGCATCCGACCACCGGCCGCGTGCACCGCCTGGGTGACGTGCTTCCAGCCCGCCACCTGCTCCGGCGACCAGATTCCCGGCGTGTCTGCATATCCGATGCCCATCGGCATCACGACCGTGGCCTCAGAGATGATGAGCCCGGCGGATGCGCGCTGCGCGTAATAGTCTGCCATCAGAGCGTTGGGAATGCGGCTCGTACCCGCCCGGCTGCGGGTCAGGGGCGCCATGAGGATGCGGTTGGGCAGCAGCAGGTCGCCTGCCTTGAGCGGATCGAAGAGAGAGGGCATCAGCGGCTCCGGATGGATGAGGTTGCGGCATATTGAATTACAGAATGCAGCCAGGCGATATCGCCTTGAGGTTCCATGGACTCCTCTCCCCTAAGGAAGGGACGCTGCTCCGCGGCGCGCTAGCCGAGCTTCAGCAGCTGGCTGATCAGCGCATCCGCCTTGATCTCCTCGCCGCTCAAGGCCATGGCGAGCAGCTCGCCGCCGAGCTGCGGCAAGGTGAGCAGCACGTCGGGGCGGGTGCGCGCCACGCGGCCCGTGTTGCGAGTGTCGCTGACGGCCGCTACCGTGCGCACATTCGGATTCAGCTCCTTGGCGGCAAGCACCACGAAGGCGTTGTACGAGTCGTCTTCGCTGAGCGCCAGCACGGCGCGCGCCTCGCCGATCTGGATGCGGCGCAGCGTCTCCGTGTCGCTGCCATCGCCGACGACGAAATCCTCCGGCTGATCGGCTTCTGCGTCGGGCTTTTGCGCCAGGACCGCGGTGGTTTGCAGCCCTCGTGCAGCCAGAGCCCGTGCGGCGTCCTTGGCGAGTGGTCCATCACCCACCACGATCACGTGAGATGCGCGTTTCATCTTTTTCCTCCTGGGCTGCAGCAGGTTCATCATCCGCTTGTCGATGAAGGGGGCAACGATGGCGGGAAGCGAAGTGGCGAACACCGCCAGGCCGAGCACGATGAGCGAGATGGTGAAGAGGCGCGCATCGGCCGTGCGCGGCGTGATGTCACCGTAGCCGACGGTCGCCATGGTGACGACGGTGAAATAGACGGCTTCGATGAAGTTGGTGATCTTGGGATTGAAGCCGCTGCCGAGCACGTAGGAGCCGAGTACGCCATAGCCCAGCGTCACCAGGACACCCACCAGGGCGAACAGCGTGGCGGTCGTGAGACTGACCCGGGTGAAGCTGCCGCGGGCGAGGAGCAGCAGGAGCAACAGCAGGCCGCTGAAGACCTCGAGCGGTCGCGAGGCGGTCGATAGCGGCGAGAGCTCCAGGGCCACGGTTGCCAGCCCGAGCAGGAGCGCGATCACCCACGCCAGCCGCGAGCGCCACAGCAGTCCGATGCCGACTACGATGAGCAGTCCGCCGATGGCTTCCTGCGGCGCGCCGCGAATCTCGGGGATGCCGAGGCCGCCTGCCAGCGAGGCGATCGAATGCCCGCCTGCGAGCAGGCGCTGCAGGGATCCGGAGGTCAGCAGGATCTGCAGCAGTCCGGTCGCGCCGACCAGGATTGCGAGCGGAACATGGGGGAACCAGGCGCTGGCGTGCAGCGCGCGCGCGGCGCGGTTGCGCGCCATTTGCACGGACAAAGGAAGCACGGCCAGCAAGCGCGCCGGAAGCATCATCGGGCGAAATATAGCAGGAGCCTGGCGCTGGAAGGCGCTACTCTGCCGGCCGAAGAGCGGCTCAACGTGACACAAAAGCCGTTGCGCTGTGAATTTTCCTGTGTCAAATTAAATCCATGAAGAATGCCTATCTTTGCGACGCCGTACGTACTCCGATCGGCCGTTACGGTGGAGCGTTGTCCGCCGTGCGGACGGACGATCTGGCCGCCATCCCCATCCGCGCGCTGCTTTCGCGGCAGCCCAATGTCGATTGGGGCGCGCTCGACGACATCATCTACGGTTGCGCCAATCAGGCGGGCGAGGACAACCGCAACGTCGCACGGATGGCGCTGCTCCTTGCCGGACTTCCGCAGGAGGTGCCCGGCGCCACGGTGAATCGGCTTTGTGGCTCGGGGCTCGATGCCGTCGCCATCGCGGCCCGCGCCATTGCGGCCGGCGAGGCCGACTTCATGATCGCGGGCGGCGTCGAGAGCATGAGCCGTGCGCCTTTCGTGGTCTCCAAGGCGCAGACACCCTTCGGGCGCGACGTGGAGTTCCACGACACGACGATCGGCTGGCGGTTCGTCAACCCGATCCTGAAGGAACAGTACGGGATCGATTCCATGCCGGAGACGGCGGAGAACGTCGCCGAGCAGTGCCGCATCAGCCGCGCGGACCAGGATGCCTTCGCGCTGCGCAGCCAGCAGCGCGCCGCTGCGGCTCAGGCGAACGGCGCCCTGGCGCAGGAAATCGTGCCCGTCTCCATCCCATCGAAGAAAGGACCGCCGACCGTGGTGGAGCGCGATGAGCACCCGCGTGCCACCAGCCTGGAGGCACTCGCCAAGCTTGGAACGCCGTTTCGGCGCGAGGGCACAGTCACGGCGGGCAATGCCTCCGGTGTCAACGATGGCGCGTGCGCATTGCTGCTGGCCAGCGAGGAGGCGGTGACCCGTTATGGACTCACGCCGCGCGCGCGTGTCATCGGCTCCGCGGTGGCCGGCGTGGCTCCGCGACTCATGGGTCTGGGACCCATTCCGGCCACGCGGCGGCTGCTCGGGCGATTGCGGCTGGCCATCGGCGATTTCGACCTGATCGAGCTCAACGAAGCTTTCGCCGCCCAGGCACTCGCGGTCCTGCGGGAGCTGGGGATCGCCGATGATGCCGCGCACGTCAACCCGCAGGGCGGCGCCATCGCGCTCGGTCATCCGCTCGGCATGAGCGGCGCGCGGCTCGCCACGACGGCGATGTATCAGCTGCAGCGCTCAGGCGGCAGGCGGGCGCTGTGCACGATGTGCATCGGCGTCGGCCAGGGCATCGCGCTGGCGATGGAGAGGGTCTGATGGCGGTGACTTTCGCGGACATCGAAGCGGCGGCTGCGCGGCTCGAAGGCATTGCGCACCGCACACCGGTGATGACCTCGCGAACGGCGGATGTCAGGGCGGATGCGAATCTATTTTTCAAATGTGAGAATCTGCAGCGCGGCGGCGCGTTCAAGTTTCGCGGTGCCTACAACGCGATTGCGACCCTCACCGACGAGCAGCGGCGGCATGGAGTGGTTGCCTACTCCTCCGGCAATCACGCGCAGGCCGTCGCGCTCGCGGGACGGCTGCTGGGCGTGGCCACGACGATCGTGATGCCGAAGGATGCGCCGGCGGCGAAGGTCGCCGCGACCCGAGAATACGGCGGCGAGATCATTTTTTACGACCGCTATACGGAAAGCCGGGAGGAGATCTGCGCGGCGCTGGCGGCGGATCGCGGCCTGAGCGTCATCCCGCCATACGATCACCCACAGGTGATCGCAGGACAGGGCACGGCGGCGCGCGAGCTGTTCCAGTCCATCGGTGAGCTCGATCTTCTGCTGGTGAGCCTGGGAGGAGGGGGCCTGCTCGCGGGCAGCGCGCTCGCGGCGCAGGCGCTGAGCCCGCGCTGCCGCGTCATCGGCGTGGAGCCGGAGGCGGGCAACGACGGCCAGCAATCCTTCCGCGCCGGCAAGGTCGTTCGCATTGCGGTGCCGCGCTCCATTGCCGACGGCGCGCTCACCACCTACCTCGGCGAAAACAACTTCCCCCTCATCCGGGCTCTGGTCCACGACGTCGTCACGGTAAGCGATCAGGCGTTGGTGGAGACGATGAGATTCTTCGCCGAGCGCATGAAGATCGTCGTGGAGCCGACCGGCTGCCTCGGGGCCGCGGCCGCGCTGTCGAACCGCTTCCATCGACCCGGCGAACGTGTCGGAGTGCTGATCAGCGGCGGCAACATCGATCTGGCGCGCTACGCCGAGCTTCTCGGCTGAGCTCGGGCCGACGGCCGGACCTGCCCGCCCCCTGCGGCAGCTCACGGAGCCGGACAGGCGCGCAGCGCTCGGATCCGCCGGGCGACCTGGCTGGCGAAGATAGCGCCGCTCGCACGCACCGGTAGGCCCGCGTACTGAAGCGCGGCAAGCGTCCAGGTGTTGCAAGTATGCGCGCTGCTGTAGTGCGCGCTGGAGGCGTAGAAGTGGCTTTCGGGAAGAGGGCCGGGCCCCAGGTCGACGGGCCTGCCATCGGGCCGGAACAGGGAGCTCTCGATGTAGCGGTCCGCGCGCCAGAGCTCCTCGCGATCGAGGCACACCCAGTGGATCCGCGCATCGCTGGCCGATAAACCGGCGGGCGAGGAAGCCGCCTGCACGAAGAGCGCGCTGGGCGATGGAAGCAGGGCACCCAATGCATCGCCCGAGCGCGGGCGTGCTGCCGTGTAGAAGCGACGGTTGCCCCAGCCGAAGCTGAGGTAATTCGCTCGCGGATATCGATCGAGCAGGTGTCCCATCGGACCGAGCTCACTCCGGGGCAGCACGATGCCCGCATGCCATCCGGCGATGAGCACTCCGATCTTCAAGGGCGGTTGCCCTGCCGGGGATGGAAGGAAGGACGCAGGCGGTGCTCCGGCCCGTGGGGGCATTTCCGCGCACCCGCCCAGCAATGCGCACAGGCAAACGGAGAGTGGCGCGAGCACGCCGGCACGGGGCTGCAGGGCCGAAGAGTGTACGTTGGGCCAGACCATGAGCTGAAATAACAAAGTTTGCTAAAAAATGCTAATATTAGCCGTGTCGGAGGCTCAAAAATGAATGTGTCGCTTACGCCAGAGCTGGAACAGTACATCCGGGGCAAGGTGGATTCGGGCCTGTACAGCAACGCGAGCGAGGTCGTTCGCGAGGCATTGCGGCTGCTGGTGGGAAGGGAGACCGGAAGCGCGGGCCGGCCGCAGATCCAGCCGCCGCAGAGGGAGAGCATTCGAGCCGAGCTCAAGGCGCTCGAGGCGCCGTTGCGGGAGCGCGGGCTCGCGGGTCTGGCTCTCTTCGGCTCAACTGCTCGAGGCACGGCCCGGCCCGACAGCGATGTCGACGTACTCGTCGAAGTTGCCCCGGATGCCAGATTCAGTCTCGTCGATCTCGTATCCGTGAAGCATTTCCTCGAGGACAAACTGCGGCGCTCGGTCGACGTGATTACACGGGAGGGCCTGGATCCTGCCATTCGTGACCGGGTCATCCGCGAAGCTCGCGCGGTATTTTGATGAAAGGGGATCCTGGCAGATACATCGAGCACATGCTCGAGGCGATCGCCAACATCGAGACAGACACTGCTGATCTGATACTGGGCTGATCTTGTGCAGTGCGGGCCGGGGCCGATTGTGCCGCCTCGATGATAACGCTACCATGTGGAGGCATGATATAGAGGGGAGCCGCCGATGCATCGACGTCGATTGCCTTGGGCCGTACTCTGTGCCGCTCTGGCGGCGGGCATCTGGGCTCCGCTGGCTCTTGCGGGACCTGTATCAACATACGCTTGGGTTGGGTCCTGGGCGTCCTCGCAGCAGATTCCGGAGTCGCGGAATGCCCTGCCGCCGCAGACGCTCAGAGATGCGACGCTGCGGCAACTGGTACATCTCACCGTCGGAGCTCAGGAGCTGCGGGTACGCCTCTCCAACGCGTTCGGGACCGCGCCGCTCACGGTTGTTTCCGCTCACGTTGCGCGGCCGGTCTCAAAGGAGACGGGCCGCATCGACCTCACCACGGACAGGGCGCTGACATTCGGTGGCAGCACGTCGGTTACTGTCCCGGCGGGCGCGGACTACTATTCCGATCCCGTGGCATTCAATGCGCCGGCACTCTCCGATCTTGCCATCACCCTTTATCTCGAGGTGCCGCCACAGCAGCAGACGAGCCATCCGGGGTCGCGGGAGACTTCCTTTCTGGTGCACGGCAATCATGTCGCGGATGCGGCGCTTGCCGGCGCGACCACCGTTGCTCACTGGTTCTTCATTTCGGGCGTGGACGTCCGAGACAGCGCCTCCGGCGCCGCGATCGTTGCGTTCGGCGATTCGATCACGGACGGGCATGCCACGGCGGATAACAGCGATACCCGCTGGCCGGATGACCTGGCGCGGCGGCTGCAGTCTTCGTCCGCCACGCGTGGCCTCAGCGTGCTCAATGTCGGGACGGGAGGCAATCGCCTTCTTCTCGACGGGCTGGGCCCGAATGCCGTGGCGCGCTTCGATCGCGATGTGCTGGCGCAGACCGGGGCGCGTTATCTGATCGTGCTGGAAGGCATCAACGACCTGGGCACCTCGACACGGCTGGCACCGATCCCGGCGGCCGAGCACACCCTGCTCGTCCACCAGATGATCGGGGCGTACCAACAGATCATCCTGCGCGCACACGAGCACGGCATCACCGCCATAGGTGGGACGATCACCCCGGACGGTGGATCCGACTATTATCATCCCTCCGCTGCGAGCGAGGCCGACCGGCAGGCCGTCAACGCCTGGATCCGACAGCCGGGGCACTTCGATGCCGTGGTCGACTTCGACCGGGTGGTGCGGGATCCGAAGGCGCCCGATCGCCTGCTGCCGGCGTACGACTCCGGCGACCATCTGCATCCCTCGCCGGCCGGCTACCGCGCGATGGCGGCGGCCATCCCGCTGACACTCTTCACGGGCCCATCGCAGCGTCCGGCGCCGCCGCCTGGGCGTGCAGGCGAGCGCTAAGCGGCGCGCGCGGACCGCTCTTCCACCAGGCGGGTGCCGACCCGGACGATGGTATCTATGATGGGGATCAGCTCCCGGCCGAGCTTCGAGAGCTCGTACTCCACGGATGGGGGCGAGGTGGGCGCGACCCCGCGGATCACGACACCCTTGACCGCGAGCTGCCGCAATCGTGCGGTCAACATCTTGGGGGAAATCCCGGGAATGTCGCGGTGGAGCTCACCGAAGCGGCGCGGTCCACCGCTCAGTTGCCAGATCACAGTGGTCGTCCAGGCGCCCCCGAGCAGAGCCATGCACGCGCCCATGGGGCAGCCGGACGGCGGCGGAGGGGCTTTGCTCTTGCGGATCTTGTGCGGCATGGTCATCGACTCCTTACCGGAAGGATAGTGGATTTTGCCGCTTACCTAAAGTGAGGAGCTATACAACGGTAAGGGCGGGTGCTACTTTTTGCGCCGCATTCCCGTTGCCTCGACTGACGGAGACATACATGAAGCTGTTTTATGCGAGTGGCGCGTGCTCCCTTTCGCCCCACATAGTGGCCCACGAGGCAGGCATCGAGCTCAGCCTGCAGAAGGTGGACCTGAAGACCAAGACGATGGCCACCGAGGGCGACTACCTCACCGTCAATCCGAAGGGCTCCGTACCGGCGCTGCAGCTCGATGACGGCCAAGTGCTCACCGAAGGTCCGGTCATCGTCCAGTATCTTGCCGATCTGAAGCCCGAGAAGCGCCTGGCGCCCGCGGCGGGCACCCTGGCGCGCTATCGCCTGCAGGAGTGGCTCGGATACATCAACTCGGAGCTGCACAAAACGTATTCGCCGCTCTTCCGGCCCGACACGCCGGCGGAGACGCGCGCCGAGCGCCAGGCGTATCTGAGCAAGCGCTATGCTATCGTCGAAAGTCGTCTCGCCGGGCAGGCGTACCTCCTCGGTGACAGCTTCACGGTAGCCGACGCCTATCTCTTCACCGTCACCAATTGGGCGGGCACCGTGAAATTCGACCTCGCGCCCTTCCCCAATCTGCGCGCGTTCCAGGAGCGCATCGCCGCGCGCCCGGCGGTGAAGGCCGCGATGAGGGCGGAAGGATTGATCAAGTAGGATCCGCGGGCGAGCCGAGTCGCTCTCGGGCGGCGCGCCTACTGATCTGCCGGCGCGCCGCTCATCCGCCAAATCGCCGGTAACCGAGTCGCCGGGGACCGTTGGGTGCCCTGGCGGGGCGAGCGGCAGTTGCGACGAGCTGGCCAGCCCAGAGCTGGCCAG
>DASYGA010000413.1:0-1831 GCA_036000265.1 Steroidobacteraceae bacterium | reverse complement strand
GTTGGGCTCCTGCTTTCCTCGATGCATTCGTCTTCCGGAGTGTGCCGGCCGCGGCGGCGCTGATGCGCGCGATCGACACGCTGCGCGATATGAACCAGAGGGCCGTGCCCAGCCTGCCGAAATCCGCGCCGATCAGCTTTATCCGGGAGCGTTGGGCGCGCCACGTGCTTCGCGCCGGGGGCATTGATCGGCGCTATTATGAGCTCTGTGTGCTGTCGGAATTGCGCGACCGCCTGCGCGCCGGTGACGTCTGGGTGGTGGGCAGCCGGCGATATCGCGCCTTCGAGGAACGCCTCATCTCCCGCGAGACCCTGAAGGAGCTGGAACAGGACGGCACCTTGCCGATTGCGGTTGATGTCGACTTTCGAGCGTTTTATCGCTGCTCGTCGTGCTCTCCTCAACGAGCGGCTGGCAGCAACCGACGTCAAGGCAAAGGGCGGCTTACTGCCCGATGTCATGCTCGACAAGGGCGTGCTGAAGATCACGCCGATCGAGAGATCTACACCGCCGGAAGCCGAGGCCCTTGCCGCGCGCCTCTACGCCATGCTGCCGCGCATCCGGATCACCGATCTCCTGTCGGAGGTGGCGCAATGGACGCTGTTCACCGACTGCTTCACCCATCTGCGGACGGGTGAAACTGCCGCCGATCCGCGGATCCTCATGGCGAGCCTCCTGGCCGATGGGCTCAATCTCGGCCTGACGCGAATGGCCGAGGCGTGCAGCATCGCCAGCCTCGGCCGGCGGGCCTGGACGGCGGACTGGCATATCCGGGACGAGACCTATGCCCTGGCGCTCCGGCGTCTGATCAACCAGCAGCAGCGCGAGCCGCTTGCGGCGGTGTTTGGCGGTGGCTCCGCCTCCTCCTCGGATGGCCAGTTCTTTCGGGCCGGCGGCTTCGGCCGCGAAGCGAGCAGCATCAATGCCCATTACGGCGATGAACCCGGGGTCAAGTTCTACACGCACCTCTCCGACCGATACGCGCCGTTCCACACCAAGGTGATCGCGGCGACCGCCAGCGAAGCCGCGCATGTGCTCGATGGGCTGCTCTACCACCAGAGCGAGATCGCGGCCCGCCGCCACCACACCGATGGCGGCGGCGATTCCGACCATGTCTTCGCCCTCTGCTCCTTGCTCGGGTTTCAGTTCGCGCCGCGGATCCCGGATCTGAAGAGCCGGCGGCTCTACAGCTTCGGCAAGGCGGCGGCCTATCCGTCGCTCGAACCACTCATCGCCGGGCGCATCAACACAGCGCTCATCCGCGCCCATTGGCCGGAAATCCTGCGGGTAGCCGCCTCGATCCATACGGGCACCGTGGCCGCCTCCCTGATCTTGCGGCAGCTCGCCTCCTACCCGCGGCAAAACGGCCTCGCCGCGGCGCTGCGCGAGCTGGGGCGGCTGGAACGCACACTGTTCACCCTCGACTGGCTGGGGGATGCGGAACTGCGCCGTCAGACCAGCCGGGAACTCAACAAGGGCGAAACACGCAACAGCCTGGCGCGGGCTGTCTTCATCCATCGCCTGGGCGAGATCCGCGACCGCACCTACGAGAACCAGCAACACCGCGCTTCGGGCCTGAACCTGCTCGTCACCGCAATCATCCTGTGGAACACGCGGTACCTCGAGCGCGCCGTTGCCGCTCTGCGCCAGACCGAGGATGTTCCGGACCAGCTACTCGCTCACCTCTCCCCGCTCGGCTGGGAGCATGTGAACCTCACCGGGGACTACATCTGGAGCGCCGAGCGCCCGGTCACGGAAAGCCGTGATGGGTTCCGCCCGCTCAGGGCTGGGCCCGCTCGCACGGCTGCCTGAGTTCATGGTTTGTCCGCTTATG
>DASYGA010000409.1:0-4512 GCA_036000265.1 Steroidobacteraceae bacterium | reverse complement strand
CGCCGTTGTCGTGGCTCTTGCGCGAGATGTGGGCCATCGCGCGGCGCAGCTCCTCCATGCTGTAGCCGTGCCGCGCCGCATAGGCGCTCGCGAGCTGTGCGAACGCTCCGGGCGCCGTGCTCGAGGGCAAATACAGGTCCTCGAAGGTTCCCTTGGTGCGCTCGGGCAGGCCGGCGTAACCGGTGTCCTTGAGCTTCTCGACCCCCATTGCCAGCGCAATGTCGCAGACGCCGGCGGCGACAGCGTAGGCTGCCCCGCGCAAGGCCTCCGTGCCCGTCGCGCAGAGATTCTCGACCCGAGTTACCGCAATGCCCGGCAAGCGCAGCGTCATCGCGAGCGGGAGCGCGGATTTGCCGGTGCTCTGCTCATCGAAGAAGATACCGAGCCACGCGGCCTCGATGCTGTCGCGCTCGATCCCGGCATCGCCGAGCGCCTCGGCGAAGGCTTCGACCATCAGGTCGTCCGCGCCGCAGCCCCAGCGCTCGCCGAACCGCGAGCAGCCCATGCCGAGAATCGCCACCTTGTCGCGGATTCCCTCAGACATCGCTCAAGCCCCCGTCGCCTTCCAGAAATAGCGGCGGTACGCCCGTTGGCGGTCGAAATCCTTGATGCGGAACACGAACCTCACCGCCGCGCCGACCTCGAGCTCGCCAGGCTCCACGTCGGTGAGCTCCATCAGCAGATTCCCGCCCGCCTCGAGTCCGATGTTGCCGTAGATGTAGGGCGGATGCGGCGTGTACGCCTGCCAGTCCTCGGTGAACGAGCGCACCCGCCCGGTGGTCTGCGCCAGAGGCGCTCCGGTCTGAGTGTCGGTACGCCGGCAATCCGGATTGACGCAGACGCGGCTCTTCGGGAACTGCACCGTGCCGCAGGCCGTGCACCGCCCGCCGATGAAGGCTGTGAGCTCGCGATGCTTGCGCCAGGCGGCGCTGTGAGCGGTGCGCTGATCGCGCTCCGCGCGCAGCCCGAAGTCGGGTGCCAGCAGGCCGCGATGCGCAAGATAGCGCGAGTAGTGAGGCTCGGGCCGGCGCCGCGCCAGCGCCTGCGCGAGCTGCCGCTGCGCGCGCGCGGCGGCCCCTTCCCCGGCGATGAGCACGAGCGCATCCACGCCCTGGCCGAAGCCCACGAGCAGCAGATGCTCGCCGGGCGCCGCGGCGGCCAACATCGAGAGGAGCAGCAGCAAGGGCTGCGCCGCGCCGAGATCGCCGCAATCCTCCCGCAGCCCTTCGTGCAGTCGCGCGTGGCCGAGGCCAGCCGCCTGCGCCACACGGCGCGCGGTGCCGGCCGGTCCGGGGATGGCGAGGTGCGCGATGGCCGCCGGTGCCGTCTCGGCCATGGCAAGCGCGCTTGAGATCGCGGCCGGGATGAGCTGCAACGCCCCCTCGTCCCTGACCCAACGCTCCTCCAGGGAATAGTCGAAATCCTCGCCGCTCATCCGATAATGATCGACGAAATCGGCCGAGAGGTGCGCGGCCGCGCTCAGCGTCGCCAGCGGCTCGCAACCGGCCCACGGCGCAGCGCGGGTGACGAGCAAGGCGACCGCACCGGCGCCGTACTCCATCTCCGCGGCGCTGCCGGGGCGCGCCAGCCTTGCATCGCTTGCAATGACGAGCGTGCTCGCCTCATCGGCGCGGCCGGCGGCCTCCGCCAGCGCCGTCGTGCCTGCCCGCAGGCTGCCGGTGCGATCGCCCGTGCGCAGCGTATCGGGCAGGTCGAGCGCCTCCGCCGCGAGAGTTGCATTGCTGCGGTCCGCGAATGGCAGCGTCGTCGAAGCGAGGCTGAGGGCCGCGGGAACGGCGTCCTTCGCGTCCGCCAGGCAGCGCCTGCCGGCCTCCACCGCCAGGGTGAGCGCGTCCTCGTCCCAGTTGCATACGGCACGCGCGCCCGCGGCCGCCGCCGCGCCCGGGGGCCTGAGCCAGGCCAGCGCCTGCGCGATCCGCGCGCGCTCGATTCTCCATTGCGGCAGGTAAAGACCGCACGAGAGAATGCTTGCCGCACCGGCCATGCCCCTCAGCTCTCCACGAACCTATCGAGCACGGGCGGCACGCGCAATGCCTCCGGGATCCGCTCCGTGCCGATGCGCCGGTCGAGCTCGGCGTGCCAGTGATAGATCCGCCGCTCCTGATAGTTGAGCGGAATGCCGGTGAAGCCCCGCGACATCACCGACTCCTGGATGGCGGGGGCGAATTGCAGATCCTCATCGAGAATGCGGTCGAAGTTGGCGATGCGCGTCTGCCACCGCTCCGCGGGCGGACCGCCGCCCCAGTCCGGCGCGAACCAGTGGCACTCGATGCGCATCGTGGTGTCCGAAGTCGGCCAGAAGAGCAGGAACGGACAGCCGCTCGGATCCACCGGAACGACCAGGTTCGGGAAGAAATTGAACGAGGCGTTGTTGCGCGAGGAGATCACGGTCGCGGTCTCGATGCGGCGCATGCCGACGGTCCCCGGGTCCACCCAGTCCGGCCGGCGGTTGGGCGTGACCATGAGCGAATGGCCCTGGCGATAGAGCGCGATCGTCGTGCCGCGATGGTCAAGGAAGCGGTCCACGGTGCTCTGATGGATGGACTTGAGGTGATAGACCTCGAGGAAGGCATCGAGCAGCACCTTGACATTGCAGCGCACCTCGCGCGCCTCTTGCGCCACGAAGCGCCACTGCTCGGGCTGAAACTGGCGGAAGTACTCGCCGAAGGGCGCGAAATGCTCGAGCAGAGACTCGGCCTGCGGATCCTCGTTGATGAAGATCCAGTTGAAGAACCGCTCGCAGCGCACCGCCTTCAGGCCGCGCGCGGCGGTATCGAGCCCGACGAAGTCGCGCTTGTCGCGCAGGTTGACCAGCGTGCCGTCGAGCGAGTAGGTCCAGCCGTGATAGCCGCACACGAACCCCTGTGCGCAGCCCTTCTCCGACCTCACCACCGGCCCGCCCCGGTGCCTGCAGGTGTTGTAGAACGCGCGCACCACATCGTCCTTGCCCCGCACCAGGAGAATCGGCGAACCGGTCTTGCGCAGCAGCAGGAAGGAGCCCGGGGTCGGCAGCTCATCGATGTGGCAGGCGTAAAGCCAGCTGCGCTGCCACAGGTACTGCCGCTCCAGGGCGAGGAAGGCAGGATCGACATAGCGGCCGCCGGGGATGTCCGGCAGAGACGGGAAATCCTCCGGCGGGGCGGTGCGCTCCGCCTCGTATTTCATGCCGTCCAGAAATCGCTGCACCGTAGCCGCGTCCACGGGAATTCCCCCTTTGGCTCACGCCCGGCCGGAATGATGCCGGGCCAGCCCATTATAAATAAAAAAAACCGGCATGCTTGTTTTTTGTCGCGAGCACGCGTAGCTTCTCGCTCCTAACGCGCCCGCGGCAGCGAGGCGTCCATTGGTGTACGGGTTTCAGGGGGTTCTACGCGTATGACCGAGATGACGTTCACCGGGCGCCACGCCCGCAACGAGAATGGCGTGCGCTGCGCGATTGCCGCAGCCGTGCTCGCATCGCTCCTGCCCGCGAGCGGGCATGCACAGTCCGCGCCCGCGGCTGCAAGCCAAAGCAGCAGCAGCGGCACGCTCCAGGAGATCATCGTGACCGCCGAGCGGCGCAAGTCCAACCTGCAGACCACTCCGGTGGCGGTGACCGCGCTCGATGCGCAGGCCATCCAGGACGTCGCACCGCGTACGCTCGAGGACCTCGCCAAGCTGGTGCCGAACTTCTCGGTGAACAGGATCAACGGCTTCAACGCCGCCTCGTTCGCCATGCGCGGTGTCGGCAATACCGACATCATCGTCTACAACTCGCCGCCGGTGGCGGTGCTGCTCGATGACTTCGTCATGCCGAGCGTGCAGACGCAGCTCCTCGATCCCTTCGACGTACAGTCGGTGCAGGTGCTGCGCGGCCCGCAGGGAACGCTGTTCGGCGCCAACACCATCGGCGGCGCGGTGGTCGTGCAGACCAAGGCGCCCGAGCTCGATGCGACCACCTTCGACTTCCAGGGACAGACCGGCAGCTACAACACCCTGATCGCGCAGGGCGCACTCAATGTGCCGCTCATCGAGGACAAGCTGGCGCTGCGGCTGGTGGCCAGCCGGGATCGCGAGCAGGGCTGGATGCGCGACGGCGCGAGCGACACCATCGGCGGCATCACGTACACGGGCGACGGCCGGCGGGTCGGCGGCACGGATGTGACCACGATGCGCGCCAAGCTGCTCTGGCAGCCGTCGGATGCGCTGCGCACTCTGTTCGAATACGAGCAGCTGAACGACGATTCGCCGAGCCCCGCGGCCGTGAACCTCACCCCCACGGATGTGACGCCCGGCACCAGCGTCCCTTATTTCACGTTCGCACTGCTCGGGCTGCCCGGCCATGTCAGCGGCAATCCGCTCGATGACGCCGGCATCACCACCCGCGATGGCTATCTCATCAACAGCCAGAACGGACAGAAGGCCAAGGCGCAGGGCTATCACCTGAACACCGACATCACCCTCGAGCCGGGCACCATCACCTGGGTACAGGGCTATCGGACGCAAGACTCG
>DASYGA010000368.1:0-14653 GCA_036000265.1 Steroidobacteraceae bacterium | reverse complement strand
GAGCCGGTGAACGCGATCTTGTCGACTCCCGGGTGAGCGACGAGGGCGGCGCCCGTGGTCTCGCCGAAGCCGGTCAGGATGTTGACCACGCCCGGCGGGAAGCCTGCCTCCAGGATCAGCTCTCCGAGGCGCAGAGCGCTGAGCGGCGTCTGCTCGGCGGGCTTGAGCACGCTGGTGCAGCCCGTGGCCAGCACCGGCGCGAGTTTCAGCGTGGCCATGAGCAGCGGAAAGTTCCACGGGATGATCTGCGCGACCACACCCACCGGCTCGCGTACCGTGTAGGTGTGGAACCGGGTTCCCGGTGCGGCGCGCAGCGAAGTGTTGAATGTGGAGCCATCGAGCTTGCTCGCCCAACCGGCCATGTAGCGCAGGTGCGCGATGGCCCCTGGCACATCGATCAGCCGCGCCATGGCGATGGGCTTGCCATTGTCGAGGCTCTCGAGCTCCGCGAGCTGCGCCGCGTGTCGCTCCATCAGGTCCGCCAAGCGCCACATCAAGCGCTCGCGCTCGTCCGGCAGCATCCCCGCCCAGGGGCCGCTCTCGAACGCTGCGCGTGCAGCTCGGACGGCGCGATCGACATCCTCCGCATCCGCATCCGCGATTTCCGCGATGCGGCGTTCCGTCGCGGGGTCGATGACCGGAATACGGCCTTTGCCATGCGCGTCGATCCATTCGCCGTTCACCAGCAGGCGTGGCTTGCGCTGCAAAAATTCGCTGAGCGAGCCGGAGAGAGCGGGTGGCTGAGCGATGGGATGTGGCACGGGTACGGCGTTCATGATGGGCCTCCGAGGTATCGCGGGCGCACCGGTAATGAACCTAATGCTGCCGCTCCGGTGATACAAGCGCCGGCAAGCGAGTTTTCGTTCACTGCGGATCGTACCAACCGCTTGCAGCGGCCAGGAGTCAGCTGTGGCCGTTGACCTTGCATAGCACGGATCTCAGCCTCGCAACCGAAGCACCTTGCGCGTTGCGCGCCCGCCACGCGACGAAGCCGTCGGGACGCACCAGCACGCAGCCGTCCGGCTCGATTGCGTGCAATTGACTTGCGCTGCCGGCCGGATCTTCCAATCCTTCCTCACCGGGACGAGAGATGTCCAGGCCGATACCCTCTTCGGCGGATGCGGCACGGGCGCAGCGGCACCATTCCTCCGCTTGCGGACCGGCGAGCAGCACGAGCCGGCGACCGTAGAGATCGAGTGACGAGAGGCGTTGACCCCGCCTTTCGAGCCAGACGTGCGGCGCGCGCGTGCCGGCGCGCGCGTGCGACTCGCGCGGGCTCATGTGCGCTGCGTCGTCATCCGGCCCTTCCTCCAGGATCGCGCACGAGCGATACACATATCCGAGCTCGATGTCGAGATCGCCGACGAGAGGCTCGCATCGCTCGGGACCCAGGCTCGGGTCGGTGCGCATGACGTACCGGGTGCGCGCCTGCGCGACCGACAGGGTCGCGACTGGCCGGCGCTCCGCCTCGTAGGTGCGCAGCAGTGCGGGCGGCGACTCGGACTTCAGAACGCGCGCCAGCTTCCAGGCGAGGTTGTGGGCGTCCTGCACGCCGGTGTTGCCCCCGAACCCGCCGGTCGGCGGCATCACGTGCGCGGCATCCCCGGCGATGAATACGCGATTGCTCTGCAACCGCTCGGCCACCTGCGCGGCCGCGTCCCAATGCATGACGCTGTCGATCGTCACCGGAATATCCGCCGATCCGAGCGCGCACGCCACCAAATCGTGCGCGCGCTCGGGCGTCAGGTCCGTCGAGACATCCGTCACCGGGTGGGCCCGATCGCCTGCGGTGTTGATGGCCAGAAAGGCGCTGTCGAACGGCTTCTCGAAGCGGAAGAAGCCCCGCATGCGCGGGTTGTTGACGTAGACCACCGCCCACTGTTTGCCGTCGAGGAGCGAGCGCAGATTGGCGCGGAAATAGATGGTGACGCTCTTCGAAAAGGCGGGCGGCCCCTGCATCGCTATGCCCAGCTGGCGTCGCACGACGCTATGCGCGCCATCGGCCGCGATCATGTAATGTGATCGGACCGTGGATGTCTCTCCGCTCGTACGGTCGCGCAGCAGCGCTGTGACGCCCTCGGAGTCCTCCTCTATCGACAGCGCCTCGGTGGAGAACCGCAGCTCCGCGCCGAGCTGTCGTGCGCGCTTCATGATGAGCGGCTCGAGCGAGCTCTGCGAAAGGAACACGCGCTCGCAGGGACTCACATCGCGGATACCGGCATTGAGGTCGGCTATGAATTGTCTCGTCGACCCGCCGAGCAGCGTCTCTACCTCGACGACTCCGCCGTCCTGAACGAACTGCTCGGCGGAGCGCTCGCGAATGACCTGCTCCAGACCGGCCGAACGGAAGATCTCCATGGTCCGCTGAGTCGCGTGTGCCGCACGCGGGTGGATGGCCGTCCCCGAGTGCCGCTCGATGACGAGCGAGCGTATGCCGTGCTGGGCAAGCAGCAGAGCGGACGATAATCCGACAAGGCTGCCGCCGACGATCGCGACGGGGAACTCGACGTCGCTCACCCTTTTACCTCGGCTCCAACGCGTTCGCTATACGAAAAGTACTGCGCTAAACGAAAGCTAGCTTGACGCAGAGCGGCTACGGAGACAAGGGGCTGCGGACTCCTGGGGATCTCGTGCGTCCGGCCTTGCCCGTGGCCCTGGCGCCGCACGATAGGCATCCAGGGCACGCCTTGCCGGGTTAATCTCCTGGAGAGCGAGACAGAGCCATTGTCGAGACGCTTCGCGCCTGCGGTTCATCCCCAAATGTTTTGGATTCGTCGAATGACTGCTGCTGCCGGACGCTCGCGCGTCACTCCGGCCGCGGTCATCGTTCTCGCGCTCATCGCGGCTTTCGGCGTGGGGAGCGCGTCCGGCGCCGGGTCCGATGTCGCGGACATTCGCGCGCTGCGGTTGGCGAATAACCTTGCGATCGCCCGACACGACACTTCAGGGATGCGCAAGGTCTGGTCTGCGGACATTCACCTCATCTGTTGCGGCAACACAATGTTCTCGGGAGCATCGGCGCTGGCGGCAAGCTACGAAGCGACAGAGTTCAAGAATCCGGCGTTCATCCGCTACGTGCGACTACCGGAGCACATTACCGTCAGCGCCGATCGCTCTTGGGCGGCGGAGTACGGGAGGTGGATAGGCGTCTTCAGAAGCCCCGACCCCGGCGATTCGGGACGCTATTTTGCGTCGTGGAAAAAGGAAGGGGACGGATGGAAGATTACCAGCGAGTCTTACGTCTCGCTCGACCGGCATCCGCAAGGCATTGCAACGCTCCATCCGGCTACACTGCGCCTCGGCGGAACGCCCGACTGGCTGGCGGTTACGCCGGACACAGTCTGGGTTGCCAACGATGCGCTGAAGGCGGTGCAGCGAATTTCGGTGGCCGGGAACAGGGTCGAAGCCACGATTCCAGTGCCGGGAGAGCCGTGCTCCGGTCTGACTTACGCCTTTGGAAGTGTGTGGGCACCGATCTGCGGTCCGCATCCGGGCCTCGCGCGGATAGACCCGAAGAGAAACATCGTAGCCAGGCTGCTGCCGATCGCCCCGGCACTTTCCGAGGGCGGCATAACGGCCAGCGCGGATAGCGTCTGGCTTGTCACGGGCAACGGGGTATTGGCGCGGATCGATCCTGATCGCGATCGCATCCGGCAAACCGTCGCGATTGCGCGCGGGTCATTCAACCCGCTATACAGCGACGGCAAGGTGTGGGTCACCAGCGGCGCCGGTAATGCCGTCATTGCGGTGGATGCCCATTCCGGCCGCGTCATCGCCACCATCCCCGTCGGGTCGAAGCCGCGCTTCCTTGCCGCGGGCGGGGGTATGCTTTGGACGCTCGATCAAGGCGACGGCTCCATCAGCAAGATCGACATGAAGCGCAGGCAACTCGTAGCCGTGATCGCGGCCGGGATCCCCGGCGAGGGCGGGGACATAAGCTATGGCGCCGGCGCGGTCTGGGCGAGCATCATCGGCGTTCCCCTCACGCGCCTGGGCGTCGCATGCAACACGCTCGCGCAATGGCTGGGTCGCGGCGGTGATGCCGTTCGCTTTGGCGACGGCTCCATCTGGCTCACCGATTACCACAACGGCCGGCTGTTTCGGATTCCGGAAGATCGTGCACGATTGAGCTGCCACCGGGGCTGATTGGATCGAGTGCCCGGTCGAGGCACCGAACCTGAGCCCGAATGGGCTTTTGGATCAAAGGATGTCGATCTTCGGCCCTGCTGCCCGTCTAATGGAAGAGACCGGGCGGCCGCTCGGTCCGGAATGTAAAGAAGAGAGGTCATCATGAATGCCACTGGCACCTATCTCGCCGTGTTCCTGGGGAGCAAGACCAGCGCGAGGCGAGCAGCGTGGGATGCTCTTCCCGAGGGGGAGCGGCGCGCAAAGGAGCAGGAAGGGATGGCGGCTTGGAAGGCGTGGGTCGAGAAGCATCACGCCGCCATCGTCGCAATGGGAGGGCCGTTGGGCAAAACCAGGAAGGTCACGGCACGAGGCATCGACGAGGTCAGCAATGCAATGGGCGCCTTCACGGTCGTGCGCGCCGCATCGCATGAGGCGGCCGCGAAGATTTTCGAGGGGCACCCCCATTTCACGATCTTTCCCGGCGATTCCGTCGAGGTCATGCCCGTGTTGCCGATACCGGGAACTTGACGGACTCCGGGCCGGCGAGGAAATCGGGGCCATGAGGCGCTTACGTCGGGCGCTCGGGCCCGGAAAAGCGAGGTGGCCGCTGGCCGCAAGCCGGTCATCTCACTCCCGTGGGGTCGGAGATCGGCATGCGAAGCCTACTTCAGCACCACCGTTCTTCTGCCATTGCGGAACACGCGCCGCTCGGCATGCAACTTGACGGCGCGGTTGAGCACCACGCTCTCGAGCTCGCTGCGGCTCTTGGGTTCCAGAGCGCAAATACCAGGCTCCTGGCCCACCACTGCGCGGGCTGGGCCCGCGCAAATTCAATCCGGAAAGCCATCCGGCCGCAATGTCCGAAGAAATTCCTCGCATGGGATGCAAAGAACACCGTCTCGCGTGAACCGGTCGTTGCCGCGGTAGAGCAAGTAGCGTCGGCTCTGGGGATAATCCTCAGCGAAGTGTCGCAGTGAAGCGAAAGCGCTGGAGTCGGCCCTCGCGGCATTCTTCACCTCAAGGGCGTATATCCCTGACTCGCCATATATAACGAAGTCGACTTCATTCCGGGATCGCGTCTGCCAGTAATGCAGTATGTGCTTGCCACGCGAGTAATCGCACCAGGCCTGAAGATGCTGTGCGACCAGACCCTCGAGAGCGGATCCGTCGATCTCAGTGGACGAGTCGAGAGGGCCGGCGGCTCGGTTTGCACGGAATACCCCGGCATCGAAGAAATAGAATTTGGGGTGTGTGGCGAGCTCCCGCCTGGCACGGCGAGCGAAGACCTCCAGGCGGAATCCGAGCAGCAGGTCCTCCAGTATCTGGAGGTACCCCTCGACGGTTTTGCGACTCACCTGCGCCTCGCGGGACACATTGGCGAGGTTCAGTACGGAGGCATGACTGAAGCTAATGGCTTGAAGAAACCGGGCGAAGGCGCCGATGTTTCGAACCAGGCTTTCCTGTTGCACTTCTTCGTGCAGATAAAGCGCGTTGTAGGCTTCGAGAACCGCGATGGGATCATCGGCAGCCCAGACGACCGGCAACATGCCCTGCCGGAGTGCTGTCGCCAGCTTGAAGCGCGAGCCCAGCTCCACTGCCATATAAGGGTGCATCAGCTTCTGCGCAGCGCGTCCCCCGAGCAGATTGACTCCTTGGCGCCGAAGCTTTCGGGCACTCGAGCCGGTGAGGACAAATTGCTGCCCGGTCTTTTTCTCAATCAGCAGGTGCACGACCTCGAGCAATGCCGGCAGCTTCTGTATCTCATCGATGACGATATGCTTGGCGCTGGGATTTGCTCCAACCACTTCGATGAGGTATTCGGGAGAGGCGGTATAGCGGCGGAGGACGGCCGGATTGAGCAGATCGATGCGCAGTGCATCCGGGTACTGGTGTGTGCACCAGGATGTTTTGCCGGTCCCGCGCGGCCCGAGGAGAAAATAGTGGTCGTGGCCGACAGGAAGCAGGCGCGGAACGAACGGCACGGGTATTCTCAAAATGGCGGTGTAATCGCCGAATTGAGTCTCATTATGGCGACCAAACCGCCATTTTGCAAAAACGCCTTGGTCTGCAAGACGGCAGGGCGCCGACCTCACCGGCCCGCGATGCATGCACGAGGCATCGGTCTCGGGCACCTGCAAACGTCCGAAGGCGGGGTTTCCGTTGAATTCCCCCGCGCCGCCCCGATCAAGGCCTGCTAGGATGTCGCCGCGGTCCGTTTAACAATAAAAGCAATGATCCGGCCGCAATCGCTCGCCGAGGCGTCCCTGAATGCCTCGGGAGTCAATCAAAAATTAGGATTAACTTATTGAAAAATAAAGAATTATTGGTGCCCGGAAGAGGACTCGAACCTCCACGGTGTTACCCGCTAGTACCTGAAACTAGTGCGTCTACCAATTCCGCCACCCGGGCAGGACGATCAGAATGCCCATTGCGGGCGCGCGCAATCTACGCAGGGGGTCGGGAGCTGTCAATTGAAAGCGCGTAGAGGCAAGTTCGGGCGCCGGGATCGCAAGGGCGAAGCCCACCCCAAGGCTCAGCCTGGGGTGCACACAAAGAGCGGTGGCGACGGTCAGCAGCGCGGGCCGGGCGATGGCGCGGGCAGAGCCGCCGTTGCCGCCCCCAGACGGCAGCAGCAGTCGAAGCGGGCGGTCCAGAGCGGCCGCTCGGCCCAGAGCTCGCGAGCGCAGGGCAGCGTGTCGACCGGGGTCCACGCCGGCGGTGTGGTCGAGGGACAGGTGAGCGCGCACAGGGCCGGATACGGCTTCCTGCGCGTGCTGGGAATGAAGGACAGCGTCTTTCTTCCGCCGCCAGAGATGCGCGGCGTGATGCACGGGGATCGGCTGAGGGTAAGGCTGTCCCGCGACGCTACCAATCGTTGGTCGGGCTCCGTCGAGCAGGTCGTCGAGCATGGCGTCAATGCCTTCCTTGGGACCTTGGAGGTTTCGGGCCGCACGGCCTGGGTCACGGCAGCCGATCGGCGCCTGCAGCTTCGATGCGCCATTGAGCACACCAGCCTCGACGGCGCCCGCAATGGCGACTGGGTGATCGCACGAATCACACGGCATGCCGGCGCGGCCAAGGCGCCGCAGGCCCGCATCGAGAAGCGCCTCGATCCGGATCGGCCGGTCGAGCTCGCCACCGAGGCGGCGATGGCACGTTTCGATCTTCCGCACGAGTTTTCCGCCGACGCGCTGCGCGAGGCGCAAGCCTGGGGTGATCGTGTCGATCCGCGTGAGGCGGAAGCTCGGGAAGACCTCAGGGACTTGCCCCTCGTTACCATCGATGGCGAGGATGCTCGCGATTTCGACGACGCGGTGTATGCGGAGCCGCATCCGGATGGTTTTCGCCTGATCGTTGCGATCGCCGATGTCAGCCACTACGTTCGGCCCGGCACTGCAGTCGATGCGGAAGCGCTGGAGCGCGGTACATCGGTGTATTTCCCGACGCGCGTGCTGCCGATGTTGCCGACCGCTCTTTCCGACCATCTTTGCTCCCTGGCGCCCAAGGTAGACAGGCTCTGTTTCGCGGCGGACATGGTGATCAGCAAGACCGGCCTGTTGAAAGCGGCGCGCTTCTATCCGGCCGTGATGCGCTCCGCGGCGCGGTTGACCTATACGCTGGCGAACGCGGCGCTGTTCGAAGGGCGGCCGGCCGCGCGCGAGCAGCTGGGAGCGCTGGTGGATCCCCTTCTCGTCCTGGTGGATGTCTATCGGGCTCTGCACAAGGCGCGCAGCAAACGGGGCGCGCTCGACTTCGATGCCGCCGAGGCGGAGTTCGTGATCGACTCCGCGGAGCGCGTGAAAGCCATCGAGCTGCGCACTCGCAACGATGCGCATCGCCTGGTCGAGGAGTGCATGGTCCTCGCGAACGTGGCGGTCGCCGAGGAGCTCGAGAAGACCCACACTCCCACGCTGTACCGCGTGCACGGACAGCCCGAGCCCGAGAAGCTGGATCGGCTGACCAGCACGCTCAGGGCACTCGAAATCGATGCGCATCTGCCGGAGACGGTCACCACCCGCGACCTTCAGGCCATTGCGCGCCGGCTCGGCCACACGGCGGAGCGCCCGTTCATCGAATCGCTGATCGTCCGCGCCATGCCGCAGGCCGTGTACCAGCCAACCAACATCGGGCATTTCGGATTGGCGCTGAAGCATTACGCCCATTTCACATCGCCCATCCGACGCTACCCCGACCTGGTGGTCCATCGCACGCTCAAAGCGCTGATCGGAGCTCCCGGCAACGCTGCCGTGCGCTACGAGCCGCCGCAGCTCGCGGGCGTCGGCGAGAGTACCTCGAAGCTCGAAAAGCGAGCAGACGAGGCCGACCGCTACGTCGCGACGTACCTCAAATGCAGCTACCTGCTGGAGCGCATCGGACAGACCTTCCAGGGCCTCATCACCACCGTGGTCGAGTTCGGCTGCTTCGTGCAGATCCTCGACGTATCCGTGGACGGGTTGCTGCACATCGACAACCTGCGCGACGATGACTACGAGATGGAAGAGCACGGCCACGGCTGGCGCGGCAAGCGCACCGGACGGCGGCTGCGCACCGGATCGCACGTCCGTGTGATCGTGACCAGTGTGAATCCCATCGAAGGCCTGGTGGACCTGGACCTGGCCGCCGAGCAGTGAAGGGCTCCGATTCCAACAGGCTCCAGGGCGAGGGCTCGCAAGCCATTTACGGGCTGCATGCCGTCAGGGTGATGCTGCAGAAGCATCCGGAGCGGGTGACCGCCGTGCGTGTGGCCGAGCGGCGCGACGATCCGCGGGTCCGCGAGATCGACGAGCTTGCCCGTCGCGGCCAGATCCCCGTACAGCGGGTCGATGCCCGAGCCCTGAAGCAGAAACTCGGCGATGTTGCTCACCAGGGCGTCGTTGCCGAAATCAGGCCGCTGCTGCCCTGGACCGAGGACGACCTGATCACGGCACTGCAGTCGAGCGCCTCGCAGGCGCCGCTGATTCTTGCGCTCGATGGCGTACAGGATCCCCACAACTTGGGCGCATGCCTGCGGACGGCCGATGCCTGCGGTGCGCTGGCCGTGATCGTGCCTCGCGACCGGGCAGCACATGTCACGCCGGTCGTGCGCAAGGTGGCGGTTGGCGCTGCCGAGACAACCCCCGTGGTCACCGTCACGAACCTCGTCCGGACCCTGAAGCTTCTCAAGCAGGCCGGATTGTGGGTCGTCGGGGCGGACGCCGATGCGGAAAAGCGCGCGCACGAGGCCGACCTCAAAGGCGCAGTGGTGCTGGTTCTGGGGGCCGAGGGGGCAGGGCTGCGGCAGCTGACCCGGCAGACCTGCGATTGGATGGTCCGCCTGCCGCAGCTCGGAGCCGTGGAGAGCCTGAACGTCTCGGTGGCCGCCGGCATGCTGCTTTACGAGGCGGTGCGGCAGCGCAGCGGGTAGCGCTCATTGCAGTCCTGCCGGCGTTTCAGTATCCTGCGCGCCCCCTTTTTGAAGGGTCGCGCCCGCGCTTTCGGCGGACGGATCTCCTTGCCGCACCCCGCAAAAGCCTCGCGAAGGGCGGCTTCAATCCGTGAGGAGGACACATGAGGCATTACGAAATAGTATTCCTGGTCCATCCCGATCAGAGCGAGCAGGTGCCCGCGATGATCGAGCGCTACAAGGGCATGATCGCTACGGGCTCCGGCCTCGTGCATCGCCTGGAGGATTGGGGACGGCGGCAGCTCGCCTACCCGATCGCCAAGGTGCACAAGGCGCACTACGTGCTCATGAACATCGAGTGCGATCAGAAGACCCTCGGTGACCTGACGGGCGCGTTCCGCTTCAGCGATGCCGTGCTTCGCCACCTCGTGGTGAACATGGATGCGGCGGTGACCGAGCCCTCGCCAATGGCCAAGATTGCCGATGAGGAGGGCGAGCCCGGTGCCCGCCGCCGCGAGCGGCCTCGCGACGACTCCGCCGTTCTACCGACGGAAGGCGATGGCGGTCTGGACAACGCGTAAACTCAACGCACTGGAATATCACTCATGAACAGCAGAGCACCCGGCCCGATGGGCGGCGGCAACGGCGATGGCGGACGAGATGGCGGTCGCGATGGTGGACGCGACGGCGGACGAGATGGCGGACGCGGCGGCAGTGGTGGCAGCGGCGGCGGTCGCTTCTCGCGCCGCAAGAAGTTTTGCCGCTTCACGGCCGAAGGCGTCACGCATATCGACTACAAGGATCTCGGCACCCTGAAGGGCTATGTCTCCGAGACCGGCAAGATCGTCCCGAGCCGCATCACCGGCACGAGGTCCTTCTTTCAGCGTCAGCTCGCCGTCGCGATCAAGCGCGCGCGCTTCCTGGCGCTGTTGCCCTACACCGATCAGCACTGAGGCCGGCGCGATGGAAATCATTCTGCTGCAGAAGGTCGCCAACCTCGGCAATATCGGCGATCGGGTGAAGGTGAAATCCGGGTTCGGGCGCAATTACCTGCTGCCCGAGGGCAAGGCGACTCTGGCCACTCCCGACAACATCGCGCGCTTCGAGGCGCGCCGCGTGGAGCTCGAGCACCTGGCGCGCGAGCAGCTCTCCTCGGCCGAGGAGCGCGCGACGGCGATGAAGGATTTCAAGCTGGTCATCACCGCCAAGGCCGGCACCGAGGGCAAGCTCTTCGGCTCCATCGGTACCAGCGACATCGCGGAAGCCTGCTCGAAATCCGGCTTCAAGGTGCAGCGCAGCGAGGTGCGGCTGCCCAATGGTCCGCTGCGCACGCTCGGCGAGCATTCGGTGGCGCTGCACCTGCACGCGGACATCGACGTGCCGCTCGCCGTGTCCATCGTGGCGGAAGAGTAGCTTCCCGCCACATCAGGAAGGAACATCCCGCCGGTGGCCGGTCCCGTCAAAGCGCGCCGCGAGCGTGGCTCGGTCACCATCGCGGACGCGCTGACACCGCCGCATTCGATCGAGGCGGAGCAGGCCGTTCTCGGCGGCCTGCTGCTCGATACCAGCGCCTGGGATCAGGTGGCGGATGCCATCAATGAGGCGGACTTCTACCGGCCCGATCATCGGCTGATCTTCGAGGCCATCGGCGCCCTGGCGGGCGCCGGCAAGCCTTGTGACGTGGTCACGGTCTCAGAGCAGCTGGAGCGCACCGCGAAGCTCGAGGCCGTAGGCGGCCTCGCATACCTCAGCTCCCTCGCGCGAGATACACCCACTGCCGCGAATGTCCGCGCCTACGCGGATATCGTCCGGGAGCGCTCGCTCCTGCGCCAGCTGATCAAGGCCGGCACGGAAATCGCCTCCGCGGTCTTCAACAACGAAGGCGAGACTGCCCGCGAGCTGGTCGACCGTGCCGAGCAGAAGGTGTTCGAGATCGCGGAGCAGGGATTCCGCGGGCGACAGGGCGCCATGGCGGTCCGCAGCCTCCTGCCGCAGGTCATCGATCAGATCGACGAGTGGCACAACAACCCCGATAAGCTGAGGGGTCTGCCGACGGGCTTCACCGACTTCGACCGGATCACCGGAGGCCTGCGCCCCGGAGATCTCGTGGTGGTCGCAGGGCGTCCTTCCATGGGAAAGACCACCCTGGCAGTGAACATGGCGGAGTATGCCGCGGTTCACCAGGGCACCAAGGCGTCGGTCGCAATCTTCAGCATGGAAATGCCCTCCGAGCAGGTCATCACCAGGATGCTGTCGTCGATCGGAGGCGTGCCGCTGGGCAGCCTGCGCAGCGGGCGGATCTCCGACGATGACTGGGTGCGAATCACCAGCGCTACCAGTCAGTTGTCAGAAGCCAAGATCTTCATCGACGAGACGCCCGCCCTGACTCCGACGGAGCTGCGGGCCCGTGCCCGGCGCATCAAGCGCGAGCACGGCCTGAATCTGGTGGTGGTCGATTACCTGCAGCTCATGCAGGTGCCGGGCACCAAGGAAAACCGCGCCACGGAAATCGCCGAGATCTCCCGCGGCCTCAAGGTCCTCGCCAAGGAGCTCGCCGTCCCGGTCATCGCCCTGTCGCAGCTCAACCGCGCCGTCGAGCAGCGCGAGAACAAGAAGCCCGTGATGTCCGATCTGCGCGAGTGCGTCACAGGCGACACTCTCGTCTGGCTCACCGATGGCCGGCAGGTTCCGATCGCGAGTCTCGTCGG
The DNA here is from genome assembly GCA_036000265.1 of Steroidobacteraceae bacterium. Classification (GTDB taxonomy): domain Bacteria; phylum Pseudomonadota; class Gammaproteobacteria; order Steroidobacterales; family Steroidobacteraceae; genus 13-2-20CM-66-19. The sequence goes on along the minus strand of DASYGA010000368.1, from coordinate 2,434 downwards.
CCAGCAGCCGGAAGTCTGGGCGGTAGATGAGCAGCAACGCGTAGTCGCCGCCCGATCCGACATGGTATGGAAGGTGGGTAAGCGCCAGGTTGCCAGCATCAAGCTGGCGAGCGGCCGATCCATCAGAGTCACTCAAAAGCATCGGATGCTTACCGGAAAGGGCTGGGTGAGAGCCGGGGAGCTGGATAGGGGGGACCACCTGCTGGCGATCCCGGGACTCGAGAAGTCGGCAGCCGCAGGTCTTTCCTGGAATTCTGTGGCAGATCTCATTCCTCATGTCGAAGAGGAGGATGTTTACGATCTAACAGTGCCGGGGCCATCGAGTTGGTTGTCAGATGGAGTTGTTAGTCACAACTCTGGCGCGATTGAGCAGGATGCTGACATGATCCTGTTGATTTATCGCGAGGAAGTTTACGACAAGAACACCACCAAGAAGGGAATGGCGGAGATCGATCTGGTCAAGCACAGGAACGGCGAGATCGGCACGTTTCTCCTGACGTTTCAGGGTCAATACACCCGCTTTGCCAACTACGCGTCGGATGCCTACGCGGAGGGAGTCCTCAGGTGAGCCGCCTCATCCGGGCGGTGATCGACGCCGGCGCGCTGCGGCACAACGTCAGGACCATTCGCGAGCGCTCCAGGGGCGCGCGGGTCATGGCGGTGGTGAAGGCGAACGCGTATGGCCATGGGCTCGTGCCGACCGCCCTGGCCCTGGCCGAGGTCGACGCGTTCGCGGTGGCGCGGCTGGAGGAGGGCGTTGCGCTGCGTGCGCAAGGTGTCAGCCAGCCGATCGTGCTCCTCGAAGGCGTGTTCACCGCCGAGCAGCTGCTCGAGGCGGCGCGGTACGGATTCGATCTCGTGGTGCACGATGCCTTGCAGATCGAGATCCTGGAGGAAGACCCCGGGCCGCATCGCTTCGTGCTCTGGGTCAAGGTCGACACAGGTATGAACCGTCTGGGGTTCCGCCCGGATGGCTTTCGGCAGGCCTTCGCGCGGCTGCGCAATCTCAAGCCCGCACCCCTCGAGATCCGGCTGATGACGCATCTTGCGCGTGCGGACGAGCCCGGGAGCGATATGACCGCGGTCCAAGTGGCGCGCTTCAGGCAGGCCATCCGTGGACTCGACTGCCCCATCAGCATTGCCAATTCCGCCGGGCTCTTCAGCGAGCAGCACCTCGGTTGCGACTGGGTGAGGCCAGGCCTCGCGCTCTACGGCGCCTCGCCATTTGCCACTCGCACCGGTACCGACCTCGGCCTGCGGCCGGTGATGAGCCTCGAGACCTCGGTCATCGCGGTGCGGCAGGTGCCGCGCGGCGAGACGGTGGGCTACGGCGCCAGCTGGCAGGCGCAGCGTGATTCAACGGTCGCCATCGTCGCGGCCGGCTATGGTGACGGGCTGCCGCGCGGACTTCCCAGCGGCACGCCGATCCTCATCGACGGCCGCCGCGCCCCGCTCTGCGGCCGGGTTTCGATGGACATGATCGCGGTCGACGTCACCGAGCTGCCGGGCGTGCAGGTCGGCACCGCGGCAGTGCTGTGGGGAAGGGGATTACCGGTGGAGGAAGTCGCCCGCCACGCGGGCACGATCCCCTACGAGTTGCTATGCGGCGTGAGCCAGCGCGTGCCTCTGGAGTTAGGCTGAGCCGATTCCGTGCGCCGCACCGCGCGATAGCAAATGGGCAAGCGGCTCAGGGCCACTCCCTGAGCCGCGAGAGCGAACGAGGTCAAGCCTGCCAGGCGTTCAAAATCGCTCCGTCCGATTTTGTGCGCCAATCAACCAACGAAAAAGCCCATCTTCACCCCGGCCAGCTGAATGACGTCGTTGTCGCTCAGCTTGGTCGCCTGCGCTCCGATCGGGGAGCCGTTCACCAGCGGAAAATCCTCGGACTTGCCGCTGTCGACGTGCACGATGTAGTAGCCCTCGCCGCGGCGAGTGATGGCGGCGACCTGCACGCCGGGCCTGCCGAGCGTCGTGAGGGCCTTGGTGATCTCGAGCTCGCGGCCTGCGAATGCGCCGGACAGCACCTGCAGCTTCGCCTTCTTCAGCGCCGGTGCGCCATCGAGAGTCCGGCTCCTGCCGTTTTGCGGCGCCGAGGCGCCCGCAGCCGCCGCGGCCGCCGCGGCCGGCGCCGGCGCCGGCTCGCCATCGAGCACCTGCGCCTCACCGACGGCGGTGCGCAGCTTCTCCACGGGCCGGGCCGAGGGCTGGATGACCATCGTCTTCTCGAATTCGTCCTGCTGCTCATCGTCCTCGACGAAGCGCAGCTGGTGGTGCCCGACCGTGACCACATCACCGTGCTGCAGCGCGTGCTTCTTGATCAGCTTGCCGTTGACGTAAGTGCCGTTGGTGCTGTTCAGGTCCTCGAGGAACGAATCGTTGAGGATGTTGATGATGAGCGAATGGTGTCCGCTCACCGCCGCATTGTCGATGCGGA
>DASYGA010000236.1:0-2629 GCA_036000265.1 Steroidobacteraceae bacterium | reverse complement strand
CACGAACACCTTGCACGACACGCGGGACGGTCTCGCGACGATCACGCGATTGGAAGGACTGGGCCGCAGGATCGAGAAGATCATCGATGGCATTGCCTTGATTGTCGTGCAGATCAGCATGCTCGCGGTGAGCGGCTCGGTCGAAGCCGCTCGAGCCGGCGAGTCCGGGCGCGGCTTTACGGTCGTTTCCAGCGACATTCGCAACCTGTCCCGCGAGGCATCGGTCAACGTCGAACGATCCAAGGACACCGTGGGAGGCATTCTGGATCAGATCGGCATTCTCAGAGGCGACCTGCAGCAGATCACGGCTACGGCGGAAGTCGAGGCGCAAAAGAGCCAGATCGTCTCCAGCAGCCTGCTGCAGTTGGGCGGCGATGTGACCGCGCTCGGGGTGGCGGCCAAATCGGTTGCCGACGGCGCGGACAAGATCCTGCTGGCCACCACTGAGATCTCGCAAGCGGCGCAGGAAGTGGCGTCCGCGGCGGAGGAAGCCAGCGCGGCCTCGCGAGAAGCCGTCGCGGCGGCCACTGAGCAGTCGCGCGGGGCCGAGGATCTCGCGGCCGCCATTGAGGAGATCGCATCTCTTGCGGACGCGCTGCGGCAACGGAACGCGTGACCGGAGGTGGATCCGCAACATCATTCCGATTCCGGCCGCTTTCTGACCTTTCAGGTCGACGACCAGCTCTACGCCTTGAGATCCGAGGACGTGCGGGAAGTGATCCGACTGCCGCCCGTGGCTCGGGTGCCTCAAGGCCCGCCCGCGCTGCTCGGCCTCGGGAATCTTCGCGGCGCCGTGTTGCCGATTGCGGGATTGCGCCAGCTGCTGGGAAAGCCATCTGCTTTTGGCGGCTCGACCGCACGCGCGATCGTGCTCGACATGGGCGCTCCGATCGCCGTAGTGGTCGACTCGGTCGCCGGTCTGGAGCATGCAAGCGAGGCGCAGATCGATACGCGTCCCCGGGAGGTCGGAGCGGAAGGCGCGGAACGCTTGCTCGGCGTCTTCTCGGCAGGACATGACAGGGGCGTTGCGAAGATTCTGGACATCAAAGTGCTGCTCGAGGCTGCCTTTGCCAGCCGCGGACGCACCCGGCATCGTGACGCTCAGTTCGCAACCACTGCTCCCGAGCGCGAGGAGGCGCGCGGCGCGGACGAAACCGAAACCCTCGTGACATTCGAGGTCGCGGGACAGGAGTTTGCCTTTCCACTGCCGGAGGTGCAGGAGATCATCCCCGCCCCCGCAAGCATCACCGCGTTGGCCCACTCGGATGCCATGGTCCTCGGGCTCACCGCGGTGCGGGATACCCTCTTGCCCCTGCTGTCGTTGCGGATCCTCCTCGGCTTCGCCTCGCAGCAGACCGAACCCGAGCGGCAGAAGGTACTGGTGGTCAAGGTCGGCGGCACGCGTGTCGGCCTCGTTGCCGATCGCGCCCGCGCAATCCTGGCCGCGGATGCCAGACTGGTGGATCCGATTCCGGCTGCGCTGGCGGCCCGAATGAGCGGCGAGTCTCGAATCAGGTCCGTCTATCGCGCCGAGGCGGGCCGGCGCCTGATATCAATCCTCTCAACGCAGCAACTCTTTCGGGAGGACGTGATGGACAAACTGGGCGCCGGGCAGCGATCCCGAACTGAGCGCGCAGAGCCCCTGTCGTCGACCGCCCGGCAGGAGTCGAGCTTTCTCGTCTTTCGCCTCGGGGATGACGAGCTCGGCCTGCCCATCGATGCTGTCGTGGAGGTCGCTCGGGTTCCGGACCAGATCACCCGGCTGCCCAAGACGCCGGAATTCCTGGAAGGCGTCGTCAATCTGCGCGGCGAAATTCTGCCGGTGATCGACCAGCGGCGGCGATTCGATATGGCGCCGTGCCCGGATTCCGCTGCAAGACGGCTCATGGTGGTCAAGACCGAGCATCACCGCGCCGGAGTCATCGTCGATAGCGTCTCGGGCGTGCTGCGCTCCAGCGCGAGCGCAGTCGAGCCCGCACCAGAGCTGACGGACGAAGTCTCCCGGCTGGTGCGCGGCGTCATCAATCTTGCTTCTTCCAATCGCATCGTGCTGCTGCTCGACCCGATGGAGCTGCTGACCCGCGCGGAGAAGGGATTGCTGGACAAATTCGCAGCACAGCAACGGCGGACAGGGGCGTGATCAAGGTTCTGGTGGTGGATGATTCGGCTCTGGTACGCAAGCTTTTCAGCCAGGTTCTCGCGGAAGATGCGGATTTCACGGTCGCGCTCGCGCGCAATGGGCTCGAGGCGCTGGCTTTGCTCGACAGTTTCGCGCCGGACGTCATCACCCTGGATGTACAGATGCCGCAGATGGATGGACTGGCGTGTCTGGATCGAATCATGGTGCAACGGCCCTGCCCGGTCGTCATGGTATCGAGCGTGACCGAAGCGGGCGCCGAAGCGACCTTGGAAGCGTTGCGCCTGGGCGCCGTGGACTTCGTGCCGAAGCCCGCCGGAGCTGTTTCCTTGCGGATGCATGAATTCGCGCCAACCTTCAAGGAGAAGGTCCGGGCGGCGGCGGCGGCCCGGCTTCCGGCCACCCACAGGCTCAGAGAGCGGGTGCTGTTCAGGGCCGGCGGCGGGGTACCCATACGACCCGCGAGGCCTCCCTCGAAGGCGGTCGAGGACG
>DASYGA010000327.1:0-17002 GCA_036000265.1 Steroidobacteraceae bacterium | reverse complement strand
GTGCGCTTCTGGCGCACCTCCACGCTGACCGTGCGCGCGCGGCCCTGAACGCTCGCGAGCTTCAGCTCGCTCTGCGTCTTGCGCTTGAGCGTGATGCGGCGCGGCGCTGCATCGCGCTCGCTCTCACCGCCGCCATGGCTGCGGCGAAGGTGCGTCAGCAGCTCGAGCTTGGCATCATCGCTGATGCGATCATCGGGGCCTTCGACCTTGATGCCGGCCTGATCGAGCTGCACGAGCAGCCGATCCACCGGTACCTTCAGGACTTCGGCAAACTGGGAAACCGTCACTTCCGCCATACTTTTCGTACCCTCAGGCCTGACCCGCCTCGAACCAGTGGGCCCGGGCGGTCATGATGAGCTTGCCGGCTTCCTCGGCCGGCAGTCCCTCGATGTCCTTCAAATCCTCCACCGACTGCTCCGCCAGATCCTCGCGCGTGCGCACACCGCGCCGCGCGAGCGCGAGCGCCAGGTCCGGGCTCATTCCCTGGAGCAGCAGCAGGTCATCCGCCGGCATCGACTGATCCAGTGTCTCCTCGCTGGCGATCGCCTGCGTCAGCAGCACGTCGCGGGCGCGGTTACGCAGCTCCTTGACGATGTCCTCGTCGAACTCCTCGATGGAGGCGAGCTCTCCCTGCGGCACATAGGCGATCTCCTCCACGGTCGAGAAGCCCTCCTGCGCCAGAATGGTGGCGACGTCCTCATCGACATCGAGTTGCTTCATGAACAACTGCACCAGCGCCTTGGCCTCCGACTCGCTCTTCGCCTCCGCGTCCGATTCGGTCATGACATTGAGCTCCCAGCCGGTGAGCTGGCTCGCGAGGCGGATGTTCTGGCCGCCGCGGCCGATCGCCTGCGAGAGCTTCTCTTCCGCGACTGCGATGTCCATGCTGTGGGAGTCCTCGTCCACCACGATGGACATGACCTCCGCCGGGGACATCGCGTTGATGACGAACTGCGGCGGATTCTCGTTGTGGGGGATGATGTCCACCCGCTCGCCGGCGATCTCGTTGGAGACCGCCTGCACGCGCGAGCCGCGCATGCCGACGCAGGCACCCACCGGGTCGATGCGCGGGTCGTTGCTGCGCACCGCGATCTTCGCGCGTACGCCGGGGTCGCGGGCGGCCCCCAGGATCTGGATGAGCCCCTGGCCCACCTCCGGCACCTCGAGCTTGAACAGCTCGATCAGAAATTCCGGCGCCGTGCGTGTCAGGAAAAGCTGCGGCCCGCGCAGCTCCGAGCGGACCTCCTTCAGAAAGGCCTTGATGCGGTCCTGCGCCTTCACCTGCTCGCGCGGAATCATGTCGGTCCGCGGCACGAACGCTTCGGCGTTGGAGCCGAGATCCACGAAGATCCCGTTGCGGTCGACGCGCTTGACGACGCCGCTCACGAGCGTGCCGACGCGATCGCGGTAGGCGTCCACCACCTGCTGGCGCTCCGCCTCGCGCACCTTCTGCACGATGACCTGTTTGGCCTGCTGCGCGGCGATGCGGCCGAACGCCACCGACTCCATCGGTTGCTCGACGAAGCCGCCGACCTCCGACTTCGGGTCGAGCTCGCGCGCATCATCGAGCCGCAGCTCGCGCTCGGGCGCCTCGAGCTCCGTCGAGTCGTCGGCGAAAACCTTCCAGCGGCGGAAAGTCTCGTAATCGCCGCTCTTGCGGTCGATGGCAACGCGAGCATCCCATTCCTCGCCGTATTTCTTGCGGGTAGCCGAGGCCAGAGCCGCCTCGAGCGCCTCGAAGATCACTTCCTTGTCGACGCCCTTCTCGTTAGAGACTGCATCGACGACCATCAGGATTTCCTTGTTCACTACTGTCACCTCTCGCCAGCTTTGAGTGGCCGCCAGCTAACCTGCGAGCCTTGCTTTACCAATCTCTGCAAAAGACACCGGCACGCGCTGCCCATCGACCTCGAGCGCGATGCCGACCTCGTCCGCCGAAAGAAGCGCGCCGGTATACCGGCGGCGCCCGGCGCGCGGCGCAGCCAGCTCCACGGTCACCCGCGAGCCGACGAAGCGCGCAAAATGCGCCGGAGTGCGCAGCACCCGGTCGAGTCCCGGTGAGGAAACCTCGAGCCTGTAAGCGGTGGGTATCGGATCCTCGACATCGAGCAGGGCCGAGACTTCCCGGCTCACCCGCTCGCAGTCCGCCAGCCCCACTCCCCCTCTGAGATCCGCAGGCGCGGGGCCGGCCGGCGCGCCGGCAGACGGGCTGTCGATGAAGATTCGCACGACGGCGCTGCCGCGGCCCGACGATTGCTCGAGATCCACGAGCTCATAGCCCAGCCGCCCGATGAGGGGCTCGATGAGGGCGATGAGTCGCTCTCGCAAGGTCGCCGACATGGTGCGTATAAAATAAAAAGGGCCGTGAGGCCCATTGCAAACCGCAAAAAAACAAAAAGCCCCTCGGGGGGCTTCTTGGCTCTCCCCACGACCGAGGCCCGTGGGGCCGCGCATTGTACTCGTTTCATCCGCCTCATCAAAGCCGTTTCGTGGGCGCATCGGAACCCGAACGCGGAACTCAGAGGACTCCACCCGAGAGTAGTATCCCGCCGTGGCCGCGACCGTTCTCCAAAGACCCACCGATGCAAGCTGAAGCACCCCGGGGAATCCTGTGGCGAAACGCGAGAATCGCCACCTGCGATGCCTCGATGACCCGCTTTACGCCCGGTGCACTGCTGAGCCGCGGGCCGCGAATCGAATGGGTCGGCGCCGAGCGCGACCTGCCCGGGGATTGCCACCCGGACGAGTCGCACGATCTGCAGGGTGCGTGGGTGACCCCCGGCCTGATCGACTGTCATACGCACCTGGTATTCGCCGGCACCCGCGCCGCAGAGTATGCGCAGCGCCTGCAGGGGCGGTCTTATCAGGAGATCGCCCGGGCTGGCGGCGGGATTCTCTCCACCATGCGAGCGGTCAGGGCCGCATCGCAGCAGCAGCTCTTCGAGGCGAGCGTGCCGCGGCTGCAGGCGCTGCTTGGCGAGGGAGTCACCACGATCGAGGTCAAGTCGGGATATGGCCTCACCCTCGAGGATGAGGCCAAGATGCTGCGGGTCGCGCGGGCCCTGGCTCGCGCCTTCCCGGTCACCATCACCACCACGCTGCTGGCTGCGCATGCGCTACCGCCGGAATATTCCGGTCGGGCCGACGCCTACATCGACGATGTGGCAAGGCGCTGGCTGCCCACGCTCCACGCCGAAGGTTTAGTAGATGCTGTCGACATCTTCTGCGAAACAGTCGGCTTCAGCGTAAAACAGGCGGAAACACTCTTCGACTCGGCAGCTCGCCTGGGCGTCCCCGTGAAAATGCATGCCGAGCAGCTCTCGAACCTGGGAGCCAGCGTGTTCGCGGCACGCCGGGGCGCCCTTTCCTGCGATCATCTGGAATACGCTACCGCCGTGGAAGCGCAGGCTCTGGCCGCCGCGGGCACCGTGGCGGTGCTTCTGCCAGTGGCGTTTTTCGTCCTCGGCGAAGAGCGCAAGCCCCCGGTGGCGGCCTTGCGCAGCGCCGGCGCGAGCATGGCCATCGCCACGGACTGCAATCCGGGATCGGCGCCCGGCAGCTCCCTCCTGCTGGCGATGAGCATGGCCACACGGCTCTTCGGCCTGACCTGCGAGGAGGCGCTGGCCGCAGTGACCCGGCACGCTGCCCGCGCGCTCGGAATGCACGCGCAACGCGGCACGCTCGCCGCGGGCAATGCGGCCGATTTCGTCATCTGGAGCATCGGCGAGCTGGAAGAGCTGGGCTACTGGAGTGGCTTCAACCCCCGGCGCTCGGTCATCAAAGCCGGCCGGCAGGTCTGCTGAGCACGCATGAGCCGCGAGGAGGATACGGCTTGCGCGGGCAGTCCCGGAACTGCGCGCATCGACCGCTGGCTCTTCGGCGTGCGCCTGTTCAAGTCCCGATCGCTGGCGGCGCAGGCTGTGAACGGCGGCAAGGTGCACGTCAACGGCGCGCGAGTGCGCGCCTCGCACAGCGTCAAGCCGGGGGATCGGGTGAGCTTCAATCGGGATGCGGTGGATTTCGAATGCCACGTGGCCGCAATACCGGCACGCCGCGGGCCAGCGAAAGAGGCCGTCACCTGCTACGCGGAAACGGACTCCAGCCGGGTAAGGCGGGAAGAGCACGCACAGCGGATGCGACTTGCCAGCGCGATGGCCCCACGCCTGCGACCGGAGGAACGTCCGAATAAACACGACAGGAAGGAACTGCGGCGCTTACGCGGAAGAGGCTGAGCGACGCGATTGAGCACCTAATTGTCGCCTGCGCACAGGCCCTCCCCCTCCGACTTGGCCGATAATCGGCCCCAATAGACCGGTTGCCGCGCCAGTGCGCGAGGTTCACATGTCTCTGAGCGTCTTTGACATCTTCAAGATCGGCGTCGGGCCGTCGAGCTCCCACACCATGGGACCCATGCGCGCCGCCCGCGACTTCGTGCTCGGCCTGGAGCGCGACGGATTGCTGGCGGCAACACGCCAGGTGACGGTGCGCCTGTACGGCTCGCTGGCGCTCACCGGGCTCGGACACGGGACCGACCGCGCGGTGCTGGTCGGCCTGGAGGGCGGCGATCCGGAGTCGATCGATCCCGACACCATCGAGCCTGCCCTGCAGCGCATCCGCGCGACTCACCGCCTTTGCCTCCTCGGCCGGCACGAGATCGAGTTCGACGAGAAGGCCGCGCTCCTGCTGCTGCGCACCGAGCGGCTGCCGGGACATTCAAACGGCATGCGCTTCACGGCGACCGGGTCCGGCGGGTCCGAGGAAATGCATGTACTGCGGGAAGCCGAGTACTACTCGATAGGCGGCGGCTTCATCGTCCGCGGAGGCGAGAATCAGGCGCGTGAGGCGAGCGAGAGACCCGCGCCGCCCTACCCTTTCAACTCCGCCGCGGAGCTGCTCTCCAGGTGCCGGGAAAACGGACTGGAGCTTTACGAGCTGGTGCTCGCGAACGAGCGCACGTGGGCGGGCGAGGCTCAGGTGCGCGCCGGAATACTCAACCTCTGGCAGGTGATGCAGGCCTGCGTGGAGCGCGGCTTCCATCAAAGCGGCGTGCTGCCGGGCCCGCTCAAGGTGCGGCGGCGGGCGCCCAAGCTCTACCGCATGCTGATGGAGAGCGGCCCGTCCAAGCCGCTCGATGCCATGGACTGGGTGAATGCCTTCGCCCTCGCAGTCAACGAGGAGAACGCCGCTGGAGGGCGCGTGGTGACGGCGCCGACCAACGGTGCAGCGGGCATCATACCGGCGGTGCTGCACTTCTACCGGCGCTTCGAGCCGGGGGCGAGCGATGAAGGCATCATCCGCTTCATGCTCACCGCGGCCGCCATCGGCATGCTCTACAAGCGCAACGCCTCGATTTCCGGCGCGGAGATGGGCTGTCAGGGCGAGGTCGGTGTTGCCTGCTCCATGGCTGCCGCGGGACTGGTCGCGGCGCTACAGGGCAGCAACGAGCAGATCGAGAACGCCGCCGAGATCGGCATGGAGCACAACCTGGGGCTCACCTGCGATCCGATCGGCGGGCTGGTGCAGATTCCCTGCATCGAGCGCAACGCCATGGGAGCCGTCAAGGCCATCAATGCGGCCCGGCTGGCCATGCGCGGCGATGGCTCGCACAAGGTCTCGCTCGATCACGTCATCGCGACCATGCGTCAGACGGGCGCCGACATGTCGACCATCTACAAGGAGACTTCGCAGGGCGGGCTGGCCGTGAACGTGACTGAGTGTTAGGCGCGTAGACCCGCCACCTGCGGCGGCGGGGCACATCCCTGTGCCTGAGCCCACGTTTCGCGCCGCTCGCGAGGCTCAGCGTCTGCGGGCGTGCAGCGCCGTCGAGCGGTGGCTGCGGCCGCCGCGTGAGCGGCCGCTCGGCGTGCCGCTCTCCTCTTCCTCCTGCATGCCGTGCCCGTCGTGAAGGCCCTCGGCGCCCTCGCCCATGAGCTCTCCCTTGCGCTCCTCGAGCCGCTCACCGAGCGCGTCGAGATCGAGGGACGAGCGCTCGAGCTTCGGGAAGAGCTCGCTCTCTTCCTCGCTGACGTGATGCTTCACGTACTCGCCCATGACCTCGACTTTCGCCTCGTACTCCTCGTCGAGCTCCTCGCGCTGCTCGATCTGGCGGATGAGATCCTTGAGCGATGCATGCTCGACTCGGGCCTCGGCGACCAGATGCGCATCATCCGAATCGAGCACATCGCGGGCGGCCGGATAGAGCAGCTCCTCTTCGATCTGCGAATGCACGGTGAGCATCTTGCAGATGCGCAGCGCGATCGACTGCTTCTCCTCGTGCTGCGCGGACTGGAACTCCTCGAGCGCCTCGGCGACCGCCCGGTGATCCTGTTTGAGCAGCTTCACCGCGTACGATGCAGAGGATCCGGAGCGGCGCCCACTCTTGGAGCGTGCGGCTGCCTGTTGGCCGCGTCCGCGAGTGGCCGCGGCGGTGCGGCGGGTGTTGCTTCCGGTGCGCCGGCTGGCGCTCAGCGAGCGGGAATGTGAGCTTCCGCGTCCAGCGCCCTTACCGCCGCTCGCACGACCGGCGGAGCGGGAGCCAGCCTTTGACTGTCGTGGTGACATGAAATTGCCCCTTGCATGAAGATGGTAGGGCAATGGAGCAATTCATGTACCGTTTCCCGGTTGCGTTTCCTGGATCGTTCCTGGTGATATCAGCGCGCAGCTGAGCTGTCGGCGGCGTTGGTAGGTGCGAGCGCGACGCGGTTGCGGCCGGCATCCTTGGCGTCGTAGAGCGCTTCGTCAGCGCGATGGCGCAGGGATTCCAGAGTGTCGCTGGGCTCGCCGATGGCAACGCCGATCGACAGCGTCACGGCTCCGATGTACTGCATTCCGTCGGTCCGCGTAATGACGGTACGGGTCGCAGTGGCGCGGATCTGCTCGGCGAGGGCTGCGGCGTCCTCGAGGCACTCCACCGGCACCAGCAGCGCGAACTCATCCCCGCCCAGGCGTGCCGCCATGGCCTCGCCCGTCAGGTGCTCGCGCAGGATCTCGGCGACCTTGGCCAGCACCTTGTCGCCAACGACATGCCCGTGTGTATCGTTGACGCGCTTGAAGTAATCCACGTCGACGGCGAGGAAGGCGACTCCTGTGAGCTCGGAGCTCGCGCCCGCCTCGACCGTACGGCGCAGGCCGTGGAGATTCTTCAGGCCCGTGAGCGGATCGCGCAACGGCTCGATCTGGGCGCGCTCCAGGCGCTCCATGACGTCGTCGACTTGCTGCCGTTGCAGGGTGAGCTGCTGGTGCAGAACGCCAAGAACGCCCTGCAGCCGGGAGGCCTCCGCCAGCACCCTGACCATCTTTTCCATCGAGGCCAGCGTACCGCCCTGCGCATCGCGGCGGACATCCTGGACGGCGTCGTCGAGATCCGCGGTGAACCGCTTGACCGTCCTCTCCGCATGGGCCGCCTGCTTTTCCGATTCGCCCAGCACTTCGCGCAGCTGCCGCTGCGCCAGCTCGAAGGCCTGGACATCGCGCCCGGCGATGTGCATCGCATGCAGCCGGCAGATCTCGGTGTCCGACAGCACGCTGTCGACCGCCAGGAGCTTGTCGATTTCCCGGGTCAGGGCCGGGTTGAGATCGCCTGCATGCTCGTACCAGACGGCGTAGCTCACCGGGTGGTAGCCGGCCTCGTGAGGGGACATGAGCTGCAGCGCCCGGCGCAGGATCTCGGCGCTTTCTTCCCTCGAATGCTGGTAGCGCATTGTTATTCGAATCGCCTCTCAGGCGGCGGGTTTTACATAATTGTAACAGCCCCGGTCGCGCAGAGCGAGCGATAGAGCCGGCCGGTATCCCCCGATGCCACGGCCGTGGAGAGCGTCGCGGATGTCAATGCACCCGCGACGTTACTCCGGGGAACCCCCCCGTCAGGCGGGCGGAGACGGTGCGAAGCTTGTTTTTTGCTTTTCCGCGGCCTCGGCGGCGTGCTCTCTCTTGATGCGCTCGTAGATCTCCTCACGATGCACCGCGATGCTCTTCGGCGCATTGATGCCGACTCGTACCTGATTGCCCTTGACCCCGAGAACGGTGATGGTGACGTCGTCCCCTATCATGACGGTCTCACCCACACGCCTTGTAAGAATCAACATACGGATAGTCCTCTGTACTTGGTGATGATCCAAAAGCTCGTTGTGGAACCAGCTATGCACGGAACGAGTTTCAGCGGGCAACTGCCCGGCGCGCGCGCGCGCTGTCGGCGGCAGGCCGGTATCCCAGGACGACTTCACCGTTCTCGTGTGTGACGGTGATGGGGGCTACGCGGCTCAAGCGATCGAGCGAAGCGTCGATGTCATGAATGCTGAAGGCACCGCCCACCTTCTGGACGGCGGCGCGCGGGTCGGCGATGACGATGCGCTCCGTGGTGTAGCGGCTGAGATCGCTGATGAAGTCCGACAGCGGCTCACCCGGCGTCTCGAGAATGCCCTGACGCCAGCGCACGACCTTCGGCGCGAAAACGGTGTGCACGTCGGCCACGAGCCCCACCGGTGAATACTCGATCTGCTGACCGGCGCTCAGGTGCCTGCTCCAGGAAGGAGTGGCACCCGCTCCGTTCTCCAGAGCCTCGACGGCGACCATACCGCTGACGACGCTGACGCGGACATCACCGTTCGCCATTTGATAGACGTCGAAGCGCGTGCCAAGCACCTGCACTTCGCTGTGCGCAAGCACTATGCGGAACGGCCTGCTTGGATCGTGTACGACCTGGAAATACGCCTCACCGCGAATGAGGCGCACACGCCGATCGCTGGGGCTGCCCACCCACTCGAGCTCGGTCTGGGTATTCAGCCCGACGACGCTGCCGTCCGGCAGCACCACATCCCGCTCTTGTCCCGTGGCAGTCTGGTACACCTGAGCCACGTAGCCCTGGATGCGCAGGGCCGACCAGACGGTCACGACTGCGAGGACAATGGCTGCCGCCGCCGCACCGCGGATCCAAACGGACCCGAAGCCGAGCCCCTCGCGCAGCGCAGCGCCCCAGGAACGCGCCGCCTTCGCATGCGCGACGCTGGCCAGGACTTCCAAACGCTGGCGTCCCTTGAGCTCCATCGCCACGTCCACCAGGTACCGGCACGCTTCGAATTCCCGCGCATTGGCGGGATCGGCAATCCATTCCTGGAATTCGCGCCGCTCCGCCGTCGTCAGGCCGCCGCCGAGGCGCGTGTGCCAGCGGGCCGCCTCGCGGGTCGGCGGTTTCATCAGTCGACCTCCGCGAGGCCGATGCCCTGAGAGCAGAGGCGCTCCCGGCAAACCTTCAGCGCCTTGGTCATGCGCTTGTCGACCCGCTTCTCGGAGATACCGAGTGCCGCTGCGATCTCCTTGCGAGGCTTGCCTTGCACATGTGCCATCACAAATACATTTCGAAGATTAGGCCGTAACTCTTTGATTACATTTGTCAAGTGCTGCCCGATCTGCGCGGCCATCGCCTGCCGGTCCGGACCCAGGCGCTGATCCGGCACCTCCTCCATTCCGTCCGCGCTGGTCATCGTGGCGTTCTCGAGTCGCCGCCGGCGCAGATGCATCAGCGCAAAGTTCGTGGCCACCTTGAACAGCATGGCGCGCGGGAACATCACCTGCTCTGGCCGGTACATCCGATGCACCTGCTCGAAAGCGTCCTGGGCCACCTCGCGTGCGACTTCGGGCCTGCCCAGCATCTGGGTAAGGTAGGCCAGCAGTTGTGCCTCGTGCGCCCGGCACAGCCGCTCTATGAACTCGTCCGGCTTCCCCGCGCGAGGGAAGCGTTTGACCTCACCCATGTCTGTCTCGTCCAATCCCTATCCCTTTACTTGAAAAATGCGCCGGACAGCGGGATCCCCCCTCCAGAGGGAGGGACGGCAATGTGGATCATATCCTACACCGCGGCCCAGCGCCCGAGCCACGCCTCGATGCCGGCGTACTCCAGCAACTCACCGGAGCCGCTGGCGATCGCGGTGGCTCTGCCGGAGAGCACCTCCGCGAGCCGCCCCCGATCGATGATTCCTCGCCTCACCAGGGCTCCGTCCAACAGCAGCTCCCGCAGGAACGGGCGGTTGTGCTCCAGGGTGAGGCGCAGGTGCTCTTCGATGCCGCCCTTGTGGCGACGGTTGCGGATCTCGGGCGGCAGATCGTCATAGAACGCCCGGCGGGCCACGGCGCGGTCCCAGCCGCCGTGCGTCAGCACATAGGTCGGAATACGCAGGCAGAGCTCCATGAGCGGTTGCGAGCAAAGCGGCGACAGCCGCTGCGCATCGCCCGGCCGCTGCAGCGGGTCGTAGAAGTCGAATGGCTGGCTCATCTGATGCGCGTGCCAGAGCTTGCCGCTCGGTGCACCGCGCGGATGACGCAGCAGTGGGTGCAGGAATTCGGCGCTCCGCCTCGCCTCCTCGACCACCGACGGCACAAGGAGGGGGCGCTTGTGGCCTGCCTCCTGCAGGATGCTCCAGCGCTGGTGCGCGAGGTAGCCCGAGGCGGCTTGGCCCAACACGTGCCACAGCGAGATCTGATCCATCTGCGCGGCATCGAGCGCCACCCGCAGCACGCCCGGGCGAAGCCCGCGGCGGTGCAGAAAGTCCCCGGGAGCCCATTCGGCCCGCTCCTGGTAGAAAAGCTGATCGCCGCCATAGCCGATGACCACCGCCGCGGCGCCCTGCTCGGCCGCGAGCTGTGCCTCGAGCCTGCTGTGCTCGAGGAAATAGGGGTAGTTGGTCGGCTCCGGCATCCGGTGAGTGGTGAGCAGCGGCTGCAGGCTGAAGGAGGAGTCGCGCGCACGCTCGAGCAACTCCAGGCCGGCTTTGGCCGCGGCGGCGCGGGCATAGACACGCTCGTCCAGGTCGGCTCCGAGCGGGTAATAGTGAAAACACGTGATCCGCGGTTGCGAGGGAGCATCCTTGAGGCAAGCCAGCACGATCGAGGAGTCGAGTCCGCCGGAGAGCGACAGCAGCACGTGCTGGTGGCAGGAAGCCCAGGCATGCACCACCTCGCGCACGCACCGGCGCATCGCCGCCACCGCCTCGTCCAGGTCTTCGATGACATCGGCATTGGCGATGGCCAATGGATCCCAGTAGAAGAAGCGCCTGGATGTGCCGGCGCGCGTCTCCACACACTCTCCCGCGAGGACCTGGGTGACCTGGCGCAGCGCCGTTCCCGGGGAATGCTGCCGCAGGAAGCATACTGTCGCGACCAGGTAGGACCAGTTGACCTCGAGCGGCGCATCGAGGAGCGGGACGACGTCGTCGATCCAGGAGAAATAGACATCGACGCCACGGCAGCGCGTGACGTAGCAAGGCAGCCCGCCCGATGGGTCGCGCACCACCCAGCTCGCGCGGGCCGCCGCATCATGCAGAAACGCGACGTAACGCCCCCAGAAGCCCTCGATGAGATGGCGGCCGTCGCTGTCGAGCATGGCGCGGCTTTCGCCCTCCCCGAGAGCCGCCGATGCCGGCGTGGAGACTCCCTCCTGCGAGCGGGCAAAGAGGTTGCCGAGCACGACGCCGCCCTCCTCGGCAAGGAGGTATGCGCGGCAGGAACCGTCATCGGCTCCCGCATAGCGCACCTCGATGCCGTTGCCACGCAGAGCGACGCGCCAGACTTCCGCAGCGGCGGACTGGCGCTGCAGCAAGGCGCGCGCGGCCTCGCGCGCGGCAGCATCCTGATCGTTCCACACCAACGCCACGTAGCGGAACATGACCTTCCTACACGATCAGAATGGGCGAGTACTGCCGCACCCGATCCGGCACGTCGTTGAGCAGTACCTCGCCCTGCTGCACCCAGCAATGGGCATCGAAAGGCTCGGTTTTGATGCCAAACACCCAGTCGGGATGCACGCCCTCGGCGCCGAGGAAGTGCAGCAGCGTCAGCGAATCGAGCAGACAGGCGCAGCGCAGCGTGTAGAAGAGCGGGCGCAGCCGCGCGAAGGCAGTCACGAGCGCACGCAGGCGGGCCGGATCGGCCTCGCGACCACCGCGCCCCTTGCGCTCGCGCATGGCCTCGACGATGGACTGGATGGGCCGCAGCTTCAGGGAGAGCTGGGCCCGCAGGCAGCTGCTGCCGAACCGCCACAGCTGCGCCGCGCTCACCTTGGGGCGCACGTCAAGATCGAACTCCACCAGGCTGCGCTGCGGGCGCACGGTCGTGACGGGTATCGCGGGCTTGCCGACGTGCGGGTCGGACACGAGCATGCCGTGCGCGAGCATCTGCGCGACGAGAGGGTCGGCGGCTTCCTCCGCACCCGCGGATGACTCCATCGCCTGCGCCCCGCCAACGGGCCAACCGCGCACCCAGCGGGCAAGACGGTGCGCGGGCACGACGGCAACGTACTTGTCGCGCTCCAGGTCCATCAGGACGGCGTGTTGCCCGCTTACGCACGGATAGACGTGCGGAGCGAGAAGATACGGCTGCATCCAGTCCCCTCCGGGCTTGTCCATCCGCGGCCCATGCGCCGGGCGGCGGCCATTGTTGAAGTAATGTGCCGCAAAGTCAATAAACGTGCCCGCGCAGCCGCCCTGCGGGTACCAGTGTTGCTACTCACCGAGGGGTGACGATCGCATGTCCCGATTGCGGAACTCTGGAGGAAATTCCGCGGTTGTTGCGGCGCGATACCGCCGTCTGCATCCGCTGCCAGAGCGACCTCGAGAAGACCAACGGGCGCAGCATCGGCGCGGCGCTCGCCTGCTCGCTCGCGACATTGCTGCTGCTCGTGCCGGTCAACGTGCTGCCGTTGCTGCGTATGGACCTGTTCGGCATGCACTCGCAGAACATCACCGCCGCCGGGGTGGCGCAGCTGTGGGGCCGGGGTTGGATCCTGCTCGCGGGCCTGAGCGCCCTGTTCGTCATCCTGTTCCCCTTCCTGCGCTTCGGCCTGCTCTCGGCGGTGCTCGCCGCGCTGCGGCTCGGGCGGCGGCCCAGCTGGCTCGGCACCGCCTTCCGCTGGTCGATCTGGCTCGATCCCTGGGCCATGATCGACGTCTATCTGCTCGCCGGCTGTGTCGGCTATTACCGCCTGATCAACATCGATCAGGCCCGCGTCACCATCGAGCTCGGCGGCGCCTGCTTCATCGCCGCCGCCTTCCTCACCATGCTGTCGCGGGCAACGCTCGATACGCGTACCGTCTGGCGCGCAATCGGCGGCGAGACGCATGCGCCGCGGGGCGATCCCATGTTGGGATGCACGACATGCGATCTCGTACAGCCGCTCTCGCGCGAGGGCCGGCGCTGTCCGCGCTGCGGCGCGAAGCTGCGGGCGCGGAAGCTCGACGCGGCACGCTGGACCGCGGCGCTGCTCATCGCCGCGCTGGTGCTGATCTTCCCCGCCAACATCTACCCGATGAACATCTCCGACCACCTCGGGCAGCAGGTGGACTACACCATCATGACCGGCGTGCAGGATCTGTTCAAAGCCCACCTGTATCCTCTCGGTGTGCTCATCTTCTGCACCAGCATCCTGTTTCCGGCGGCGAAGATCTTCGCGCTCGGCTGGTGTGTGTTGTCGGTCTGGCGCGGCTCGCGCATGCGTCTGGTAACCAAGACGAAGGTGCTGCGCGTGATCGCCGAGATGGGACGGTGGTCGAAGACCGATCCTTTCGCCATCGTGTTCTTCGTGCCGCTGGTCCATTTCGGCTCTCTGGGGTCGGAGGACGCCGGCTGGGGCGCCACGGCCTTCATGATGATGACCTTCCTCACCATGGTGGCCTCGGTGACCTTCGACCCCCGCCTGATGTGGGACGTCGCGCAATGAGCAAGCCCCCCGCGGAAAGCGCCAGCCAGCAGTCGGAGAGCACCCCCGAGCGGGTCCACGCCGGCGTGCGTCACGGCTGGTGGCCGGGCTGGATCTGGGGCATCCCGATCGCGGCGCTGCTGGTGGTCATCTGGCTGGGCGCCCGCGCCCTCCTCGCGGGGGGCACCAGCATCACCATCCGCTTCAACGACGCCCATAACATGAAGAAGGAGAACACCGACGTGATCCTGCGCGGGACACAGGTCGGCCACGTCACGGGCATCGAGCTGGACAAGGACGGCAAGGGGGTCATGGTGTCGGCCTCGATCGACGAGGAAGCGGAAAAGTTCCTGACCACGGGCACGCGCTTCTGGCTGCAGGGTGCGAACCCCTCGCTCAACAATCTGTCCTCGCTCGGATCGCTCCTGTCGGGCCCGACCATCGTCCTCGACCCGGGCCCGGGCTCGAAGACGAGCCACTTCGTGGGGCTCGAGCATCAGCCCATCGCCCCCTCGAGCGCCGAGCAGCCGCTGCTCTACGGGATCTCCCTCGGCAGCGAGGCGGGCTCGCTCGCCGGCGGCGATCCGGTGATGCTGCGCGGCTTCATCGTGGGCGAGGTGCGCGACGTCGGCTTCGACTACGATCCGGCCACGGGCGAGCTGTCCACACCGGCAACGCTCGCGATCTATCCTTCATTGTTTCATGCCAAGGGCGTGCGCACAGATCCGAGCGCCGCCGAGGTCTCGGCCGAGGTCTCGCGCCTCATCGGCAAGGGCATGCGCGCACGGCTGACGCGCAGCCCGCCGCTGGTCGGCAGCTACCAGGTGAGCCTCGAGATCGTCCCGGGCACGCAGCCGCCCTCCGCACCCCTGGCGCCTGTCGACGGCTTGC
This sequence comes from Steroidobacteraceae bacterium, assembly GCA_036000265.1. GTDB lineage: Bacteria > Pseudomonadota > Gammaproteobacteria > Steroidobacterales > Steroidobacteraceae > 13-2-20CM-66-19. Next base: position 2,427 of record DASYGA010000327.1, on the reverse strand, counting down.
CGCAGATCCCGGTGGCCGAGGGCGGCGGCATGGCCAGCATCGTCAACCGCATCAACAAGGTGCCGATCGAGCGCATCTCGCAGAACGTGCTCGACATCACCTCGCACGTGTCGGCGCTGACCTCCTCGCCGCAGCTGAAGGACGCCGTGACGCAGCTCGATGCGGCGCTGCGGCAGATTCACCAGATGACCTCCAAGGCCGGACCCCAGATCCCGGTGCTGATCGCGCGGCTGCGCCGGGCGGCGGCCGACCTCGACAGCACGGCAAAATCGGCCAACCGGCTGCTGAGCGGCACGGCCACGCAGAACGGACTCGCCAACACCATCCAGGAAATCAACGAGACCGCGCGCGCGGTCCGCTCGCTCGCCGATTACCTCGACCGGCATCCTGAGGCCCTGATCCGGGGGAGAGGAGCTACGCAATGAAGTCCCGGCTGATCCTCGTGCTGCTCATGCTGACACTGGCCGCGTGCGCCTCGAGCCCGCCAACGCGCTTCTTCGCGCTCGATGCGGTGGCTCCCGGCGCGGGGCCCGCCCAGGACCAAAACGGCGGCACGCGCCCACCGGTGAAGATCGATGCGGTGCACATTCCTCCGGCGCTCGACCGCGAGTCGATGGTGCGCGGCGAAAGCGACAACCAGCTCCAGATCTCCTCCCAGGACCGCTGGGCCGGCGATCTCGGCGAGATGATCCGCAGGGTGTTGACTCAGGACCTGACCGCGCGCCTTCCCTCCGGCATGGTGATCGCGCCCGAATCGCCCGCGCCCCCGAGCGCCCGCGGCATCGTGATCGACATCCTGACTTTCCAGCCGCAGGCCGGCGAGGTGGTGCTCGATGCCGCCTGGACACTGCTTCAGGGCACCCAATCCCACCCGGTGCTGCGCCGCACGCTGCGCCTCACGGCGCCGGCCGCCGGCTCGGCGCAACAGCAGGCCGCGGCAATGAGCGCGCTGCTCGGCCAGCTCGCCGACCGCATGGCCGCGGATCTCGGGCGAATGCCGCATACCTAGCCCGCTCCCATCGAGTCGACCCGGCATCTCAACTACAATGCCCGGATGCCCACTGTCCGTGACCTCAGGGCCGCGATAGCGCGGCCCTCGATGCAGATTGCGCTCATCGTCGCCTGCGCGCAGTTCATGCAGAACCTCGACGGCACGATCATCGTGACGGCGCTGCCGGCGATGGCGCAGAGCTTCGCGACCAGCGCGAGCCGCATGAGCGAAGGCATCACTGCCTACGCGCTCGCCGCGGCGGTATGCATTCCGGCGAGCGGCTGGCTGGCCGACCGGATGGGCACGCGCAATCTCTTCTGTGCCGCGATCGCGCTCTTCACGCTGTCATCGATGGCTTGCGGCATCGCAGGCAGCTTCGGCGGGTTCATCGCCTGGCGCCTGGCGCAGGGCGGCACGGCGGCGATGATGTCACCGGTGGGGCGCATGATAGTGCTGCGCAACACCGAAAAGGGCGAGCTCATGCAGACGCTGTCGACGCTCGTGTGGCCGAGCCTGCTGGCGCCGGTGATCGGGCCGCCGCTCGGCGGCTTCATCACCAGCGCCGCCTCCTGGCGCTGGATCTTCTATATCAACCTGCCGTTCGGCATCGCCGCCATCGCCCTGGCGGCCGCGGTGATTCCCAACCACCGAAGCAAGGAGCGCACCTCGTTCGACACGGCGGGGTTCCTGCTCCTGGCATTGGCGGTCGGCTGCCTCACCTATGGCTTCGATGTCGCCGGCGGACGGCAGGTCGAGGTACCGACGGCCCTCGCGCTGCTCCTGGCGGCTGCCGTGGCGGGGGCTCTCGCCCTGCGCCATCTGCAATCGGCACGCGAGCCAGTCGTGAGCCTCGATGCGCTGCGCCGCCGCGCGTTCTTCGTCGCCTGCATCTCCGGCGGCGGCATCTCGCGGGCTGCGATCAATGCGACGCCCTTCCTGCTGCCGCTCATGCTCGAAGTCGGCTTCGGCCTGTCGCCGCTCGCGGCGGGCCTCCTTCTCCTCGTCTACATGCTGGCCAACCTTCTGATGAAGGCCGCGACCAACCCGATCATCAGGCGCTTCGGAATGCGCAAAGTGCTGATCGTCAATGGCGCGATCACCGCGGCCGGCATTGCCGCCTGCGCCCTCATCTCCCCGGGACTGCCCTCGCTCCTCACCGGCGCCATCCTCCTCCTCTCGGGCGCCAGCCGCTCCATGCAGTTCACGGCGATCACCTACACGACGTTCGCCGAGATCGGGCCCGAGGAGCGCTCCTCCGCGAGCGTGCTCTCCTCGCTCACACAGCAGATCGCCACCGGGCTGGGTGTCGCGCTCGCCGCGCTGCTGCTCAACTTCAGCCGCCTGCTGCGCCACGCGGCGAGCCTCGCGCCGCTCGATTTTCGCGTGGCGCTCGTACTGATGGGGGTGCTCGGCGCACTCGCCCTCTTTGCCTACAC
>DASYGA010000293.1:0-9794 GCA_036000265.1 Steroidobacteraceae bacterium | reverse complement strand
TGTCGCTGATCCGGGCATCGAGGTCGGTGCAGGGCGAATTCTTGACGATCGACACGAACGGGGTGGAGCACGTCGCCGTTCCCTCGCTCTTCGAGAAGTTGCTGTTGAATCCGTAAAATCCGATCAGCGAGTTGTCGTATTTGTAGAAGCGCACTCCAGCGGTGAGCGACCACTGCTTGGTGATGTCCCATGTGGCCTGCCCGAACACGGCACGGTCACGATCGACGCGTTGCTCGTCAGTAAGCCAGATTGTGTTGGGATATCCGGGAACCGATACGTCGATGGGATTTCCCGTGGGTCCGGTGCCTGGGAGGTAACCCAACCCATTCGGATTGCCGCCGTAGACGCTGGTCCAGCCATATCCCGGCATCGTGTAATCCTGCCAGATGTTGTGCATCTGCCGCTGCAGGAACAATCCGACTGTGGCATGAACTGGTTTGTCGAGGGGCGTCGTCATGCGCAGCTCCTGGCTCCACATCTCGAAATCCCCGGCGCCGATCACGAACTGTTGCGGCATGATCGGAGTGCCGGCATTACCGGCGAAGTAGTGGCCGGTACCGCTCATCTTGTCGTAAAACTCTGAGTAGTCGCTGTAATCGGCGATGGAATGCTGATTGCGCTTCACGTAGCCGCCGGAGTACACGATGTCGAAGTTGCTCACCTTGCCTTCGACGGTGAGGGCGGTCTGGGTCCAGGTGTCATGGGAGCTCTCCGGACCGAAATGCGCAACCTGGAGATAACCCATCGCCGGGTCATAGCCGAAGAATCCCCTGCTGGTATCCGATTGCCCCTGGAACGTTGGCGATACCGTCCAGTCATCCCCCAGGTCAAACTTCAGCGCCACACGGCCGCCGGTGGTGTCGACCGTATTGTAGTCGTTCTTGCGCCAGGGAGCGTTGGTGATGGCGCCGGCGCCGATCGGGGCGGACGGCAGGCACTGTTTCGTACCTCCGCCGGGACCCACACCGCTCGCCGAAAGCGCCCAGGTGGGGAATGTCCGCACGCCGCTGGTGATGCAGGCATTCGCGTCGGTGCCGGCGACGTTGCTGATGTATCCGCCATCGTGCTCCTGCCAGCCCACGAGGCGGATGGCCGCCCTGTCCGTCAGCGGCAGGTTGACGTAGCCTTCGACCACATCGCCCATGCCGCCGGCCTCGATCTTGTTGGCCTGTATATTGTAGCCGGCCGCGAACTTGTGCGGATCCGGCTTGTTGGTGATGAGCCGGACCGTACCGGCCTCCGAGCTCGCGCCGAAGAGCGTGCCTTGCGGACCTTCCAGCACCTCGACCCGATTCATGTCGTAGATGTGAAGCGGCAAGGCGCCGGTGATGGTGGTGACCGGCTGCTCATCGAGATAGATGCCGACGCTTGGCTCGGACCCCGAGTGGTTGCCGTCACCGCCGCTGACGACACCGCGGATGTAGATGACCGCCGAGCCCGGGCCGCCATTGTCGCCTTCGCCCTGGCTGCGCATGTATGAGATGGCGGGGGAGAGCTCGACGTAGTCGTCGATGTTGACGATATTCAGCCGGGTAAGCGTGCGGCTGTCGAACGCCTCCACGCTGATCGGCACGTTCTGCAGGTTCTCTTGAACCTTCTGCGCCGTTACGACTATCGTCTGCAGCGTGTCCGTGCCCGAAGCCTGCTGTGCCCGGGCGGCCGGCATGCATGCGATGATCGCGGAGGCCAGGGGCACGCCCGACCGTACGATGGTGCGGAGCGTCTTCGCCCGTTCACGTGACAATTTGCGACGTCGACTGCGAGTCATCGTTGATTCCCCTTGCCCGGAACTGTTGTGGTTACTGTAACAAGCTGGTCCGGCTGCTTCAATGGAAGGCCGGACCTCTTGGATACTCTGTCAGAACATCCCCCAGAGCCTGCGCGAGCGGGCCGAGCCACGGCTCGTAGCGGCGCCAGTGATCCACCGCCTCGCGAAAGATCGGTTGGCGCACCTGCTCGGAGCTGGCCGTCCGCACGGCGCGCTCGTTCTTGTAGAACTGCAGACACGCGGGGTCGAAAGGCAGTCCGCAGTGCGCGAGCAACCGCCGAACTTCGCTCTCGGTGTCTTCGATCAGCGTCTCGTAGAAGACGCGCGTCATTCTGCCTGGTAGCACGTCGTCGAAATGTGCCATGAGCTCGACGTAATCGCGATAGTAGCGTCCCAGGTCCTCGAGTCCGTAGCTGAACCACTGACCGCGCGCGAAGTGCTGCTTGAAGCACGAGAAGCCGCACCCGAGCGGGTGCCGCCGCGCATCGATGATCACGGCATTCGGCAGAATCAGATGGATGAGGCCGACGTACATGCAGTTATTCGGCATCTTGTCGATGAAGAACGGCGCGCCGGTCTTGCGCATGACGCGGGTCTCGGTCAGGTAGCGCTCGCCCAGGGCTGCCAGCTCATCGCGGCTGAGCGACGCCAGCTTCCTGAGAAAGGTACCCTCGACCTCCTGCTTCGGGCCCGCAAGCTCGCGCGCGATCTTCGGCAGCTGCGGCAGCTCCATCGTCCCTTCGACGAGCGGATGGCTTGCGAGCATCTGCTCGATGAGAGTCGAGCCCGCGCGCGGAAGCCCCACGATGAAGATCGGATCCCGTGCCGCGGCGCCCGCGCCGGCGCGCCCACTGAAGAACTCTCTCGTGAGCAGTTCCTTCGAGCGGCGCACGAAGCGCGAATTCTCCTCCGCGTCGTAACCATGCTGCATCCGGCGCAAAGCATTGCCCGCCGCGTAGTGGGCGAACGACTCCTCGTAGGATGCGGCGTCCTCGAGCGCTTTACCGAGCGCAAACTCAAAGTGCAGCCGGTCCTCTTCGGCAAGATCGCTGCGCAGGAGCGCCTGGCGCATGGCGAGCACGTCGGCATCGCCGAAGCGGAACGTCTTGAGATTCGCCAGGCTCCACCACGCTTCCCCGAGCCTGGGCTCCAAAGATAAGGAGTGCCGATATGCCGCGATGCTCTGCGGCAGCTTGCCGGTGGTCCGCAGCGCATGGCCGTAGCTCATCCAGAGCTTCGGTTGCTGCGGATAGTCCCTCAGCACCGACTCGTACGCGGCAATCGAATCCCCGTAGTTGCCCAGGTTGGCGGAAGTGGCCGCCTGCAGGCTTAGATACCTGGGATTGTGCGGCTCTTTCGCCACCAGCCGCGCGCATTGCTCGAGCGCCTCGGCGCTCCTACCCTGGCGATTGAGCACGGTCGCGTAGTTGTGCCGGGCTGCATCGAAGGAAGGTGCGAGCTCGAGACAGCGCTCGAGGAGCCGCTGCGCATCCGAGTAACGCAGCAGCCGCGCCGCCACTTCCGCGAGCATGCGCAGCGCCGCCACGTCATTGGGGCGCTCGGCAAGATGCGCCCGCAACAAAGCTTCCGCCTCGGGAATGCGGTTGTCACAGAGGGCCGCCGCTGCTCCCATCAGGCGCGGATCGCGCGTCGCAGCCTTGATGTAGTGAGCGTACGCACGATCGGCCGCCTCCGGGTCTCCGCGCAGCCGCAGTTGATCGGCGAGCGCGAGCCATGCATCGGGCGAGTCCGGCCGCAGCGCGACGGCGCGGGTGAGCGCGTCGATCGACCCATCGACATCCCCGCCCGCGGCCCGCGCCAATCCCAGGATCAGCGTGGCCTGCGGTTGCCGTGGAACGACTTTCAGGATCTCGCAGGCCTGCTCGGCGGCGAGGCCCGGCTTCACCGCGAGCAGGCGGGATGCGTGCGCCAACGCGACGTCGAGTGTCCCGACTGGCTCTGCGGGGGTGCCCAAGATGCGCCTAATGTGCCCGAACCACGTTTTTTTTCCAAGCTTTCGCCGGACGAATTACGCTCATGTCGCACGCGCGCCACGCTCAGGCGGCTCGATGCAGGCGCCGGCGGCGAAAATCGGTGATGATTTCCCGCGCCGCGTTGTGTCCCGGAGCACCGGTAACGCCACCGCCGGGGTGGGTGCCCGAGCCGCACATATAAAGGCCCTGCAGCGGGCCGCGGTAGTTGCCGTGGCCGAGCATCGGCCGCGCGGACAACATCTGATCGAGCTGCAGCCGCCCATGGAAAATGTCGCCGCCGATCAGGCCGAATGTCCGCTCCAGATCGAGCGGGCTCATGATCTGCCGGCCGAGCACGGCGGCCTTGAAATTGGGCGCGAAGCGATTGACCGTCTCGATCATCAGATCGGCGACGGTGTCGCGGTGCGTGTCCCAGGACTCCCCATTCGGCAGCTGCGGCGCGACGTGCTGGCAGAATAAACTCGCCACGTGCTTGCCTGGAGGCGACAGACTGTCATCGAGCGTCGACGGAATCACCATCTCCACGATGGGTTGCCGTGACCAGCCGTGAGTGCGTGCATCGAAAAAGGCCTGCTCCATGTAGCCGAGTGTCGGCGCGAGGATGATGCCGGCGGTGTGGTGGTCGGCCGGTGCTCGGCCGGGCAGACAGGTGAAGTCCGGCAGCTCTGCGAGCGCCACGTTCATGCGGAAGGTGCCCGAGCCGCAGCGCCACTGCGCAATGCGCTCGGCGAAGTCCCGGGGCAGCGCCGCGCGGTCGATGAGCTGCATGTAGAGCAGCTTGGGATTGAGGTTCGAGACCACCGCCGAGGCGCGCAGAGTCTCCCCGGCCTCCGTGACCACGCCGATTGCGCGGCCGCGCTCGACGATCACTTCGCGCACCGGACAGCCGATGCGGATATCGACCCCGCGCGCCGCGGCCGACTTCGCCATGGCCTGTGTGATCGCACCCATGCCGCCAATCGCATGGCCCCACGCGCCCTTCTTGCCGTTCACCTCCCCGAAGCAATGATGGAGGAGAACGTATGCCGTACCGGCAGCATAGGGGCTCGCATAATGACCGACGATGCCGTCGAAGCCGTACACCGCCTTGATCGGATCGCTCTCGAACCAGCCGTCGAGATACTCACCCGCGGAAGCGGCGAAGAGCTTGAGCAGCTCCCGGCGCAGGCTCATGTCGAGCCGGCCGAGCCGGGCGCCCAGGCGGGTCGTGCGCAAGAGCTCCGGCAGAGCGCTCGCCCAGCTGCCTTGCACTACGTTGGGGGGTGTCTCGAGCACGAGACCGCGCAAGACGTCCGCGATGGCCTCCAGCCGCTCTCCATAGCGGTCCAGGCGCTCGGCGTCGCGCGCGGAGAACTTCGCCACCTCGGAGTGCGTTCTGCCACCGCCCGTACAGAGGTAACCGCCGTCGGCCGTCGGCAGGAAATTGGAGAGCCTGCGCTCCACGACACGCAACCCGTGGCGCGCGAGCTCGAGATCGCGGATGACCTTGGGATTGAGCAGCGAGACGGTGTAGGCCGCGACGGAATTGCGGAAGCCGGGATGAAACTCCTCGGTCACCGCGGCGCCGCCGACGACGTCGCGCCGCTCCAGCACCGTGACCTTCAGGCCCGCCGCGGCCAGGTATGCGGCGCACACCAGCCCGTTGTGGCCGCCGCCAATGATGAGGACATCGCGTCGATCGGTGCTCATGGCGCGTGGGAGCTCCAGCCTCTGCCCGGGGCACGCGGCTCGCGGCTGGCGGGGATCAGCTGGCGCATGCGGCGGGAGAAGCTGCGCAGGCACACCTCGCTCTCACCCAGGGGCCCGACGGTATACGCCTCCGAGGCCATTCCGGCCTGCACGCGCTCGATGAGCCCCTTGTCCTCCACGCTGACCCTGCGGTTGATGCGCCAGTTGAGGTACCGCGCCGCCCGCATCTCGCGGCGGGCATCGGGATGCACATAAGCAATCTCGCGGATCACGGTTTCCGTGGGCGAGACCGGCAGCCACTGCATGAAGTCGATCTGGTCCGGGTAGATGTCGAAGGCCAGGTTCGGCCAGAGCTTGAAATAGGTCCAGAGGCGCTGTCGCTCCGGCGGCAGGTGCGGCACCCGCGGCAGCAGCGCCTGGTAGCGTTGCTCCGACCAGTTGGCGGATGGGATGTCGCGCAGCTGGCCCCACATCTTGTCGATCCACGGCCGCGCCTCGATCCCGTAGCTGGCGCCAAAAAGGCGCGTGAGCCCCGGATGGGCTACCGGGATGTGCAGCCCATCGGAATAGTTGTCGCCAACGTTCTTCCAATTGACGCTGCGCGGCCGCAAGGTCACCCTGCCCTGCGGCACGAGCTCCTCGAGCCGGTAGGACTCGAGCTCATGGAGATAAGGTGCAACCATCTCGCGCACGCCCGGCCCGCCCGGCGCGAGGCGCACGAACACGAAGCCCAGGAGGATTTCCTGCTCGAGCGGCACCAGCCCGAGCCGCTCGCGGTCGAGTCCCTTGAAGTCGTTGCGCTGCGGCAAGGTGAGCAGCCGCCCGTCGAGACCGTACGTCCACGCGTGATAGGGACAAGTGATGCGCCGCCCACAGTGCCCCTTCGAGTCGTCGAGAAGCCGGGCGGCGCGGTGGCGGCACGCGTTATGAAAGCTGCGCACCTGCCCATCCTCGCCCCGCAGCACGATGATGCCCTGGCCGAGGAACTCGAAGGAGTGATAGTCGCCCGCGCGCGGCACGTCGTTGACATGGCAGACGATCTGCCAGCTCGGCCGGAAGACGCGCTCCGTCTCGAGCTCGAAAAATTCCGGATCGCGATAGATCCAGGCCGGCAGGCTGAAGGCGTCCTCGTCCCCGGTGGGCACGATATCGATCGCACGAGCACTCATCGGCGGCTCCCGCCTCGTTGCTATTGTACAACTGTATAGCAGCGTGCCAGCAGACGGTCAAGGGGAAGCTGCGCTATGATCGGCAGCGGATGGTGAAACAGCAGCAATCGCCGAAGTTCCGCCGCGCACCGCCCACCGTGCGCCGCGAGGCGCTCATCGAGGCGACGCTCGCCTGTCTGCGCAAGTACGGCCATGAGGGCCTCTCGGTGCGGCGCATCGGCGCCGAGGCGGGCGTGTCGCCGGGCCTCATCACCCATCACTTTCCCAGCGTCTCGGCCCTGATCGCCGCATCCTACGAGACCCTCTCGATGTCGCTGCTGCACTCGATCGACCGGCACGCGCGCGCGGCCGATGCCAGCCCGCGCGAGCGTCTGCGGCGTTTCTATGAGGCATCGTTCGCGCCCGCGCTGATCGAGCCCGGCCTTTTCAACACCTGGCTGGCCTTCTGGAGCATGATCTCGCACGATGCGGGCGTGCGCGCGGTGCACGACCGCACCTACGCCGCCTACCGCGCCGCGCTCGAAGCCCTCCTCGGCCAGCTGCACCGGAGCGCAGGGGTTCCGCGCTTCAGGCTGCGTCCCGCTGCAATCGCCCTCGCGGCGTTGCTCGATGGACTGTGGATCGAGGCCAGCATCAATCCCCGCACCTTCAGGCCCGCCGAGGCGGTTGCGCTCTGCGAGGACTGGACGAGCGCGCTCTGCGAGGGCGCCTTTCCGAGCCTGCAGGTCGCGCCTCGATCGCTGCGGCACCGCCCGCCGCGCCGGGCGCGCCAGTCAACGTGACGAGTCGCGCATGAGACCGGCGCGCAGCGGCTGGCGCGGATCGCGGATTCGGTGGCGGATCTTCGCGTTTCTCTTTGCCTTCGGCCTGATCGCCTACGTCCAGCGTACCGGGGTGACCGTCGCGGCAGAGCGGATGATGCCCGACCTGCATCTCAGCCAGCTGCAGATCGGTTGGATCGAGCAGGCATTCGTCATCGGCTACGCCCTCTTTCAGTTGCCGGGCGGCCTGATCGGGCAGCGGGTGGGAGCGCGCACGGCCTTCACCGTGTTCGGCCTCATGGCTTTCATTGCCGTGATGGCGACCCCCGCGGCACCTGAGCTGCTGGGTGGCAGCGCACTCTTCATCATGTTGGTGGGATCGCAGTTCCTGCTCGGGATCGCGCAAGGCTGCATCTTCCCGGTTTCCAACGGAGTGTTCGAAGCCTGGTTCCCGGCCCGCCAATGGGCGCTGGCGCTCGGCGCGCAGAACATGGGCCTAAATCTGGGCGCCGCACTCACCCCGCCGCTCATCGCCGTGCTGATGACCAGCGTCGGATGGCAGCAGGCGCTCGCCTGGTCCACGATTCCGCCCGTGCTGGTGATCGCCCTTTGGGCATGGTACGCCCGCAATACGCCGCGCGAGCACCCGTCCGTCTCGGCCGCCGAGCTGGAGGAGCTCGGCGAGACGGCGCAGGCGACGCCGGACGGCAGGATCACACTGCGCCGGCTGCTGCGGCTACTGGCTCACCGCAACAGCGCGCTCCTCGCCCTGTCGTACCTGGCGATGAATTACTCGTTCTACCTGTTATCCAACTGGTGCTTCCTCTACCTGATCCAGCAGCGTCACTTCTCGGTTCTGCAGAGCGGCTGGCTTTCCATGGCGCCCCCGATCGTGGCCGGGGTAGGCTCGGGAATAGGCGGCATCGCCACCGCCAGACTGTGCGAGCGCTTCGGCGCCGCGTGGGGTTATCGGGGCGTTCCTCTCGTTGCCCTGCCGATCGTGGCGGTGTTACTCCTGGTAGCGGGATGGACTTCCAACGCGTACGTTGCCGTCGCCGCACTGACAGCGTGCTTCGGTTTCATCGAGATCAACGAGGCCGCCTACTGGGCAGCGTCCATGGCGACCGGGCGCAGCGACTCAATGGCCATGGGAGGCGTTCTCAACACCGGAGGCATCCTCGGCGGAATCATCGGCATCCCGGTGGTCGCCTATCTCTCAGGCCATCACGCGTGGGGCGCGGCGTTCGCGATCGGCAGCGCCTGCGCGGTGGCGGCAGCCCTGCTCTGGCTCGGCATCGACGCCAGCAGGACGATTGGCCAGGAAGAGCGCCCAGCGGGCGCGCAGCGGCCAACGCTGGCTTGACGCGAATCGCGCGGACCGGGCTCGCGCAGGAACTTGCGCGCGAGCGCGGCGTTGGATCGGCAAGCCCGCACTCGGTTCGAGCGGAATCTGCCACGTGGCCATTGCCTGCCCGGATTGCGGCACTCTGCTGACGTTCCCTCCGCTGCCCCGGCGCAGCACGGCAGTCTGTCTGCGCTGCCGCACGCAAATCGAGAGCACCATCGGGCGCAGTATCGATGCCGCGCTCGCCTGTGCGGTCATCACCTTGGCCCTGCTGCCGGCGGTCTACACCTTGCCGCTCCTGCAGGCCGAGCTGCTGGGACAGCACTCGCAAAGCTCCCTGATCGGCGGCGTCGTGCAGCTCTGGGCGCACGACTGGGTCGCCCTCGCCGGCCTCAGCGTCATTTTCGTGATCCTCCTACCCGTGCTGCGGATGGGGCTGCTCACCGTGGTGCTCGGCGCGCTGCGCTTCAGGCTTCGCCCTGCGTGGCTCGGCCGCGCCTTTCGCTGGGCAGTGTGGCTCGACCGCTGGGCGATGCTCGACGTGTTCCTCCTGGCGGTCGCCGTCGGCTACTACTATCTCACCACCATAGAGCACCTCAATGTGACCATCGAAAGCGGCGGGGATTTCCTCCTCGCCGCCGGCCTGGTGACGACCTTGTGCCGGGCCACTCTGGATCAGCGCACCGTGTGGCGCGCGATCGGCGGTGATGCCGCGCCCCTCCAGCAGCAGCGCACGATAGGCTGCTCGACGTGCGGCCTCATCCAGTCCGCGACGCGGGAAGGCGCGCCCTGCGCCCGCTGCGCCGGGCGCCTTCGCGTCCGCAAGCACGATGCGGCCGTGATCACCGCAGCACTGGTGGCTGCCGCATTCATCCTGCTGTTTCCGGCCAACATCTATCCCATGAACAGCTCGGATCTGCTCGGGGTTCGGCTGGCGTACACCAACTTCGGCTACGTCCTGCAGCTCTGGAACAAGGGGCTCTGGCCGCTGAGCGGCATCACCTTCTGGACCAGCATTCTCAACCCCGCGCTCATGCTGGCGGCCCTCGCATGGTGCGTGGCTTCCGT
>DASYGA010000284.1:0-5181 GCA_036000265.1 Steroidobacteraceae bacterium | reverse complement strand
ATCTGGATTCCCGGCCCGTAGGGCGGGTGTTGTTCGGCCTGGCGGTGAGCGTACGCGAGCGGCAGTTCGAGTCTGGTGCATGGAAAGTGAGACTCTCGGGAGCGTTTGTCCGCGCGCTGTGGCCACTGCTCGATCGGGTCGTAGGGGCTCGGGTTCGTGCACGCTTCGGTGGACGATTGCGGGTCGCGGTCAGCGGCGGCGCGCCGATCCCACGGCTCGTATCCCGAACGCTCCTTGCGGTCGGCGTTCCGTTGCTGCAGGGCTACGGCCTCACCGAGGCGAGTCCGGTCGTCGCCTGTAATACGCCGGCCGACAATCACCCGGATTCGGTGGGACGGGCGCTCCCGGGGATCGAAGTGAAGATCGGCGCCCAGGATGAGCTGCTGGTCCGCGGTCCCAGTGTCATGGTCGGATACTGGAAGCGCCCGGAGGAGACCGGGCGCGTGCTCGAGCCGGATGGGTGGCTGCATACCGGGGATCAGGCGCGGCTCGATGACGGCCGCATCGTGTTAGAGGGCCGGCTCAAAGACATCATCGTGACGTCCACGGGTGAGAAGATCGCGCCAGTCGATCTCGAGTCCGCCATCCTTGCCGATCCCGTGTTCGAGCAAGTCATGGTGATCGGCGAGGGGAAGCCGTACATCGCGGCCCTCGTGGTGCTCAATCGCGATGGGTGGGGCAAACAGGTCGCTCGGCTCGGGTTGCGGGCCGAGGATACGGCCGGCCTGCGATCGCCCTCGGCGCGTGCATGGGCGCTGAAGCGCATCGCCGATGCGATCCGCGGCTTTCCCGCTTACGCGACGCCGCGTGCCGTATGCCTCTCCCTCGATCCGTGGACGGTCGATTCGGGGCTCATCACTCCGACCCTGAAGCCGAAGCGGCCCGCGATTGCTGCCCGGTTCGCCGTAGAGATCGCAGAGCTCTACCGGGGTCACGAGCTGCCGACGCCGGAACCCGCCCATGAGCATTCGTGATCCTCGGCGCCTCGGACTGCGCGTCCCGCTGTTACTCGTCATTCTGCTGTCGAGTGCGGGATGCAGTGCCGCTGTCAGGCTCCCTCCGCCTCAAGCCGTCGAGGTGGCCGCTGCAGGAATCGTCACGCGAGGAGCATGGATCGTTCACCTGCGAGCAGCCGACCATGGCGCCAAGCAGGTGCTGCGGGCTGTCTATGCGCCTGGGCAACTCCTCCTATGGACTGCCGACGGTCAGCCTACGCCGCAGGCGCGCGCGCTGCTTCGCCTCCTCCAATCGGCGGATGTCTATGGCCTCGAGCCTCGGGACTACGATGTCGATGGGCTGACGGGGCTTGCGAACAGTCTGACAGCGGCCGGCATGCGATCCGAAGAGCCCGCCAGGTCGGATGAGGCCGTCGCCGCGCAGCGCTCGGCGGAATTCGACGTGAATCTGTCCGCCGCGGCGTTGAAGCTCGTCTCGGACCTGCACTATGGGCGCATCGATCCTCGTGCCGCAGGATTCGAGCTGGGTGCGCCTCGTCCGGATGATCTCGACCTGATCGCCGTGTTGCGAGAGCTTGCCGCCTCGCGCGACCTCGGGCGAACGCTTGCCGCGATCGAGCCGCAGTTCTATCACTATCGGTTGCTCGAGCAGGCGCTCGCCCGGTATCGAGCGCTCACCGCCGAGCAGGTCGCACAGCAGCCTGCGGTCCTCGAAGACATGCGCAAGATCGATCTCACGCTGGAGCGCTGGCGCTGGCTCCCGTCGTTTCAGACGCCGCCCATCATCGTCAATATCCCGGAGTTTCGACTGTTCGCATTCCGGACGACGGCCGATCGGGCGGCCTCCATTCTGCAAATGGACGTCATCGTCGGGCGAACCTTTCCCCGGATGCGCACGCCAGTATTCGCGGCCGACATGAAGTCCGTTCTCTTTCGACCGTACTGGGATGTTCCGCACAGCATCACCATCCAGGAGATGCTGCCCAAGATTCGCGCGAATCCGGATTACCTCACGGCGCAACACCTTGAGATCGTGCAGAGCGGTAGCGCGGGAACGCAGATCCTGCCTCCAACCCCGGAGACTCTGCAGGCACTCGCCTCGGGCGCCGCACGGCTGCGCCAACAGCCCGGGCCGGACAATGCGCTGGGACTCATCAAATTCGATCTGCCCAACTACCACGAAGTGTACCTGCACTCGACGCCGGCGCAGCAACTGTTCCGGGAGCCGCGCCGTGCTTTCAGCCACGGCTGTATCCGTGTCAGCGATCCTGTCGCGCTTGCGGCCTACGTGCTGCGCGACACCCCAGGCGACTGGACACCGCAAAAGATCGAGGCCGCCATGAACGGAGTCGCGACACGGCGGGTACCCCTCGCCCGGCCGATCCGGGTGATGATCGTGTACGCCACGGTGCTCGCCAAAGAGGACGGTGAGGTGTTGTTCTTCAGCGACCTTTACGGCCAGGACCGCAGGCTCGAGCGGCTGTTGGGGCTGGCGCCGATCCCTCGGGCCGCGCCCGTGCTGCATGCGAGCTCCAACCGTTGAGCTCGAGCGAAACGTTGCGCCGCGGCAATGTCCGGTACGCTCGATGCGAGTAATCTGACTATCAACCCAAAGGGGAGATTCCGCCATGATCCACCGCCTGCTGACTGCATTCACGGCCGCGCTTCTGCTGAGTGGTCCCGCGTTCGCCGCCCACCCGAGTGTGGGCCACGAGCCGCCGCCACCCCCCTACCAGAAGGTGAGCAAGCTCGTGCCGCTGCCGAGCTTCCTGCCAGGCCTCGGGACGCTCTACGTCGACCCGAAGACCCTGCCGGTGGGGCCATTCCTCGCCTACGACCATCACGGGCGCCTCGTCAGCACGATCTACATGGTGCCGCTCAAGGATCTCGACGACCACAAGAGCATCGATTACGTGATTGCGCCGGGCGGCCGGGTCGATCACGTATCGTTCGTGTTCAATGCGGGTCATCCGGGCGTGCAGGAGCCGCACTATCACATCATCCTCTGGCACATCACCAAGGCCGAGGAAGCGCGCGTCGCGAAGTAGCCGTACGCTGACATAACCTCATGCCGACCCGGCGATCGATACTCGAGGCCGCGAGCGGGCTGCTGCTCGGCACGGTCATTCCGGAGGTAAGGGCCACTCCGCGGTCCGCGCGCGTCCTCGAGATCCACATGAGAAGCGACACCACCGGCGCGGTGGTCGGCTTCGATCCGGTGGGCGTGCTCCTCGAGCCGGGAAGCACCGTGCGTTGGGTGTGCGATGCGAACGTGCACACCGCGACCGCCTATAGTCCACGGAATGCCAATCACTCGCAGCGGATTCCGTTCGCGGCAAAGCCGTGGGATTCTGGCTTCCTGATGCCGGGACAGCACTTCGAGGTCCATCTGACCGTTGAAGGTGTCTACGACTACTACTGCGTGCCCCACGAGCAGGCGGGCATGGTCGGGAGGCTCATCGTCGCACGTCCGTCCGGGCCAGGCGCTTTACCGTTCGATTATTTCACGAGACAGGGGAAGCACTGGCTGCCGGTGCCGCCGGCGGCACAGAAGGCATTCCCGAGCATCGATGACATCATGCGTCGGAGGGCAATTCCGTCGGCGCTCAATTTCTCGACGTGATCGAGATCAGGCGCGGCGGGTTCCAGATCACCCACATTCATCTCGATACCGAGGCGGCAGTGCGCGGCGCGACGCCGGAAAAGTTCCGGGAAATCGCAGAAGCGGCAAGACGCGGTTGTCCGGTCTCGCAGCCACTTGCGGGCACTGACATCACGTTGACCGCCCGTCTGACCGACAACAGGTAGCTGTCATCGAAACCGGCGAGCACGGTAAGCGCGCGGCGATTCCTGATCTGAATCCGCCGTCCGGTCATCTCGAGCAGTTCTTCCCGGCAGAGGCGCTTCAGTACCCGGTTGGTATGCGGAATGCTCAGTCCCATGATGTCCGCGAGCTGCACCTGGCTCACCGGCAGTGCGAACGCATTCGCGGTGCCGATCCCGCTCGCCACCAGGCGGGTCGAGAACTCGAGCAGGAAGTGAGCGACGCGCTCACAGGCGCTTCGCCGGCCGACATCGATCAGGTGCTCGCTCAGGCGTGCGGCCTCGCTGGTCGCCGAGCGGACGAGAGCCAGGGAGAGTTGCGGATAATCTGCCAGAACGGACGCGAGTTCCTTCGACGCCACGAACGCGATGGCCCCCCGCGTGAGCGCGGTAACGGTATTCAGCGCCGCACCGAGAAAGCAGCTGGGACTCCCCACGATATCTCCGGGCAAGGCGATGTCGAGCGCCTGCCGGCGGCCGTCCGCCAGTACCCGATAGCGCAGCGCGAAGCCCTCGATGAGAATGAAGAGACCATCGTGTATGCAGCCTTGCGCGACGATGTCCTCGCCGCGGCGGAAGAGCCGCACGCCGGAGCTCAGGCGCGACAGCACCGCCAGCTCTCGAGACCCTATCGACGGGTGCTCCGGCACGTAGGGCGCGAGCAATCTGAGCAGCCAATCGGATTCTCGGATCTGTGCGTTCATCGTCGACTCGCTCCGCTTGTGTTTGCTTGTTTACTTGTCATTCAGAGGTGATCGGCGACAGGCGCGGCCGAGCTTGCGGCTGTGAGCTCCCGTTGTGCTTGGGCGCCAATCTTACCGCTCGCATGGCTCGAAAAGACGCCTGACGAGTCCGTATATGTACGTATCCGTGGCATCTGGACACCGGCTCCAGGTGTTGTAGTCTGAAGCACTACGACAGTGATCGCGCGAACGGGTCGCGCGACGGTTACGCGAGGTTGTCATGACGAGCACGGTATCGGGCAGCCAGCCCTGGCTGCATCAGGCGGGCCGGGAGATCCAGAAGTTCGGGACGGTGCGGCAGTTCCCGCTGGGTCTTTCGCGCGATGCGCGCCTCTATTCCTGCGAGCGCCTGAACCGGCTGCTCGCGGATACGCAGATCCTGCATGCGCTCTACAAGAAGCACCACTGGATGATGCGCGGCGCGACGTTCTATCAACTGCATCTGCTGCTCGACAAGCATGCCGGCGAGCAACTGGAGCTCATCGACCTCATGGCCGAGCGGGTGCAGACCCTGGGCGGAGTCGCGGTGGGCGATCCTCGGCATGTCGCGGAGATCGCCCGGGTGCCGCGCGCGCCGAACGGCTGCGAGGAGGTGCCGGCGATGCTCTCCCGCCTCCTCGAGGCGCACGAGATCATCCTCGCTGATGCACACGATGCGG
>DASYGA010000196.1:0-13432 GCA_036000265.1 Steroidobacteraceae bacterium | reverse complement strand
GATACACGGCGCTGGCATCGACCAGACCGTCCAGTTCCACACGCCGGTGCATCAGGCGCCCAACATTTGCGGCAGTCATCCCCGTGGGCTGGCGATTGGCGCTGCTGCTCTGCACGTCGCCGCCGAACATACGCCAGTCCTGCGCCCAGGCGCACTGGGAGGCCGCCGTCAGGGCAAGGCAGGCCCCCAAAAGCATCCGACCCGCCGCTTGACTAATGCTCAGGCGCGACCCGGGACAACAGGGTGCGCACCTTGACCGCTGCGAGTACGTGAAGATAGGTGCGGACCTTCGCAACGCGCTCGAGTCGGTTGAACTCAATCGTGAAGAGGTCACGAACTTCCTCCGGCAACGCACCCGAGGCATCGATCAACGCCCGGATTGCGCGCTCCGATCTGGCGGCGTCCCGATCGTCGCGGCTACCCGCGGTCATCTAGTCTCGCTCATCCCGCGGCCGCTGGGGAATTGCCGCCCTGGCCGAGCTTCCCCCACAACTGCTTCAGTCTGTCGAGGAATCGCTGCCAGCCCGTTTCAGTCGCCTGGTTACTCATGATGTGCCTCCGGTTACGCATATCGCGCCTGCCCAGCGCCAATCCAGGGCGGCGCTCGGGCACTGTGCGCCATTTTCCGGGATGCTGCCGAATCTTCGGATGCCGCTGGAACGCTTTGACATGCACATGGGGGCCACGCTTGCGAAAGGCACGCGAAGCAGTCGGCGTCGGTGTAGAGTGGCCGTAACTCGGGGCCCTTTGGGCTCGTCCGGCCTCGCCCGCAGGGCCACCCCGGCTCGTCTTCCGGCAGCAATATCTCTGCCGCGCAGAAGCCGACGCAAACGGGCGCGAGACGTTGCCCTTGTCGGTGCGGACTGAGTCCTCAATTCAGGTAAATCACATGTCTTCCAACCCATTGATTTTCAGCTCGCATCTGCCAGCCACGGCCGACTCTGCCGATCCGATAACGGACTACCCGGCGCGCATCATTCGCGAGCAGATCGAGGAAGCGGAGCGCGCGCAGCGGGAACGGCTCGAGCAGTCCTCCGAGCTCAATACTCCCGCGATGCGAATCCGCGCGTGGGAGAGACTGCATCGCCTGACGCTGCCGCGCGGATCGGCACACGCTGTGCTCAATGTCATTGCGAAGGCCACGCGGCTGACGGTCGAGCAGGTGCGCGAGGAGCAGCGGCGGCGTTCCGAACCCGCTCCCCTCCCGCAGCTGGCCGATTCCGGGGCGACCACCGAGGAGTGACACATGAGCAAGGGGTTGGACAGAAAGAAGGACAGCAAGAAGAAACCGGCAAAGACATTGCTGGAGAAGCGCGCGGCCAAAAAGGAAAAGAAGGCGGCGAAACCATTTCGAGTGTGATGGCGGCTCTCGCCGGGGAAGTGATGGCCCCGCCGCAGTCGCCGCACAAACATCCGCCCGCGGCCGCTGCCAGTGCGGCGAAAACCCGGGCAGCCTGCTGCCGAATCCTGTAGTCTACGACGCGGCTCGTATCTTTTCGGCTTGTCTGCCTTGGCGCCGTGCGCCGCCTCCGGCGCGCCCTTCCGGCCAATGTCTGCCACCCTCGCAAAGCTCCGCGAACCGGGAGGCAGGCTATACCTGCCGCCTCATACCGGGTGCCGCTCAAAGCGTCACAGACCTCAGCAGCATGGGCGAAACCAGAATCACCTCCGCGCAAGCGCTCGTCGCAGATACCACCGCCCTCATGCGGTTGCTGGACGAGGTGCCGGATGCCAGCGAGATCTCCCTGGAGCTATCCAAACCGTACTCTACGCGCCGCTGGCGGCAATCGGACCTGCACAGCTTCTGGATCGCGAGCGACGGCACCACCGCGGTGTGCCACACGCTCACCGGCCTCGAGCTCGATGAGGTGATTGCCCTCTGGCTCAGCTTCGATGACTACCGCCGCCAGCCCGGATTCAAACTGTCAGCGAGCTCGCTCGGCAAGATCATCGAGACGGAGCTTGGCCTGACAGTCGAGCTCGACGAGTGATCACGCTTACCTTTCGGGCCCCGAGCAACGAATCGTTGCTCCTCGTCCGCGGTGCTTACTTCAGGATCTGCGCCGATGGCACGCTTCGCGGGCCCGACAACGCCGTCGCGGCCAGCTACGCCGACGGGCAATGGCAGCTCGGGCGAAGGCGGCACAGGATCCTGGAGTGTCGCGAAGCGGTGTATCTGCGCGTCACGACCTCGGACGGGCAGCGCGAATGCATCGGGCCCTACGAGTATCTGAAGGTGACCGGGGGCGAGATCTTCTCCAGTGAAACCTATCTCGGCGCGCATTCGCGCGCGGAGTCGTATCTGCCGAAGAGCGACATCTGGCGGGAGATCGCGCTGCTGTCCGAGGTGTGAGGCGTTCGCCGCGATCACCGGCTCTGGCTGCGGGAAGGTGTACCCCAAGCTGCGGCCTTCCACCATCATGCGACCCTCAGCGAGCCCGGGGCTCTCGAATATCTGGTATGAATGACGTGAATTCAGAATATAATTTCTGATTTCGGAAACATGGAGCGGCGTGCGAAACGCGGGGCACGTCGCTCTCCGGCGGATTTCAGCTCCCACACCATCACACGCAGGCCGCCAAGAGCGCATGGCGGCAGCCGTGGCCGAATGAGGTGCATCGATATGGCCAGCGCGGCCAAACCGGGCGCGATACTGAAAGCTCTGCGTCGACAGAAAGGCTGGAAGCTGGCCGATGTGGCGGCGAAAACCGGATATCCGGTTTCGACGTTATCAAAGCTCGAAAACAATAAGGCTTCGTTCACCTATGACAAGATGGCACGGCTCAGCAAAGCACTGGAAGTGGATATCGGCCTGCTCTTCGCCGAGGCAGGACAGGCAGCACCCGAGACGCCGCCGAGCACGGGTCGCCGCAGTATCATCCGCAAAGGTGAGGGCCGGGTCATTGAAACCGACACCTACCGCTATCGCTTCGTTGCTTCGGATTTGCTCAATAAAAGATTTGTTCCCATCTTTGGCGAAAGCTATATCCGCTCCATAGACAGCTTTGGAGAAATGTTCAGCCACGCTGGCGAAGAATTCACCTATGTCATCGACGGCGCCCTGGAGCTGCACACCGAACTCTATGCTCCGGTAAGGCTGGAAGCCGGAGATGCGATCTACTTCGACAGTGGCGTGGCGCATGCCTATATCGACGTGGGTGACACTCCGTGCCGCACTTTGACAATTTGCTCGGGGGACGAATCACGGCTCATGAGCGTCCACCGGCGAGAGCTCGAAGCGCCCGATCAGAAGGCTGGAAAGCCCCCGGTGGCCCGGCGTAAGCGCTAATCCCGCGGCGGCTGGCCTGTGCCGCGAAGTCAAAGAGTAATGCGCTGCGTTTTACCGCCTGGCTGGCCGGACAGACGCTTGGGTCGGTAGATGCGCCAGATCCCCATGGTCAAAAGCGGGAGCACATAGATCCCCAGCAGTATGAACGACAGCCAACGATAGCCATTGGCAATGAGCGAGATCAGCCCGATCCGGTCAGCCACGAAGACCGCGCCTATCAGGATCGCGATTGTGATGATCAGCCGAGCCCGATTGGAGAGCGTCCGGTGGCCCCGAGCCTGGTAGGCATGCGCGACGCGTTCGTTTATGGCGTGAATCTGCCCGGCTCCGCTTTCCACGAGTGCAGCAAAAATCATCGCCTGGAAGACGAGCCGAAACAGAGGAACGTTCATCTGTTGAAGGAGGAAGTCCGAGGGCAGGAGCTCGCCGCCAATGGCCGGATAGAATGCCGCCATGGAAACAAAGAAGAGTATCGCCGGCGCCATCGCCAAAGGTCCCGCCAACAGTCCGGCGATGAGTGCGTCCTTTTTCCCGCGCAGGTGACGCAGGACCGGCAAGACGACGACCGCACCCACCGCATTATAACCGGCATAGGTCACTCCCCCGAGCCACCAGCCGGTCATCGCCGTATGGCTGGAAAAGGCTTTGACGATGCCGTTGCCAAAGTGGCTCAACGACAGGGCAAGGAACACACCATATGTGGCGTAGAGAAAAATCGATACATACTTGAAGAGACGCTCGACCGATTCATTCCCAAATGTCGTCGCGAGCGTGATCGAAGCCATCAGCGCCAGTGAACCCAGCAGGGTTGGCCAGCCAAACATCGCTTGCCCGATTGCGCCGGCAGCGGCGGCGAAGACGGCCAAGATGACGAGCATCATCAGCAGGAACGTGATTTCGAATGCCGGCCATAAGGGTCCCAGCAGGTTCCTGAAAAACGTGCGGTAGTCGCGGCTGCCGGTCACGATCCCAAACGTGAATGTGGCCATGCACACCACGCTCCAGATGACCGTCGCCAACGCCATGCCCGCCAGTCCGCCGCGCGGCCCGCTGGGCATGAAGAAGGAAACCAGCTCCCGCCCGGTCGCATAGCCACCGCCGATAACCACGGCCTTGAACGCGAATCCTGGCAGCAGGAAGCGGCGAAACCAATCGGTTCTGGAGGTCATCCTTACGCCAGCGCTTTACGCCGGAGCGCGGCCCGCCGATATCCTGCAAGTAAGGATCGCCAATTGGATGAACCCGCAGCGGCAGTCACGTTGAGCCCGCAAGCCCCTGTCCCCGGAGCACCATTCCTGGCCTTGCCCCGGTGTAGCTCCCTTGGTCGACTACGATTGTGCCGTTCACGAGCACATAATCGATACCCTTGGGAAAAGCCCGCGGATTCTTGTAACTCGCCATGTCCTTGATTTTTTGATAATCAAAGATCGTGACGTCAGCTCTGAGGCCGACTCGAATCGCGCCCCTGTCAAACAGCCTGAATTGCGCCGCCGGCCATGACGTCATCTTGCGGATCGCATCCGGGAGCGTCAGCACGTGCCGATCCCGGACATATTGCGCGATGATTCGCGGGAAGGTTCCGAAGTCGCGCGGATGGCCGCCAACATCCTCCTGCGCGCTCGACGCGGCCGCTGAGTCGCTGCCAATGCTGGTCCAGGGAAACTTGAGAGCGGTCTCGATGTCCTTCTCACTCATGGCGAAATAAAGGGCCGATGCCCGGTGGGGCTGACCCGCCAGAATGATGTCCCATGCCACATCCGCAGGATCGCGCTTCAATTGCTTGGCGATCGAGGAGATGCTCTCAAAGCGAAACCGGTCATACTTTGAGCTATAGGGATCGGCGAGTATCACATGATCCCAGCCCCCAACGCCGGCAATCAGACCGTCAGCGGCGGCATCTTTCTTCAACTTCGTACGGAGGGCTGGATCAGCGAGCTTTTCAAGCCCCTTCTTCTTGCCTTCAGCCCATACCCACTTCGGCACGGTAATGTCGAGACCGGTCGCAGCGGCCCTATAGGGATACATATCTGCTGCGATATCGACGCCTCGCCTGCGCGCGTCATCGATCAGCTTGCCAATCTCAGGCATGAACTTACCCCATCCGGGCGCATAGGCGACCTTCAGGTGATATATCTCGATCGGCGCACCGCTCTGCTCCCCGATTTCGATCGATTCCCGGACGGCGCTGAGCTCGTCTTTGCTTTCGCTACGCATATGGTTGGCATAGATGCCGCCATATCGGTGTGCCACTCTCGCGAGCGCGATCAGTTCTGGCGTCTTCTGAAAGCCGGCGGGCTCATACGCCAGCGCGGTACCGATCCCCAGTGCGCCGGCCTGCATTGCCTCTGCGACGTGTGCACGCTCTGCGGCGAGTTGCGCCGGCGTCGGAATGCCGTCAATGTCGCCCATTACTTCGACGCGGGCCTGGGTTGCTCCATACAGCGTCCCGAAATTCAGCGATATTCCCTGACGCTGCAGCCGGTCGAAGTAGTCGGCCAGCTTCGCCGATCCCACGGGTGCTCCGCTCTCGCCCGCAATGGCGGTGGTTACCCCCTGCCGAATTTTGCTTTCCGCCCGCCCGTCCTCGAGGAGTACCCTCCCGGACTGATCCATGGCGTCGATCCAACCCGGAGTGACGTAAAGATCCTGGGCATCGATCTCGCGTATACCCCGGCCTCTGACCCGGCCGATCTTGACGAATCGGCCCCCTTTGATGGCCACGTCTGCGTAGACCCAAGGGTTTCCACTGCCATCGAGCACTCGACCGTTTCGAATCACGACATCGTACTTCGCTGCCGCGCCGCCTGCCGATGGCGCGTTCGCCTGCTCCCACATTGCGACGATCGCCTTGAGGACAAGATCCGGCCGATCATGAACAACGTCATGAGAGCTCCCCGCCGCGACGATCAGGCTGCGATTGGCCGCCTTTTTGGCAAAGGCAGCCTCGGCGTCGCGCCAAGCCTGGGCGCCGGCTCCATCCGGCAGGGGGGTCTTTTCGGAAACAATGACCGTCACCGGCACGCTAGACGGCCACGTAAGACGGTGGAAGGCACGAGAGACCGGTACGTACGATTCCGAGAGGGCGAGCAGCTGGCGACCCGCCGCGGTCGACGGCGGTGTCCTGCGCAACGCCGCAATCGTTGGCGCATACAACTTCATCGCGTACGAGATCATTTTATCCGTAAAGAACTCGGGAACGTTCGCATCGAGTAAGACGCCGCCTCCGAACCAATCCGGATGTTTGCTCACGATGTCCGTGGCGATCTCGCCCGCGAGGGAGTGTGGAACGAGGACCGTGCCGCGTGTGGCGCCGAGTGCTCGCAGTCCGGCCTCGAGGTCCTCGGTTGCACTCTCGAGACTCCACGGCCCGGGAACCTCGCTGCTCTTCCCTTCGCCGGCTCGGTCGTACGTAATGATTTCCGCACCCGTCTCTTTGGCCAACTCCGGGGCAAGCGTCGACCAGTGAGAGGAGTCCTCGCCGCCGCCTGCATCAAGCACGATTGCGGGCAGCTTCCCGGAAATGATGTGAAACGCGATCATGCGTCCGTCGCGCTCGACCATGCGCGTTTCAACGCCGTTGGTCTGCGCGGCGGCGAATACTTGGCCGCACAACAGAGGTATGCCAAGCAGAAGCGGAACGAAACTCGACCTTCTCATCGCTGGAACTCCAAATGGGTAGCGGGCGCGGAAGCGCTGGTCCTGGCCGGACCGCTCAACGTCGCCCTGACGCGACGCTCACGGGCGCAGGCCGTGGAGGGCGGCGCGTACGATTTCTCGAAATGCTTCGCGAAACGGCTCCACCGGCCCGACCTGGCCATTGGTCATGATGGCCACCGTCAGCTGCCTCTTCGGAAAAGTGACCAGATAAGCGGTGAAGCCCGGCACCGCGCCGCCATGGCCGATCGCCTCGACACCGTCGAATTTCCCCAATTCGAGACCGAAGCCATAATTCGGCTGCCCCGGCGTGATCGGTGCGTCCTGGCGGACCGCGACGGTTCCGTCGCTCAATCGACCCGGGGTCGTCATGGCGGCCACACTCGCTTCACTGACGATGCGGCCGGCAAAGAGCGCCTGCTGCCAAAGGGCCAGGTCCAGAGCCGTCGCCCGCAATTGACCGGCACCACCCGCATTGTCCATGGCGATATATGGGGCATTGTAATATTGCCCTCGTTTTTCCTTGGCGGACATATAGCCGGATGCGCGGCCGGGCACGACATCGCGTACGTGATCGAACCCCGTGGCCGTCAACCCAGCGGGCGCAATGACGTACTTGGCGAGATACCCAGCCACGCTGATGCCCGACGCGCGCTCGACGATCACCCCCAGGACGAAATAATTGGTGTTCGAGTAGGCCCACTGGGTCCCGGGCTTGAAGTCGTTCACCGGCTTCATCGCCGCGATGAAATCGATCAGCTGCTTGGACGTGTGCTGCTCCAACTCCTCCACGTCGAATCCGGCTGCATTGGTGTAATCGTGCAGGCCCGAGGTCTGATTGAGCAGCATGCGGATGGTCAGGGGCCCGGCACCGGCCAGCTCGGGCACATACTTCGAAACCTGGTCGTCGATGGCGAGCTTGCCCGCCTGGGCCAGCTGCATGATGGCTGCGGCCGTGAACTCCTTGGTAATGGACCCGGCGCGAAACACGCTGGCGGTGGACGCTGCCGTTCTGGTCTCGAGATTCTCCAGGCCATAGGCCTCGGCGAATGCCACCCGGCCTTTCTGCATTACTGCGACCGAAACGGCTGGTGCATGACCTTCAGATATCAACCCATTTGCCGCGGAACCGATCTGCGCGACCGCTGTGCTCGGCAACGCCGCCGCAGAAGCGGGGCCAAAGTGACTTGCCATAAGGGCCACTGCGCTCATTGCGGCGGCCGACCGCCACCGGCGCAACATGCGCACCCGACTCTCGGCGGCGAGCGGTGAGGTCGGCCTCGCATACGCCGCCGGGACGAGGAGAGCCAGAACATCCCGCGCTGTCAGTGTCATGATGCCCTGCCCTTCTCTCGTGCCCGTCAAAACTTGACATCAACGTCGATGCCGAGCGTACGCGGTTGAACCACCGTCGCCTCGATCTGTGTGATGCTTCCGGTCGCCTGATTGAAGAGCGGATTGTATGTCAAGTAAGCACGCTTGTCGGTCACGTTACGCGCAAAGAGCCGCACCGTATAAGGGCCGTGGGACATGCTCGCATCGAGATCGAGCGCAGCAAAACCTGCTATTGGACGCGAATCGAACGCACTGTTGACCGCAGAGTAGCGCCGATCCTGCGCCCGTACTCCGGCCCCGGTACTTACCGACCAGTCATCGCGGAACTCCCGGTCGTAGGAGACCCGAAGCGAGCCGCTGAGCTTTGGGACATTGGGCAACCGGTCGCCTCTCAATGCCGAGATCGCAGGTGCGTCCGCCGTCAAAATAGAGTCGACGTACGAGAAGGTCGCTTCGAGTCTCCAGCCTTTGAAAGGAAGAACAGCGGCGTTCGCCTCGAAGCCGCGGCTTCTGGCGGTGCCACCGTTCGCCCCGTATGAAATGCCGGCCGGGCTGGTGAGAAGCTGAATATTGTGCCACTCGATGTCGAAGACGTCGGCGTCGAAGAGCAGCCGATCCGCCGGGCTTTCGGTCTTGAGCCCGATTTCGTAATTGGTCAGAGTGTCGGACTTGAACGTACGCGGAACCCCCGGCAGAGCCAGATTGGGGCCCCCGGGCTGGTAGCCGGTGGCGACCCGGACATAGGTCATCACCTTCGGTGTAAAGCGGTACTTCGCGCCGACACTGTAAGTGGCGACACCCTCGCTCGACTTTTGATCGAGAAGACTTACCGGTGAAATGATCGAGCCGCCGCCAATCTCGCTGAACGTCTGGTTGTTGTGGGAGTAGCGGACTCCGCCGAGCACCGATAATTCATCCGTGAAATGGTATGTGAGGTCGCCGAAGCCCGCATACTCCGTGTAGGTGGACGGCAGATTGCCGACGAACAGGGGGTCGAGCCCGGGAATAGAGGCGCCGGCGAGCGTGAGGGCGCTCGGCGACTGGTAGTTCGAGGAATCCTCACGGGTCGCAAATAATCCGCCAAGCCATTCGAGCTTCGCTCCCGGATTCGATTCCAACCGCAGCTCCTGCGTATATTTCCTCAAATGCAGGATATAGGCGTATTGCGATTCTCCCGCCGGCACGCCGAAAAATGGGAATGCCACACCGTACGAATACGAGGAATCCTGTGTCTGGCTGGTTGCCGAATTGGTGTAGCTCGTGGCCGAAACCAAGTGAGCCCACGACATCCGGTACTCGAGCCCGAGCGAGTAGTAAAGAATCTGCTTGTGGAAGGGCTGCGGCGTCAAGTTGTCGTCGTCGAGGCTTCCATAAAGGGGTCGGAGCGTCGTCGGGTCGATCGCGACATTTGCATCCCCGCCCGCATCGGTTCCCTGATAGAGCACGTTGAGCGTGCCCGAAAACGCGGCGCTCGGTCGCCACAGGAGACCCAATCTTCCACTCTGCTCGACGACTCTGTTTTGACCGTCGAGGCCGTACACGGCATTGTCTATGAATCCCGGCGTGACTTCCCGGGCGTAGCTGGCGGTGAAGCCTATATTATCGGTGACGATCGGTCCGGTAATCGTGACCCTGCCTCCCCCGGCGACTTTGCCGGCACCGGACACGCCAAGGAGATCGCCGCCGAATCGCTCGTGGAACGTCTCGAGCGAGGGAGTCGTGAGGACGTACTTGACCAGGCCACCCATGGAGCTCGCGCCGTACAGAGTGCCTTGAGGCCCGCGCAATACCTCGATTCGCGCAACGTCGTAGGGCAGTAGATCGAGGGCGAAAGCAATGCCGCCGCCGTACGCAGAGCTGCTGCCGATCGGGGTGTCATCGATATAGGTCGCCACCGTCGCGCCCGGGCCCACAGGCGCGATGCCGCGGATGCTGATGGTCGTCTGCCCAGGCGTCCCGCCGGAATTGATCTGCAGGCCCGGGACATAGCTGCCGATATCGGTGAGCTGGGTGGCGTGCAGCGATTCGAGCATTTGCGGTGAGATCGAGCTCACGGCGGCAGGCACGTCCTGGATGTTCTGGCTTCGCTTCTGCGCGGTCACAACGACCTCTTGCAGGACACCCGTCTGATCCGGCTGCGCTGCGAATACGGTCCCGGTCATCGAGAGCGTGACAGCCAGGCAGCACCCCGAAAGGGCCCACCGACACGAGGCATGAGAGCGATCAGTCATGGATTTGTTCTCTCCGGATCGAGCAGCAGCGAGCGGAAACACCGCGATCCGTGCCTCCGCCACCCCATCAGCGCCGTCATTTCCAGAATTAGCAACTTTTAGCCTGGTTGTCAACGAAAAATGAACTTCTCTCGGAAATGAGAAATCACGTTGGCGGGAGACTGAGGCCACGGCTGGTCACTCCGCACGATGCTCATGCGAGTCTCGCCGGCGAGATATCCTCGACGCTCAAGCCGATACTGACCAGTTGCTCTTCGGCTCGATGCAACACCAGCGCCGCCGCCAGCGCGCTCAGGGCGGGCGCTGTCTGGATGCCATATCCTCCCAAGGCTGCCACCCAGAAGAATCCCGGCTGAAGGCGGTCATAGCCGATGACCGGCGAGCGATCCGCCACGAATGAGCGCAATCCGGCCCACTTGCGCCGAATGTGGCGAACCTCGAGTGTTGTCTCGCATTGCAGTCGATCCACCGCAATTGCAACGTCGAGATCTTCCGGCTGGGCATCACACGGGGCGGCCGGCGTCTCATCGGCGGGCGAGAACAAAAGAAGCCCGGCATCGGGCTTCATATAGAATTGCTCCTCGACGTCCACGATGAAAGGCCATTTGTCTGGGGTTACGCCCGGCGGCGCGTCCGTGAGCACTGCCGTTCGCCTGCGCGGTTCCAGCTCGATCTTCTGCGCGCCCGCCATCCTCGCCACCTCGCCCGCCCAGGCGCCCGCGGCGTTCACGATGACACCCGCTCGATAGCTCTCACCGCCGCAGTCCACGATCCATTTGTCCGCGTCCCGGCGCAGGTGGACAGCCTGACTTCCGAGTGCGACGGCTCCACCACGCTGCTTCAGCGCTCTGATGTATCCGCGGTGGAGCTCATGCACCTCGATATCGGCGCAATTGCGGTCCACGAGGCCGCCGAGCAGCCCCTCTGGCCGCAGGACGCATGAGAGCTCGAGAGCGGCCTGCGGGCTCACATACTCGAGATCTCCCGCAGCCGAGCCGCTCTTGAGCAGCTCGTCAAAGGCCGCCCGCTGATGGGACCGCCCATACATCAGCGCCATACGCGGCCGCAAGAGCGGAACAGCGCAAAAGCCCGGCGGCGGCGAGCGCAAAAAGTCCCGGCTCGCTCGCGAGAGCGCGCGAATGGTCGAGTTGCCGTAATTCTCGGAAAAGAGCGCTGCCGACCGGCCGGTGGAATGGTATCCGGGCTGATCCTCCATCTCGAGCACACGTACGCTGGCGTGCAAAGAGAGGTGCGAAGCGATGGCCGCTCCCGCGATGCCACAGCCGATCACCAGGAAATCGCACGAATGATCACTCATGAGGTTGGCACGTTCTCCATTTTCAGCTAATTGGATTGTTTCGATTTACCACAATGCGATTTGGTATCATTTCGACCCAGCCGGGGATTGCCCATGGTTCGGCGCCGCTTTGGTCGGCCGCAGCGATGAAGGTCGCAGTGCGCCACGTCAGGCGCCGAAAGAGCTGTCAAATAGGCGTGCAATTTGAGCAAGAACTCAACGAGCGAGAGCGGCAAGTTCGCCAAGCCCGGACCGATCCTCAGAGCGCTGCGACTCAAGAAGGGATGGCGCCTGGCGGATGTCGCCGCCAGGACGGGATTTCCGGTCTCGACGCTGTCGAATATGGAAAACAGCAAGGTGGGACTGAACTACGAGAAGATGGCGCGGCTCAGCAAAGGAATGGATGTCGATATCGGAGTCTTCTTTGCCGAAGAGACAGCCGCTTCGCTGCCTGCCGCCGCCACGGGCCGCCGCAGCATCGTACGCAAGGCCGACGGCCGCGTCATGGAAACACATGCCTATCGGAGCAGGTTCCTCGCCGCCGATTTGCTCAACAAGAGATTCGTGCCGATCATCAGCGAGGTCTTCGCCCGCTCGATTGAGGAGTTCGGAGAATTGAGTCGGCATAGCGGGGAGGAGTTCACGTACGTGCTGGAAGGGACACTCGAGATCCATACCGAGCTTTATGCGCCGGTGAGACTCGAGGCAGGTGAAGGTATCTATTTTGACAGTGGAACGGCGCACGGCTATGTGGCCGTCGGCAACGAGCGATGCCGGCTACTGACCATCTGCGCTGGTGAGGAGTCACAAGTCATCGCTGTTTTGGAGAGGAATGCCGTCTCTTCCGCCCCGCAGCGGCCTGCGATGTCGCCGGCACCACCGTCAGTGCGGCACCAGCCGAAACGGCGCCTCGCGGCGAAATAATTCCGGCCGTGCACCGGGCGTGCCCGCAGCGTCGCTACCGCAGAAGCGATCCGAAGCAAAGCGCGATCGCCAGCGGTGACTATTACGTGGTCGTTAGGCCCGTTCATGACAGGTCGACCGAGATGTCCTGCGCGCCCTGCCAAAGCACGAGGCGGCCGATCAGCGGCAACGCCTCCAGGCCTTCGGTTATCGTCATGAAGTGATTCCCCGCAAGCTGGCCGAGCTTGCTGGCGAATCGCACGGCTCCATAGGCGAGCAGAAGCTCCGCCTCGCTAAATCCGCCCGGGTAGAGGATGAGCTGGCCTGGCGCCGGGTAGCTGGTGGCATTCTCCACGGGAAATTCCAATGCCCGGTCGCCCAGCGGAATCCAGCAGGCTTCTCCGCTCCAGCGAGCGTGAATGATCCTGCTCTCATACGGCAGCAGCTTGCGGAAATACTCGCAGGTGGCCGGAGCCAAAGCCGTCTCGAGCTTCGCCCGTAAGCTATGGGGACCTACGGCAATACGTACGTTGGTCATCGCGCTTCTTCGTCCCGGCAATGCTCGTTCAGGGCCGCGCCTCCTGGCCCGCAGTCGGGCATGGGGCGCAACCACCCGCGAGGATCAAGCCACAGTGCGGGCGCGGAGTATGCATGCGTTTGGCTGTTTTGGGAATAATTTTCTTTTTTAGCAACTCGCGCTATCATCGAGCGCATTTCCCGCGG
>DASYGA010000190.1:0-12638 GCA_036000265.1 Steroidobacteraceae bacterium | reverse complement strand
CAAACCCGAAGCCGTCGCCGCCGATCACGGCCCCCGGCTGAATCACGACTCGGGCGCCAATCTGCACCCGGCGACATAGCGTCACCCGTCCAACGAGGCGCGAGTCCTCGCCAACGGTAGCCCCTTCGTCGATCTGGCATTGCGGTCCCACGAACGCACGTGCCCCTATGACGGCGCCCTCGGCAATCACGCTGAGCGCACCGACATGCGCGGTGGGATCGACCCGCGCACCCGGCGCGATCACCGCCGATGGATGTACTCCCGGCGGCGCCGCAGGATGCGGGTGCAGGACGGCAGCCATGCGCGCGTAGGTGGCATGTGGGTTATCGCAAACGAGTGCGGCGGTTGGGCAATCCGCGGCGCTGCCGGCGTCCAGCACCACTGCTGCCGCCCCGGTGGTCGCAAGCTGCTGGCGATAGTGCGGATTGGCGAGAAAGGCAAGGGAGTGCGCGTCCGCATCAGCCAGCGTAGCCACGTGGTCCACCCTCGCCTCGGGATTTCCGCCACGCAACTCGCAGCCGAAACGAACCGCGAGCTCCCCGAGTGAGATGCCCATGGGAAGGACGAGCCGCCGCGCCCGCGCGGTGCTCCGCTTACTTGTGGCGGGCCGGAGCGCGGTGACCGGCCTGCGATTTCAGCGCACTGAGAATCGCGGGCGTGATATC
The DNA here is from genome assembly GCA_036000265.1 of Steroidobacteraceae bacterium. Classification (GTDB taxonomy): domain Bacteria; phylum Pseudomonadota; class Gammaproteobacteria; order Steroidobacterales; family Steroidobacteraceae; genus 13-2-20CM-66-19. Next base: position 11,973 of record DASYGA010000190.1, on the reverse strand, counting down.
GAGCGCCGAGTCGGCATAGATGAAGCCGTCGGCCAGGACGAGGTCGAACCGCTGCTGCTTGGCGTAGCTCTGCACGACCTGCTGCAGCGTGTGCTGCAGCTGCGACATGAGCTCGTTGCGCCGCGTGTTCACGTCATCCTGGATCTCGGTCTGCTTGCGCGCGAGATCCTGATAGCGCTCGCGCAACTCGACCTGCGCCTGATCGCGCTGATCCTGCGTCATGGTCGCCTCGTTCTTCTTCAGCGTGTCCTCCTTGGCTTTCAGCTGGGCGGCCTCGGTCTGCAGGCTGTGCTGCTTGGGCGCAAATTCGGCGCGCAGGGCGGCCACGGCGGACTGCGCCTGCGGCGATTCCTGCAGCAGTTGGCCGTAATTCACCACCGCGATCCTGAGCCCGGCCGCCTGCGCCTGCGCCGCGCCCGTCCCGGCCAGCGCAAAGGCCAGAATGACGGCGAGAACGCCCGGGGCGACCCTGAGAACCCTGGAGCTCAACCCGATCAAGCGCTTCACTGAAACCACCTCGATGTGATTGGGAGGCCGCTTATGGCAGCCAAGCCGATAATAATAGCATTCCCCACCAATAGCTCAGGTATAGGGATGTACCCCGCCGCCCCAGGTGGCGGACGTTGAGCCAAAAACGACGCTTTTTGGCTCAACGCGCGCTGGGCCGGGCAGGAGCCCGGATCCAGCGCATCAACTAGAACGCCTGCCCGATGGAGAACTGGAAGCCCTCGGTCTGATCCCCCCAGGTGGTGATCGTGCCGTGCTTCGAATTGAGCGGCACGCCGAAACTGAACCGGAAAAGTCCGAGCGGCGCCAGCCATTCGACCGCAAGCCCGGTCGAGCGCTTCAGGCTGTTCCAGCCGTTGAAGTGGTAGGTGGCCGGGGTCACCCCGTCCGGACCGTAGAACTGGATCTTGTTGCCCGAATAAAAGACGTTGCCGACGTCGAAGAACAGGCTCACCCGCGCGTTCTCCCGCCACTTCTCCGGCATGGGCAGGATGATCTCGTTCTGGCTGGTGACCCGGAAGTTGCCGCCGTATGGATTGCCGAAGTTGTCGCGCGGCCCGAGCCAGTCCTCGCGGAAGCCCCGCACCGAGTCCGGGCCGCCGCCGAAGAGCTGCTGGTAGGGCGGGATGGCGGTGGTCTTGCCCAGCGGCGCCCCGTAGTCGACGTCTTCCATCAGCGAGAGGGTGAGCCAGTGGCCCCAGATGGGTACGTACTGCTGGAACATGAAGTTGGCCATCCAGTACTTCACCGAGCTTCCCGGGGCGGTGATGCGATAGTTGATGGCCGTGCGATTGCCCCGGTCGGCGAACAGCGAGCGATTGCGGGTGTCGAGGCCCCAGCCCGCAACCACGAGCACGTCCTTGAAGTCGGTGCCGTAGAGCTCGAAAGCGTTGTTGCTGTAGTCCTCGTGCACCAGCCGGCTGTAATGGTTGCCGTTCTGCTGCACCCACTCCTGTGCCTGCTGGGCACTGCTGAAGGAAGTGGTGAGCAGCTGCGAGCTCTCGAAGGCAGCGCCGAAGGTGAGGTACTGGAACTCCGAGATCGGGTAGCTCCAGGTCGGCCCGAGACTGAGGGTCTTCGAGGAGAAATTGGACGAGGAGGAGACGAACTGCGTGACATCGCGGTAGCTCACCGACAGCGTCTGCCCGACCCCGTTCATGGTGAGATAGGGATTGGTGTACTGGACGGTGTACACCTTGTTGTAGGCTCCGCCCTCGAGGTCCACCGCGAAGCGGTTGCCGGTGCCGAGGAAGTCGGCGTCCGCGTAGTTTGCATTCAGCATCAGCTTGTAGGTCGCCGAATAGCCGATGCCGCCGGACAGCTGGGCCGCCGGTCCCTGCTTGATCTTGTAATCGACGTCCACCTGGTCCGGCGATGCGGTCACCGGTGTCGTCGTGTAGCTCACGTCCTTGACGTACGGCAGCTTCTGGATGCGCTGCTTGGAGCGCTCGAGCGCCACGTTGGAGAGCCAACCGCCCTCCAGCTGGCGCAGCTCGCGGCGCAGCACCACATCGTTGATCGCTGTCTCGCCGGAGAAGGTGATGTTGCGCACGTAGACACGGTTGCCCGGGTCGATGAAGAAGGTGAGCGAGACGGTGTGGTTCTTGTCGTCCGGTGTCGGCACCGGGTCGACCTTCGCGAAGGCGTAGCCGTCCTCGCCCAGGCGGTCCTGGATCAGCTTCTGGGTCGAGGTGATCAGCTTCCTGTTGAAGGTCTCCCCCGGGTGGATCTCCACCAGCTGCTGCAGCTCGGGCTTGGGCACGACGAAGATGCCCGCGAGCTTGACCTCCGAGATCTTGTAGACCTCGCCCTGGGTGATGTCGACATCGATGAAGATGTCGTTCTTCTCGGGCGTGATCTGTACCTGGGTGGCGTTGATCTGGAAATTGGCGTAGCCACGGTCCATGTAGTAATCGCGCAGCCGCTCGAGATCTCCCTGCAGCGTCTCGCGCGAGTAGCGGTCGTCCTGCCGGTACCAGGAGAGCCAGTTGGGCGTCTTCAGCTGGAAAGTCTGCAGGATCTGCTTCTGCTTGAACCTGGTATCGCCCACGATGTTGATCGAGCGGATCACCGCCCGATCGCCCTCGCGGATCTTGATCGCGATCTTCACCCGATTGCCGCTGTCCGGCGTGACCTTGGTGTCGATCCCGACGCCGTATTTGCCGCGGCTGTAGTACTGGTCGGTGAGGTACTGCGTGACGTCCTCCAGCACCGAGCGATCGAAGACCTTGCCCGGAGCGAGTCCGACGTTGCGCAGCGACTTCTGCAGATCCTCCGTCTTGATGTCCTTGTTGCCGGTGATCGTGAAGCTCTCGATCGAGGGACGCTCGAGCACCACGACGACGAGGGTATTGCCCTGGCGGCGCAGCTCCACGTCGCGAAAGAACCCGGTGGCATAGAGCGCGCGGACGGCTTCGCGCACCCGCTGCGGCGTCAGGTGATCGCCGATGTTGACCGGCAGGTAATTGAATACCGTGCCCTCGGAGATGCGTTGCAGGCCCTCCACCTTGATGTCGCCGACGGTGAAGTCCGCGCCGGGAGACTGTATCGGGACCTGCGCGAGCGCGATCGCGGAATGGACGGCCAACGCGACCGAGGCCAGCAGCAGCAGGCGAGGCTTCATGTTCTGATACCCAACTTCTTTATCACTTTCGGAGCGCTCAGGCCCCAACTGTTGCAGCGATCAAGTAATTCGACCCCACTCGCCGCGGCAGTACCGCGCCGGGATGTGCGGACCTCTGGGGGTCCTGCGCTCGCTCAATAGATCAACTGAACTGGCGCGCGATATCGTTGAAGAGCGCCACCCCCATGAGCAGGATCAGCAGCGCGATCCCCACCTGCTGGCCGAATGCCTGCGCCCGATCCGACATGGGACTGCCCTTCACCCACTCCACCAGCTGAAATACGATCTGGCCGCCGTCGAGGATGGGAATGGGCAGCAGGTTGAGAAATCCGAGCGACAGGGAGATCAGGACCAGGAAGTAGAGGAATGCGCTCGCTCCTTCGCTTGCCGACTGCCCGGCGTACTGCGCGATTGACACCGGCCCGCTCAGGTTCTTGAGTGAGACCTGGCCGAGCATCATGCGCCAGAAAAGCCGCCCTTGCAGCGCCGTCATGTCCCAGGACTGCTCGGCGGCGCGGCCGATGGCCGTGACGGGCGAGAGCCTGATGTGCCGCACCATGCTCGGCGGGTAGACGATGTTGCTCGGTCCCGCCGCCTCGATCCGGCCGACGTACTTGCCGCCGGCCTCCACGCTCCTGACTTCCACTTGCACCGTGTGGGTGGTGCCGTCGCGCGCGTACGTCAGGCTGATCGTGCCGCCCGGATGAGGAGTCACCTGCGCGACGAGATCGTTCCAATCCTTCACCGGACGGCCATCCACCGACAGCACCCGGTCGCCTTCTTGCAGGCCCGCGCGCGCCGCCGGTCCGTCGGGCAATACCTGGCCGAGCCGCGCCGGAATGGGCGGCTCCCAGAACTGAAAGCCGAGGCCCGTGAGCGGGTCGACCGTCAGCAGGCGGCGCGTCTCCGGATTGGAGACATCGAGAGCGATGCTGCGCGTCGCCCCGTTGCTGCCGCGCACGGTCAGATCCGCATCGCCGCTCGAGCTCATCGCATCGAGCAGCCCGAAGACCACGCCCTGCTGCTCGCTGACGGCGGAGCCATCTATGGCAGTGATGGTATCGCCGGTTCGCAACCCGGCGTTGGCCGCGATCGAGCCGGCCGTCACATCGCCCACCACCGGCAGCACCTGGGTGATGCCGTTGACGCACATGATCCCGGCGAGCACCAGGATGGCGAAGAGAATGTTGAAGCCGGGGCCGGCGAGCAGCACCACGATGCGCTGGAAAGGGTGCTTGCGCGTGAAGGATCGCGGCAGGTCTTCCGGCGACACCGGCCCTTCGCGTTCGTCGAGGAGCTTCACATAGCCGCCGAGGGGGATGGGCGCGATCCAGTGCTCCGTGCGGTCCGGGCCCACGCGCCAGGAGATGAGCGGCTTGCCGAAGCCGATCGAGAACCTCAGTACCTTGAAACCGAGCCGCCGCGCGACCCAGTAGTGGCCGAACTCGTGAACGGTGACCAGGAGGCCGACCGCGATGATGAACCACAGTGTGTACCAGATGACGCTCATGCCCGCGCGCCCTCGAGCGAGCGCCCCCCAGGGGCCGCACGCGACCCACCGTCAATGTGCTCGGACGCAAGCCGCCTGGCTTCCGCGTCGGCCGCCAGTACGTCCTCCAGACCGCCGATAGCCCCCGCGGGACACCGTGTGACCACTTCTTCAATGACTGCGGCGATGCCGGGAAAGTTCAATCGGCGCTCCAGAAACGCATGGACGGCGACCTCGTTGGCGGCGTTCAGGGCGACCGGAATCAGCCCGCCGGCCCGTGCCGCCGACTGCGCCAGCGCCAGGCAGCGGAATTTCTGCAGGTCCGGGGCGCGGAAATCGAGCCGCGAGGTCTTCACCAGATCGAGGAATTCTACACCGGAGGCCATTCTATCGGGCCATGACAGTGCGCAGGCGATCGGAGTGCGCATGTCCGGTGAGCCGAGCTGCGCGAGGAGCGATCCGTCCAGGTACTCGACCAGCGAGTGGATGATGCTCTGCGGATGGACGACGATGTCCACCCGGTCGGGCGGCAGCGCGAATAGAAAACAGGCCTCGATGAGCTCGAGTCCCTTGTTCATCAGGCTCGCCGAGTCGACCGAGATCTTGCGTCCCATCACCCAGTTCGGGTGCGCGCAGGCCGCCTCGGGAGTCGCCGCAGCCATGGCATCCGCCGCCCAGTCGCGGAACGGACCGCCGGAGGCGGTGAGGAGGATGCGGCGCACGCCCCTCGGCGCTTCGCCGGTGCGCGAGCCCGCCGGCAGGCACTGGAAGATGGCGTTGTGCTCGCTGTCGATGGGCAAAAGCGTCGCGCCGCTCGAGCGCACGGCATCCATGAGCAGCGGCCCTGACATGACGAGCGATTCCTTGTTCGCGAGCAGCAGGCGCTTGCCGGCGCGCGCCGCGGCGAGCGTCGAGCGCAGCCCGGCGGCGCCCACTATGGCGGCCATGACACATTCGGCCTCAGGGAGCGTCGCGAGCTCCGTCAGCGCTTCGGGGCCTGCCAGGACGCGTGTCCCGCGTCCGTCGGTACCGAGCACGCTCACGAGCTCGCGGGCAGCCCGCTCATCGGCCATGGCCGCATAGGCAGGTCGAAAACGCCGGATCTGTCCGGCGAGCTTGTCGACACTGCGATTGGCGCCCAGCGCCACCAGGCGAAAGCGATCCGGATGCCGCGCGAGCACATCGAGCGTGCTCTCGCCGACCGAGCCAGTGGAACCCAAGACGACCACACCGATCATGGCAAGACTCCTAGAAAAGTGAGGCCGAGAAGCAGCACGGGCGCGGCGCCCGTGACGCTGTCGATGCGGTCCATCACGCCGCCGTGCCCCGGAAAGAGCGTACCGCTGTCCTTCATTCCAGCGAAGCGCTTCAGCAGACTTTCGGTCAGATCCCCGACGATGGAGAAGGCAACCGCCGCCAGGCACAGCGCCAGGAACGGCCCGAGCGGGAGCCGGAACCAGGCACCGCCAATGACGGCAACGACACCGCTCGCGGCGAGCCCCCCGAATGCGCCCTCCCAGGTTTTCCCGGGTGAAACCGCCGGGGCGAGGCGCCGCCGACCGAACCGGCGGCCGCAGAAATAGGCGCCGATGTCGGCCATCCAGACGAGCAGCAGCGCAAACAGCACCCACTGTGCGCCGAGCTCGGCGTCGAGCCTGAGCCGCGTCAGCGCGAGCCATGCCGGAACCAGCGAGAGCAGTCCCGCGAGCCCCGCGGACCAGGGCCGCACCCGCCGCGGCGCGGCTATGATCCAGGCGAGGGCGATCAGCCACCAGAGCACTGCGGCGCCGAGCAGCGCTTCGAGGCCGGCCTGAGTGCGGCTGGCGAGCCAGGCGAGGGGCAGGAGGATGCTGACGAGCACGACGAAGCCGCCCCGCGCCCGCAGATCCGTCCACTTGAGAAAGGCCGACCATTCCCACGCGCCCATGAGCACCACGAGCGTGAGGACCGCCACCGTCGCGACCGCCGGCAGCCAGAAGAGCACCACGAGCAGCAGCGCGATCAGGACGGCGGCGGTGGCGACTCGTTTGCGCAGCGACTCGCTCACGGGCCTCGCGCTTTCATCACTTCGCGGCGGGCGCGGGCGCAGGTCCCGGCTGCGGCAGCTGTCCGCCCGTGAGGCCAAAGCGCCGCTCCCGGCCGGCGAAGAACTCGAGCGCGGCCGACAGCTCCGTCCGGTCGAAGTCCGGCCAGAGACGGTCGCTGAAATAAAGCTCGGCGTAGGCGATGTTCCAGAGGAGGAAATTGCTGATCCGCCGCTCCCCGCCGGTGCGGATCAGGAGGTCCGCATCGGGCAACCCACCGAGCTCGAGCGTCGCCGCGAAGCGCTCCTCGTCGATCTCGGCGGCACGCAACGCCCCGCTCGCGCATTGCGCGGCCAGCTGGCGGGCGGCCTGCACGATGTCCCAGCGTCCGCCATAGCTGACGGCCACCTGCAGCTTCAGGCCCGGGTTGCCGGCAGTGTGCTGCTCCGCGGCGGCGATCTGCGCCTGCAGGCGGACCGAGAGCCGCTGGCGGTTGCCGATGAAACGCACGCGCACTCGCTGGCGGTGCAGCTCCGCGATCTCGCGATCGACGGCCTCGAGGAAAAGCCCCATCAGGCTCGCCACCTCCTCGGCCGGCCGCGACCAGTTCTCGCTCGAGAAGGCGAACAGCGTCAGCGCCTCGACTTTCAGCCGGCTGCACTCCTCGACGCAAAGGCGTACCGGCGTGAGGCCGGCCTTGTGGCCAGCCGAACGGGGCAAGCCGCGCGCCGCGGCCCACCGGCCGTTGCCATCCATCGTGATCGCGATGTGCCGGGGCGCGTCCATCAAACCTGCATGATTTCCTTTTCCTTGGTTGCCAGAAGCTGCTCGATGTCGGCCACGTGCTTGTCGGTGAGCTTCTGGATCTCCCCTTCCGCACGCCGCTCATCGTCCTGCGTGATCATCTTCTCCTTCAGCAGCTCCTTGATGTCGTTCATGATGTCGCGGCGTACGTTGCGCACCGCAACACGCGCGCCCTCCGCATCGTGCCGCAGCACCTTGGTGATATCCCGGCGACGCTCCTCGGTGAGCGCCGGCATGGGAATGCGGATCACCGTGCCCGCGGTCATCGGCGTGAGTCCCAGATCCGACTTGAAGATGGCCTTCTCCACCGCCTGCACGACGGTCTTCTCCCAAGGGGAGACCACCAGGGTGCGTCCGTCCTCGACGGCAATGCTGGCCACCTGCTGCAGCGGTACCTCGGAGCCGTAGTAATCCACCTTCAGGTGCTCGATCAGGCTCGGATGGGCCCGTCCGGTGCGCAGCTTCTTCAGGTCCGCCTGGAAGGTCTGCACGCACTTGGCCATGCGCTCACGAGCGTCTTTCTTGATGTCTTCGAGCATGTTTGGATCTCCGCGCCGAGCCTATTCGGTGACGGTCGTGCCCACGTCCGCGCCGCGCACGATGCGCGTCAGGTCGCCGGCATTGTTGAGATTGAACACCCGCAGCGGCAGATGGTTGTCGCGGCACATCACGATGGCGGTCGCATCCATGACGTTGAGCTTCTCGGTGAGCACCCGGTCGAAGGTGAGCTGCGGATAGTGCACCGCGGCCGGGTTGCGCAGCGGATCATCGGAGTAGACGCCGTTCACCTTGGTTGCCTTGAGAAGCAGGTCGGCGTTGATCTCGATCGCCCGCAACGCCGCGGCGGTGTCCGTGGTGAAGAAGGGATTGCCGGTTCCGGCGGCGCAGATGACCACGCGCCCCTTCTCCAGGTGGCGGATGGCGCGGCGGCGAATGTAGTCCTCGCAGACCTCGTTGATGCGGATGGCAGACATCACGCGCGCATAGAGGCCCAGGCTCTCCAGCGCATCCTGCATCGCGAGCGCGTTCATCACCGTGGCGAGCATGCCCATGTGGTCGGCAGCCACCCGGTCCATGCCGGCGCGCGCCAGTCCCGCACCGCGAAAGATGTTGCCGCCGCCGATGACCACCGCGAGCTGCACGCCGAGGCCGACGATATCCTGCAGCTCCCCGGCGACGCGCTTGAGCACGGCCGGCTCGACGCCGTAATCGCCGCTGCCCATGAGGGCCTCTCCCGAAAGCTTCACGAGAATGCGGGAGTAGCGAGCCTTGGTATTGTCTTCAGTCATGCCTTGCCCCAAAACGCCTTCTCGTCACTCCGATTGGAAAAAACCCCGCGGATGCGGGGCTTTTTCGTGAATGGCTGTCGCGCTGTCAGTGCTTGGCCGGTGAGGAGGAGCCCTTCACCTGGGCCATGACCTCCGCCACGAAATCCTCCTGCTTCTTCTCGATGCCCGCACCGACCTCGAAGCGCTCGAACGCGACCACCTGCGCGCTCGCGCCCTTCAGCAGCTTCTCCACTGTCGTCTCTGGATCCTTGACGAACGGCTGGCCGAGAAGGGTGATCTCCCCCAGGGACTTGCGCAAGCGCCCCTCGACCATCTTGGCTATGATCTCCGGCGGCTTGCCGCCACCCTTGCCGTCTTTTTGGCCCTCTTTTTGGGCCTGCTCGGTCAGGATCTCACGCTCCTTGGCCATGACCTCGGCGGGCACTTCCCGCGGGGAGAGATACCGGGGGTTGCTCGCAGCGACGTGCATCGCCAAGTCATGCGCGAGCTGCGCATCACCACCCTTCACCGCGACCACGGCCCCGATCCGTGTGCCATGGGTATAGGCGCCAAGGTGCTGCGGCGCGGTGATCACCGCGAAGCGCCGCACGCCGATGTTCTCGCCGATCTTCGCCACCAGTGTCCTTCTGCGCTCCTCGACGGTCGCCCCATCGAGCTTCGCCTGCAGCAGCGCCTCGAGGGTCTGCGGGCGCTCCGTTACGGCGCGGCCCGCGACGGCCTTGGAGAAGGCGCGAAAGTCCTGTTCCCTTGCCACGAAGTCGGTCTCGCAGTTGACTTCCACCATTGCGGCCGCAAGGCCGTCGGCGGAGCGCTCCACGGCGATGACGCCCTCGGCCGCTATGCGCGCCGCTTTCTTGTCGGCCTTGGCCAGGCCCTGCTTGCGCATGAGCTCCGCCGCCGCATCGAGGTCGCCGCCGGTCTCCACCAGGGCTTTCTTGCACTCCATCATGCCTGCGCCGGTGCGCTCGCGAAGCTGCTTGACCGTCTCTGCTGTGATGCTCATGAATCGTGATTCCGTCAGTCCGATGTCCCGCTGCGCCCCTTGCGCCGGCCGAGGCCACTGCCGCCCGGGCGCCGTGCGGCAACGCCGGCCTTCTCGCCGGTGCCACCGGACGCGACCACCTCCGCCACCGCCTCGACCTCGAGATCATCCTCTTCGGCCGGGACTTCCTCGGGAGCAGCAGCCCCGACCACTGCCGGCGCATTGGCCGGTGCGGGGCGGCGCCGCGGGGGAGCCTTCTTGCTGCGTACCGTGGCGGCAGGCCGTTGCCGGCCCCGCGCGGACTTGCGGCGCGGATTGCCGGCCTCATCGAGCTCCACGAACTCGTCCTCGCCCACGGCTACCGCGGGTACGGCCTCCTTGCCCTCGAGCACGGCGTCCGCGACGCCGGCGGCGTAGAGCTGAATGGCCCGCATGGCATCATCATTGCCCGGGACCACGTAGTCGATACCGTCCGGGGAGCAATTGGTATCGACGATCGCCACCACGGGAATACCGAGCTTGCGCGCCTCGTCGACGGCGATCTTCTCGTGCCCGACATCGACCACGAAGAGCACGTCCGGCAGCGAATCCATGTGCTTGATGCCGCCAAGGCTCCTTTCCAGCTTATCCATCTCGCGGCGAAGCTGGGTCGCCTCCTTCTTGCCGCGCTTATCGAGCGCGCCCGAGGCGGCAAGGTCGGTGATCTCGCTCAGCCGCTTGATCGACTGGCGGATCGTCTTGAAGTTCGTCAGCATGCCCCCGAGCCACCGCTGGTTGACATAGGGCTGGCTGGCGCGCGCGGCCTCTTTCTGCATGGCCTCGCGGGCGGAGCGCTTGGTGCCTACGAACAGCACCGTGCCGCCGTCGGCCACCACGCCCCTGATGAAGTGAGCCGCCTCCGCGTAGAGCGGCTGCGTCTTCTCGAGATTGATGATGTGGATCTTGTTACGCTCGCCGAAGATGAAAGGCGCCATCTTCGGGTTCCAGAAGCGGGTCTGATGTCCAAAATGGACACCCGCTTCCAGCATCTGTCGCATGGACACGCCGGACATGGAGAATCTCCTGTTTGGGTTGAGCCTCCGCGCATCCCCGCAGCCACCCTTGAAGCTCGCTTCAAGAGCACCCAGCTGGCGGGTTTATCGATACGCGTGTGGTGTATTAAACGTCGAGAATTGCCAAAAAAGGCCGCGCTTTATACCATGAATCGAGACACCATGCACGTGACCATCAAAACCCCAGAAGAGCAGGAGAAAATGCGCATCGCCGGGCGCCTGGCCGCGGATGTGCTCGACATGATTGGCGAGTACGTGGTGCCGGGGGTGACCACGGAAGAGCTCGACCGCATCTGCAACGATTACATCGTCAAGGTGCAGAAGGCAGTGCCGGCAAACGTGAACTACCGCGGGTTCCCGAAGACCATTTGCACGTCGGTCAACCACGTCGTCTGCCACGGCATCCCGAACGACAAGCGCCTGAAGGTGGGGGACATCGTCAACATAGACGTCACCGTGATTCGGGACGGCTTTCACGGCGATACCAGCCGCATGTACTTCGTGGGCAAGGCGCCTCCGCATGCGCAGCGGCTCGCCGAGACCTGCTTCGCAGCCATGTGGCGGGGCATCGAGACCGTGCGCCCCGGCGCACGGCTCGGCGACATCGGTCACGCCATCCAGATCTTCGTGGAGCAGAACAATTATTCCGTGGTGCGCGAGTACTGCGGCCACGGGATCGGGCGGATTTATCACGAGGACCCGCAGGTGCTGCATTACGGGGAGCCGGGCACCGGGCTGGAGCTGAAGACCGGGATGACGTTCACCGTGGAGCCGATGGTCAACGCCGGCAAGCGCCACGTGCGCCTCCTGCCGGACGGATGGACGGTAATCACCAAGGATCACTCGCTCTCGGCCCAGTGGGAGCACACGGTGTTGGTTACCGATCAGGGTCACGAGGTGCTCACGCTGGGATCCGCCGACCGGCGGGCACACTGAGCCGCGATGATGGCCGCCGGGGAGGTCGATCTGCTGGAGGAAGCGTTACCCACCCCGCCCGCCGATCGCGGCTGGCCGTGGCTGCAGCGCCTCCCGGCGCTGCTCGCCGAGGCGCAGAGCTCGCCCGCCGCATGGCGGGAGCTGCTTCGCCAGGCCCATGAGGACCTGAAAGCCCGTTTTCTCGCCGATGAGCCGGTCGAGGCGCTGGTGCACGACCGTGCGGCGCTCGTCGATGTGGTGCTGCGGGAGTCATGGCGGGCGCACTCG
>DASYGA010000125.1:0-19028 GCA_036000265.1 Steroidobacteraceae bacterium | reverse complement strand
CGCTTTCGGTTCTCGGGGTGGTGTTCGCCGGGCAGGTCGCGAGCCTGATCGGCTATTTGCGCGGACAGAGCTTTCTCGGCTATCCGCAGCTGCTCGCAAAGCTGGAGAGTTATCCGCTGCTCGGCAGTCTGCTGCGTTGGTCGAGCGCCAACTTTCCGGTGAGTGCGGCGCAGCTTCAGGGATGGGTCACGGGCTCGATGCAGACCGTGCTGAAATCCGCCGCGACCGCGGGCGGCACTCTCGCGCTCGGCGTCTTCGGCACCGTGGTCGGCTTCTTCATGATGCTCTTCCTGCTCTTCTTCCTGCTGCGGGACGGGCGGGCGATGCTCGAGCATCTGGAGCGGCTGATTCCGCTCGAGGCCGCGCGCCGCGAGCGGCTGCTCGACTACCTGGCGCAGGTGACGCGCGCGGTGGTGTTCGGGTCGACCGCGACCGCGCTCATTCAGGGCATCTTCGTCGCCGTGGGATTCGCACTGGCCGGTCTGCCTTCTCCGGTCGTCTTCGGCGTAGTGGCGACGATCGCGGCCCTGCTGCCGGCCGGAGCGGCCGTGGTGCTGGTGCCCGCGGTCCTCTATCTGGCGGTTGGCGGCCACTGGGTCGCGGCGGTCTTCCTGGCTTTCTGGGGCGCCCTCCTCGCGGTGGTGGAAAACGTGGCGCGCCCGCTCCTCACTGCGCACCGCGCTCACGTTTCTACCCTGGCGGTATTCGTCGGCGCGGTGGGCGGCGTTTCGGCCTTCGGCGTGCTGGGGCTGGTGATCGGGCCTGTGCTGCTCAGCTTCGTCGTCGCCCTGGTCAGGTTCACGACGGAGGTGCGGGAAGTCCGCATGCCGTAAAATGCGCGCCTGATGTACCTCGATGCCATCCTCAACCCCCTGAACGAAGCGCAGCGCGCCGCGGTATCCGCACCGCTCGTGCCGGTGCTCGTGCTGGCGGGCGCCGGCAGCGGCAAGACCCGCGTGCTGACGCACCGCATCGCCTGGCTGATCCAGGTGGAGCATGCCTCCCCTTACTCCGTCCTGGCGGTCACTTTCACCAACAAGGCCGCCGGCGAGATGCGGGGCCGGGTGGAGCAGCTCCTCGGTGCCCCGCCGGGCGTGCTCTGGATCGGGACCTTCCATGGCATCGCGCACCGGCTGCTGCGGCTGCACTGGCGCGAGGCCGGGCTCACGCAAGGCTTCCAGATCCTCGACTCCGACGACCAGCAGCGCCTGGTCAAGCGGATCATCAAGGCGAATGACCTCGACGAGTCGCGCTGGGAGCCGCGTGAGATCACATGGTTCATCAACTCGAACAAGGACGAGGGGCGCCGGCCGAAGGACCTGAAGGCCGGCAACGATCCCACCCGCGCGCAGATGATCCGTCTCTACGGCCTCTACGAGGAGGCCTGCGCCCGCGCCGGTGTGGTCGACTTCGCGGAGCTGCTCCTGCGCGCCTACGAGCTCTGGCGCGACCGTCCGGAGCTCCTGGCGCATTACCGCCAGCGTTTCCGGCACGTGCTGGTGGACGAGTTCCAGGACACCAACTCCATCCAGTACGCGTGGCTCGGGCTCATTGCCGGCCCCGATGGGCACCCCTTCGTGGTGGGCGACGACGACCAGTCGATCTACCGCTGGCGCGGCGCGCGCGTGGAGAACCTGCAGCAGTTTCGCCGGGATTACCCCAGCGCGGCGCTCTACCGGCTGGAGCAGAACTATCGCTCCACTGCCGCCATTCTCGCGGCCGCCAATGCGCTCATCGCGCACAACTCCGGCCGCCTCGGCAAGACGCTGTGGACCAACGGCGAGCCCGGCCTGCCCCTGCAGCTCTATGCGGCCTTCAACGAGCGTGATGAGGCGGAATTCGTCGCGCGGCGCATCGCCGATTACGTCGCCTCCGACAACCGGCGCAGCGACATCGCGGTGCTGTATCGATCCAACGCCCAGTCGCGCGCGTTCGAGGAAGCTTTCATTGCGGCGCGGATCCCGTACAAGGTCTATGGCGGGCTGAAGTTCTTCGAGCGCGCCGAGATCAAGGACGCGCTGGCATATCTGCGGCTCCTCATGAACCGGGATGACGACGGCGCCTTCGAGCGGGTGGTGAACGTCCCCACGCGCGGCATCGGCGATCGTACCGTGGAGATCTTGCGCGAGGAGGCAAAGAGCGCCCGCATTTCTCTCTGGAGAGCGGCGGCCGCGCGCAGCGAGGCACAGCAGGGGGGCAGGAGCGCGAACGCATTGCGCGCCTTCCAGGAGCTCATCGACCGCCTCGCGGCGCAGACCGCTGGCCTCGCGCTGCACGAGCAGATCGACCGCGTGCTGCAGGAGAGCCGGCTGATCGAGCATCACGGCCGGGAGAAGCCGAGTCAGGAAGCGGCGCGCGGCGAGGCGGCGCGCAACGAGGCCCGGCTCGAGAACCTCGCCGAGCTCGTCAGCGCTGCCCGCAGCTTCGCCAGCGAGAGCACCGACCTCGAGCTGCCGCCGCTGCAAGCCTTCCTGGCGCATGCGGCGCTCGAGTCCGGCGAGAGACAGTCGGATGCCGGCGAGGACAGCGTGCAGATGATGACCCTGCACATGGCAAAGGGCCTGGAATTCAAGTACGTGTTCCTCTGCGGCATGGAGGAAGGGCTCTTCCCCCACAACCGCTGCATGTCCGATCTCGAGGCGCTGGAGGAAGAGCGCCGCCTCTGCTACGTCGGCATGACGCGCGCGATGCAGCATCTGTATCTGAGCTACGCCGAGCAGCGCCGTCTGCACGGCATGGACACTCATCCAGCGCCCTCGCGCTTCATCAAGGAGCTGCCGGGGGAGATCGTCGCCGAGGTGCGGCCGCGCCTGCATGTCAGCCGCGCCATGACGGCGCCGCGGCGCGAGCAGCCGCAGCCTGCGCCCTTCAGATTCCGCGCCGAGGAGCCACCGCCGCCGGGGATGCGCCTCGGGGCGCGGGTGCGTCACGGCAAGTTCGGCGAAGGCGTGGTGTTGAACGTCGAAGGCAGCGGCCAGCACGCCAGGGTGCAGGTGAGCTTCGAGCAGCAGGGCACGAAATGGCTCATGGCGCAGTACGCCAATCTGGAACCATGTTGAAGCGCTGGATCCGGCATTGAAGATCCTCATCCTCGGCGCCGGGCAGGTCGGCCGCACCGTCGCCCGGCACCTCTCGCGGGAGGAAGCCAACGAAGTCACGGTGGTCGACCTCAACGAGGATGTGCTGCGCGACCTGCAGGATCGTCTCGACATCCATACGGTGGCGGGCAATGCCGCCCATCCGCCGGTCCTCGAGGCCGCCGGCGCGGCCGAGGCGGAGATCATCGTCGCGCTCACCAACAGCGATGAGGTCAACATGATGGCATGCGAGGTGGCGTTCACGCTGTTCCGCACGCCGACCAAGATCGCCCGCATCCGCTCGGCGGAGTACACCCAGCGGCCGGAGCTCTTCAGCGAGCAGGCGATCGCCGTCGATGTGTTCATCAGCCCGGAGCAGCTGGTCACGGAATACATCGAGCGGCTGATCCGCCATCCGGGCGCGCTGCAGGTTCTCGACTTCGCCGCCGGCAAGGTGCGCCTGGTCGGCGTGCGCGCCGTTTGCGGCGGCCTGCTGGTGGGCCATTGCCTGCGGGAGCTGCCGGAGCACCTGGCCCGCATGGAGGCCCGGGTGGTGGCCATCTACCGCCGCGGCCGCAGCATACCGCCGGAGGGCGGCACGGTGATCGAGGAAGGCGACGAGGTGTTCTTCCTCGCAGCCAGCGATGACATCCGGCGGGTGATCGGCGAGCTGCGCAAGGAGAGCTCGCGCGTGCGCCGCGTGGTCATCGCGGGCGGCGGCAACATCGGCTACCGGCTCGCCCGCGCGCTCGAGAAGACCAGCCAGGTGAAGCTCATCGAGCGCGATGCGCACCGCGCCCGGCGGGTGTCGGAGCAGCTCGAGAACACGATCGTGCTCGCCGGTGACGCCGCGGACGAGGAGCTGCTGATAGAGGAGAACATCGACAGCACCGATGTGTTCGTGGCACTCACCAACTCCGAGGAGGCCAACATTCTCTCGGCGATGCTCGCCAAGCGCCTGGGCGCGCACAAGGTGATGGCGCTGATCAACAAGCCCTCCTACGCCGACCTGATCGAGAGCGGCAGCATCGATGTGGCCATTTCGCCGCAAAGCATCACCATCGGATCGCTGCTCGCGCACGTACGCCGCGGCGAGGTGGTGCGTGTGCACTCCCTGCGCCGCGGAGCCGCCGAAGCCATCGAGGCCATCGTGCATGGTGATGAGCAGAGCTCGCGCGTCGTCGGCAGGACGGTGTGCGAGATCCCGCTGCCGGAGGGCTCCTCCATCGGTGCCATAGTGCGCGGCGAGCAGGTGATCATGGCGCATCACGACACCTACGTGCAGTCGGGCGATCACTTGATCCTCTTCCTCTCCGACCGCCGCCACATCGAGGCGGTGGAGCGGCTGTTCGTGCGCGCGATGCGCCCCTGAGCTCCAGATGATGAAGCGGCAAGAGTGCAAATCCAGGCACAAGGATGTGCCCCGCCGCCGCAGGTGGCGGAGCTTTGGGCAAAAACGACGCTTAGCCGCTTCGGCGCTGCCCAAAGCAGCGCTGGGTCGGGCACGACGCCCGGATCCAGCGCCTTAAACAAGGCGGTTCGACTTGCTCGGTATCGCGCACCTCCTCGGGATCATCCTCGCCGCCTTCGGGCTTGCCTACATCCTGCCGATCGGCTGCTCGCTCGCGACCGGCGACGGGCTCTGGACTCGTTTTCTGCTCGCGGCGGCCATCACGGTTGCCGCCGGCGCGACGCTCGCGGTGGCAACGCTGCGCTACCGCCGGGAGCTCAAGCCGCGCGACGGCTTCCTCCTGGTGACGCTCGGCTGGATCCTTCTCGCCGGCTCCGCGACACTGCCGCTGCTCTTCACCGTGCCGGGACTGACCTTCACCCGCGCTTTCTTCGAGGCGATGTCGGGACTCACCACCACCGGCTCGACCGTGCTCGATGGACTCGATTCACTGGCGCCCTCGATCCTCTTCTGGCGGCATTCGCTCATCTGGCTGGGGGGGCTCGCCGTGATCGTGGTGGCGGTCGCCGTCATGCCGCTTCTCGGGGTGGGCGGCATGCAACTGTCCAAGGCCCACGCCCCGGGCCCCGTCAAGGACGAGAAGCTCGCACCGCGCATCACGGAGACCGCGCGCTCGCTCTGGCTGGTGTACGCGCTGCTCACCCTGAGCGGCGTTCTGGCCCTGCGGCTCTGCGGCATGACGTGGTTCGATGCGGTCTGCCATGCGTTCTCCGCCGTCGCTCTCGGTGGGTTCTCGACGCACGATGCCGGCATAAGCTACTTCCACTCGGCGGCCATCGAGCTGGTGCTGATCGTCCTGATGCTGATCGCCTCGCTGAACTTCGCGCGGCACTTCGTCGCACTGCGGCGGTTGTCTCTGAAGCCCTATCGTCACGATCCGGAGGTCAAGGCTGCAGCGGTTCTCGTCGCGGCGAGCGTGGTGTTCGTCGCGGGACTACTGACATGGCACGGAGTCTATCCGACGTTCGGCGCTGCGCTGCGCTACGCCGCCTTCAACGTAGTGTCGCTGGCGACCACCACGGGCTGGGTGACGGTGGGTCCCGCTGGATTCACCACCTGGCCGGTTTTCGTGCCCATCTGGATGTTGTTTCTGTCCGGCATCGTGTGCAACTCCGGCTCGACCGGCAGCGGCATCAAGATGTTCCGTACGCTGGTGTTGGCCCGGCAGGCCGGACGGGAGCTGAAGCTCCTGGTGCATCCCAGCGCCATGGCGCCGGTGCGCGTCGGCGGCCGGCCCGTGCCGGAGCGGGCGGCGGACGCGGTGCTGGCCTTCATCTTCCTCTACTTCATGATGGTGTCGCTGCTCACCTTCGCAATGCTCCTCACCGGGATGAGCTTCGACTGGGCATTCCGCGTAGTGGTCGCCTCCATCAACAACACCGCTTTCGGCCTTCCCGGCCAGAGTGCCTGGAACCTGCATGCGCTGACGCCGGTGCAGACCTGGATCTGCACCGCGGCGATGCTGCTCGGCCGCCTGGAAATCTTCAGCGTCATCGTGCTGTTCACCAGGACTTACTGGCGCAAGTAGCGCTGCGGCGCCGCGCGGCGAGCCTGCTGTCCCCGGTGGGCGAATGCAGCGATCAACTATGGATGTAGCTCTCCAGCTGCTCGATGGTCTGCTGCTGCTCCTCGATGACGGCCTTCACCAGGTCACCGATGGAGATCATGCCGACCACGCTGCCGCCTTCCACAACCGGTAGATGACGGATGCGCCGCTCGGTCATCAGGCGCATGCAGTCCGGTACCGGCGTCTGGAGTGAGACCGTGATGACCGGCGAGGTCATGATCTGCCACACCGGCGTCTCCGCCGAGGAGCGGCCAAGCAGCACGACTTTGCGGGCATAGTCGCGCTCCGATACGATGCCGGCGAGCTCGGCGCCGCGCATCACGAGGAGGGCGCCGACGTGGTGGTCGGCCATCATCCGGATCGCCTCGAGCACCGGGTCCTCCGGCTCGATGCTGAAGAGAGCCCGACCCTTGCGATCGAGCAGGTGACGCACGGCGGTCATGTCCACCTCCGAAGTTACTTACCCTTCATACCCCATTCGCTTTCGGTCTGCGGACCAGCCTAGCGTTTCTCGGGGGCGACTTCCACCGTGAGACTGACTGTAGC
The DNA here is from genome assembly GCA_036000265.1 of Steroidobacteraceae bacterium. Classification (GTDB taxonomy): domain Bacteria; phylum Pseudomonadota; class Gammaproteobacteria; order Steroidobacterales; family Steroidobacteraceae; genus 13-2-20CM-66-19. The sequence continues at coordinate 12,367 of DASYGA010000125.1, read as the reverse complement.
GCTGATGTCGATAGTGCCTGCTGCGACGGGGGTGGCGGGCGCAGCCGCCACCCTGGCGGTAAACTGCCGAGCCTGCGGGTAAATGGGCCCCACCGCAGGGCTCGCCTCGCTGACGGACAGAACTCGCACGATCCTCACGCCGAGCGCACCGGCCAGCGCCTCGGCATCCTGGCGCGCCGCCAGAGCGGCCTCACGCAGGGCCTCGCTACGGGGAGCCTGCTCATCACGCAACGCGAAGCTGATGTCCCGCACGTCATTGGATCCAGCCTGGGTCGCGGCGTCGATCACTGGGCCGATCTTGCGCAGGTCGTCCAGCCTGACCCGGACTACGTTGCTGACGGTGTACCCCACAACGGCGGGTGTACCCCCATCCTTGGGATAATTGTAGTTGGGGGCGATGGAATATTCCGTCGTGGTGAGTTGCGCCCCGGAGCCCGCCGCGTGCTTCAGCGCCGCGATAACCGCCGACAGCCGACGGGCATTGCGCGCAGCGGCGACCTCCGATTTCGGCGCCTGGGTCGTGACGCCGATATCGATGTAGACTCGATCCGGAATCTGCGGCACCTTGGCCCGACCCGTCACCTGTATGGTGGCAGGGCGCTGCGGCGGCCCTGGCGGATACGCCGGGGAGGGCTGGGCCATCGCCCAGGAGGAAGCGGCAGCAAGCGCGATGGCGGCGAGCAATCTCATGCTGTCATTCTACACGCGGACATCATGATCGGGCGCACCGTGTCCCTCCCGCATGCACTCCGCACCGCTCTGGAGGCGGTGCTGGACGAGTCAGTCTCCGAGGTGCTCATCATCGAGCACTCACTCTACGCGCGGCTGCATCACCGTGCCATCGCCACGACCCGCCGGCGGCGCATCTACCTGCGCGGCTCGGCGCAGGCCTTCTTCGACGATCCGCGGCTCATGCTGCATGAGTATTGCCACGTGCTGCGGCAATGGGAAACAGGCGACCTGACCATCGGGCGGTATCTGCTGGAGTGGCTGCGCCGCGGCTACTGGAACAACCGCTTCGAGGTCGAAGCGCGTGCCTTCGCGCAGCAGCACGCGCACGCGCTGCTTGCGTCTCATCCGAGCAGCGCCTCGCGCCGATAGAGGCGGCCGGCGGCGAAGACCAACAGCGCCCCGCACGCGAGCGTCGAGCAGACCGAGAGCGCCACATACAACGCCGGCAGCGGCTGCATTCTGATCAGGCTGAGGATGAGGAACTGCTGGCCGAGGGAAGGAATCGCCATGAGAGCCGCGCGCGGCTGCAGCCCGAGAACGGCGGCGAAGACGAGCGGCAGAGTCGGCACGAGCAGAACCAGCCCGACATAGGTCTGCGCTTCGCGGTAGCTTCGCGTGAAGGCGGCCACCAGGGTCATGAGTGCCGCGCCGAGCGGCACGAGCGGCAGGCAGGCGAGCACGATTCCCGCCGCTACCCGCGGCCCGAAGTCGGCGCTCATGCCGAAGCGCTCGAGGCCAACGAACCGCAGCACGATGGCAAAGGCAGCGACCGTCAACACCAGTGACAGCGTCATGAAAGCACACGCCGCCAGGATCTTGCCGTAGATCAGGTGCTCGCGGCGGACGGGCACGGTGAGCAGCGGCTCCAGCGAGCCGCGCTCCCGCTCGCCGGCGGTGGCGTCGATCGCCAGATACATGCCGCCCATGAGCATCGTGAGCAGTACCAGATAACCCAGCGCACCCAGCGCCAGCGCCGAGCGGGCCGCCGGTGTCGATATGTCGATCGGATGCAGCGCTATCGGTACGGTGAGCATCGGGTTCAGGCCGCGCGCGACCAGCCGCAGACGCGCGATGATCGCGCCGTACTGGTTGATGATGGCGGCGATCCGCTCCATGCTCGCGGCGGTGCGGGTTTCGGACTCGTCGGCGAACAACAGCAGCGGCGACGGCTGCCCGGCCTGGAGCCGCGAGCCGAAGTCATCCGGCACCAAGAGCACTTCCTCGGCGCGGTGCGTCGCCACCTCGCGCCGCGCCGCCGCCTGGTCCACTTCGACCGTCTTTATCCTGACGTCGTACTCGCGCAGATACGTCACCAGATCCGGCGCGCGCTCCGCATGGGAGACAGTGAGGTACAGTGGCCGATCGCTCTGAGCGCCGGCGCCGCGGAAGCTCAGCGAGAGCGCGCTCGCGACCAGCAGGGGGCCGAATAGGGGGCCAAAGATCAGGGCGGAGATCAGGGTGCGCCGATCGCGCAGGTTCTCACGGACCTCCTTGAGGAAGACCCGCCAGATGGCCATCATCGCTGCGCCTCCTCATCCTCGAGAGCGCCGCCGGCCGCTCCCACGAGGCGCACGAATGCCTCCTCCAGCGATTCGGTCCCGGCGCGGCGGCGCAGCTCCGCCGGTGTGCCCTGGGCGGCCACGCAGCCGTGGGCGATGACGACCACCTCATCGCAGAGCGCCGCGATCTCCTGCATCACGTGACTGGAGAAGAGAATGCAATGGCCTTCATCGCGCAAGCGCTGCAGCAGCGCGCGCAGCGATCGCACCGCCATGACATCGAGGCCATTGGTCGGCTCATCGAGCAGGATGTTGCGCGGCCGATGGATCAGCGCGCGCGCCAGCGCGGTCTTGATCCTCTGTCCCTGTGAGAATCCCCGCGCCGGCCGGTCGGCGAACTCATCCATGTCGAGCTGCCGGATCAGCTGCGCGGCGCGGGTGCGCCGCTCGGCGCGCGCCAGGCCGTGGAGCGCACCGAAGTAGAGGACATTCTCCCGTGCGGTCAGGTTGGGATACAGACCCGCGCCGTGAGGCAGGACACCCATGCGGCGGCGGGCGGCTAGCGGCTCGCCAACAGCGCTGACGCCGTCGATCCGCGCATCGCCGCAATCCGGTGGCAGCACGGTGTAGAGAATGCGCAATGTCGTCGACTTGCCGGCACCATTGGGCCCGAGGAGTCCGGTGATGCGGCCGTCGAGTGCGCGCAGGCTCACGGAGCTCAGCGCCGTGATGTTGCCGAATCGCTTGCTGAGCCCCTCGGCTTCGATCAAGGCGTCGGCCCGTTGCGCGTCAGGAAGAAGGGCATGGGCGCGAGATTGCGGGTGCAGCCGGTGTCGAGGCCGGCAACCGAGGCGCGGCGCACGAACTGCGCCATCACGCCTGCCATGCAGGGGTCGGTGAGCTGGCCATGCGCGAAGCCGGCCACCACCAGGCTGAGGCTGTGGGCGAATCCGCGAGCAGCCTCCGCGGCGTAGCGCGGCGGCGTGATCGGATCGTTACTGCCCGAAAGGAGCAGCGCCGGGACGTCCGCGTGCAAGGGCTGGTGGAAGTCGGGATCGACCGGTCCGCGCGGCCAGACGCCGCAGATCGCCTCCAGTCCATCGAGCTGCGAGGTGCCGAGAAAGGTGTTGGCGAGCGCGGCGCGCTGCTGCGCGTCGATGTGATAGAAGGGCACGTCCTCGGAGCAGACCACGGTGTCGTTCATGCCCTCGGCGATCGCATCCCCATACACGCGGTCCATCAGAAGAAACTGCCCCGCAAGCGGCGTGAAATCGCCGGATGCGCCGGCCTCGTGCAGGTCCAGGGGCAAGAGCGCCGCGAGCTCCGGTGTGTAGCTCGCGAGACGCAGGACCATCGCCAGATGATAGGACGTGAACTGCAGGCGGTACGGCTCGCCGCTCGTCGGGTCGGTCAGATCGACCCACACGGGATGAGCCTCGAGCTGCTCGCGTATCCGGCGGTAGGCCGTCGCCGGATCGCCGAAGCGCATCTGGCAGGTCGGCTGGCGCACGCAGCGGGAAAAGATGCCGGATAGCGCGGCCTGGGCGTCGAGCGCACTCGTGGCGCCCAGGGCCAGCTGGGGCGGCACCACTCCGTCGAGAATGACGCTGCGGACCCTGTTGGGAAAGCGGCGCAGATACTGTTGCGCGACCACCGTGCCGTACGAGGATCCATACAGATCGATCCGGTCATAGCCCATGGCGGCGCGAACCCTGTCGAGATCCTGTACGGCGAGGCTGGTGGTATAGAACCGCACGTCGGCGTGCGCCTCCAGCATTTTCAGACAGCGCTCGGCCTCGGCAACGATCTGCGCGGTGGAGCCGGCATAGAGGTCTTCTTCGCCCGACTCGCAGCCGAGGGGGTTGGAGCCGCCGGTGCCGCGCTGGTCCAGCAGCACGATGTCACGATCGCGGTGGATCAGTACGAAAGCGGGCGCGACGCTCGCATAAAAGGAGGTCGCGGCCATCCCCGGGCCGCCGGCGAGGACGAACAGCGGATCGGGGCTCTTGCGCGTGCTGATTGCCGGGACCACTGCGACGTGCAGCTCGATCCGCCGTCCATGGGGCGCGGCGGGATTCTCCGGCACGGCGAGGCGGCCGCACTCGGCCTGGATGAGAGTCAGATCGAGCGCCTGATGCAGCTCGCAGTGCGCCAGCGCGAGCACCCGCGCGGGCGCAGCGTGGCAGCTCCCGGGGCCGATGAGGGCCCCGGCCGGAAGGGCAGCCAGATAGAGGGACAGCAGCAGGGTGCGCAGGCTCACGGGGCGGGAGGATAAGGCAAGAGGCTACAATACCTCCCATGCGCTTTTCGCAAACCTTCGACGTCATCGTCATCGGCGGCGGCCATGCCGGCACGGAAGCCGCTCTGGCGGCAGCGCGCATGGGCGCGCGCACGTTGCTTCTGACCCAGAGCATCGAGACCCTGGGTCAGATGAGCTGCAACCCCGCGGTGGGCGGCATCGGCAAGGGACACCTGGTGCGGGAGATCGATGCGCTGGGCGGCGCGATGGCGCGCGCCACGGATCGCGCCGGCATTCAGTTTCGGACCCTGAACGGCAGTAAGGGGCCCGCGGTCCGGGCAACCCGCGCGCAGGCGGATCGCCAGCTCTACAAGAAGGCCATCCGTACGCTGCTCGAAGGCGAGCCGCGCCTGTCGATCTTTCAGCAGGAGGCCGCCGATCTTCTGGTCGACGGGGAGACCGTGAAGGGTGTCGTGACGGTCACCGGCATCACCTTCGAGGCAGCGGCGGTGGTACTCACGGTGGGCACCTTCCTCGGCGGCCGCATCCACGTGGGACTCGATAGCTATCAGGGCGGCCGGGCCGGCGATCCGCCGTCGAACCGGCTGGCGAGCCGGCTGCGCGAGCTGCCGCTGCGGGTCGGCCGGCTCAAGACCGGGACGCCGCCGCGGCTGGACGGGCGCACGCTGGACTTCTCGGCCATGGCCCGTCAATCCAGCGATCATCCATTGCCGGTGTTTTCGTTTCTGGGGCGGGCCAAAGAGCACCCAAGGCAGATAGATTGTTTCATTACGCATACGACAGAGCGCACGCACGAGATCATCCGGGCAGCCCTGGACCGGTCTCCCATGTTCACGGGCGTCATCGAGGGTGTGGGCCCGCGGTATTGTCCGTCGATCGAGGACAAGATCTTCCGCTTTGCCGACAAGTCCTCGCATCAGATCTTCGTCGAGCCGGAGGGCCTCGACACGCACGAGATCTATCCGAACGGTATCTCCACCAGCTTGCCGTTTGACGTCCAGCACGAGCTCGTCCGCTCCATCCCAGGATTCGAGCAAGCGCACCTGACGCGGCCGGGCTATGCGATCGAGTACGACTACTTCGATCCGCGGGATCTGCGTCCATCGCTGGAGACGCGTCCGCTTCGTGGCCTCTTCTTCGCCGGACAGATCAATGGCACGACGGGGTACGAAGAGGCTGCCGCCCAGGGCATCGTCGCCGGGATCAATGCGGCGCTCGCCTGCCGCCAGCGCGATGCATGGGTGCCGAAGCGCAGCGACGGTTATGTCGGCGTCCTGATCGATGACCTGGTTACCAGAGGGACCCGGGAGCCGTACCGCATGTTCACCAGCCGTGCCGAGCATCGCCTGCTGCTGCGCGAGGACAATGCCGATCTGCGCCTGACGCCGCTCGGCCGCGAGCTCGGCCTGGTGGACGATGAGCGCTGGCGGCTCTTCGAGGCGAAGCTGCGCCTGACCGAGGAGGAGACTGTCCGGCTGCAGAGCGTGCGCATCCATCCCGGGAAGATTCCCGCAGAATGGGCGCAGCGAGTACTCTCCGGTGCGATGATGCGGGATGCGTCGGCGTTCGAGCTGCTTCGGCGGCCCGAGGTCGGCTACGAGGCACTGCTCGAGGTTGCGGGGAGCCCGGATTGGTCGAGTCGCGAATCTGACGCCCCGGACGGCCAGCACCCCAGCGTTGACGACCGTATCCCGCCTCAGGTCCGCCTCCAGGTGGAAGCCCGCGCGAAATACGCCGGCTACATCGAGCGCCAGCGCCAGGAGATCGATCGCCAGCGCCGCAATGAGGAGACGAAGCTGCCCGACGACATCGATTACGCTCAGGTGGCTGGACTGTCGCACGAGGTGCGCAGCCGTCTCGCGGAATACCGTCCCGCCACCATTGGCCAGGCGGGCCGGGTGCCGGGAGTGACACCCGCCGCCGTGACGCTGCTGCTGGTTCACCTGAAGAAGCTCAGCCTCGCAGCCGAGCGCGCGCGAGTCGCATGACCGCTTTCATGACACAACTCGCTGCGTGCTGGTCGCGCAGCGACTCGCTGGTCTGCGTGGGTCTCGATCCGGAGATCGAGCGCTTCCCGCGACAGGTCGCCGATCATCCCTCGCCGATCTTCCAGTTCAACAAGGCCATCATCGACGCCACCGCAGATCTGGTCTGCGCCTACAAGCCGCAGTTCGCCCACTATGCGGCCTACGAGGCGGAGGACCAGCTCGAGCGCACCGTCGAGTACATCCACCGCACCTACCCCGGCGTCCCGGTCATTCTGGATTCCAAGCGCGGTGACATCGGCAACACCGCCGAGCGCTATGCCATCGAGGCTTTCGAGCGCTACGGAGCCGACGCCGTCACGGTCAATCCCTATCTCGGGGGCGACTCGCTCGAGCCCTTCCTGCGGCGGGAGGACCGGGGTGTCGTGGTGCTCTGCAGGACTTCCAATCCGGGGGCGCGCGACCTGCAGGACCTGATGCTCGGCGAAGGCGGTCGGCGGCTGTACCACGTGGTGGCGGAGCTGGCGGCGACCCGCTGGAACACGCGCGGCAACTGCCTGCTGGTGGTGGGCGCCACCTATCCGCAGGAGCTGGCTGAAATCCGCCGCATCGTCGGTGAGATGCCGCTTCTGGTGCCCGGTGTCGGCGCGCAGGGCGGCGATGTGGCGCAAGTGGTGCGCAATGGCCAGACCGCCTCCGGGACCGGTCTGCTCATCAGCTCTTCGCGCGCCATCCTCTACGCTTCCGCCGGCGATGATTTCGCCTCGGCGGCCAGAGCCGCGGCGCTCTCGCTGCGGGACCAGATCAATGCCCATCGGCTGCGGCGTGCGTAGCCAGCGGTGATGCGCAGCGCTGCCCGCGCGCTCGTCCCTTTGCTGACGCTCGCAGCGCTCTGCGGCTGCTCGCGCTCCCCTGGCCCAGTCCCCGGGGGCACGGCGGCACAGGGCGCCACGATCCTGTTGCGCGGCCTCGGCGCAGAACCCGATTCGCTGGACCCGCAGAAGGCGCGGGCCGACGAAGCGCAGCGGGTCTTGCGCGACATCTGCGAAGGACTCACCACCCTGGATGCCTCGGGAGGGGTGGCGCCCGGGATCGCCGAAAAATGGCAGGTCAGTCCCGACGGCAAGACCTATACGTTCACGTTGCGGCACGATGCCAGGTGGTCGAATGGCCAGCCGGTCGTGGGCGCGGACTTCGTGGCCGGGCTGCGCCGCCTCGTCGACCCCGGCACGGCCTCCCAGTACGCGGAAGTGGTTGATGTGATCGCGAACGCCGGCGACATCGTCGCCGGACGAAAACCTTCCGATAGCCTCGGCGTCTTCGCTCCCGACCCCTACACTGTCATCGTGCGGCTGCGTACCCCGGCGCCCTATCTGCCGACGCTGCTCTCGCACCCCAGTACCTGCCCTGTCAACCCTGTCGCCCTCGCCAACGACGGGGAGGCCTACGCCCGCCCAGGCAACCTGCCGTCGGACGGGGCATTCGTTCTCTCGCAATGGATTCACGGCTCATACATCTATCTCACCCGGAACCGTCACTACTGGAACGACGCCGCCACCCGGCTCGAGGGCGTGAAATACCTGATCACCACCGACGAGAACGCGGAGCTCACCCTCTATCGCGCGGACCAGCTCGACATCACCGATGTCATCCCCAAGAGCCAGTATGGCTGGATCCGCGCGCACCTCGGCGATCAGCTGCACATCGCGCCGGAGCTGGGCGTCTACTTCTATGGCTTCGATCTGCAGCGCGCGCCCTTTGCCGGAGACGTGCAGGTGCGCCGCGCGCTCGCCATGTCGATCGACCGGGAGAAGATCGCAAAGCTGGTGCTGCGCTCCGGCGAGCTGCCGGCTTACGGCTGGATACCGCCGGGCGTTGCCGACTACACGCCGCAATCGCCCGACTACCGCGCGCTTTCCATGGCGCAACGCGTTGCCGAGGCCCGCAAGCTGTACGCGCAGGCCGGCTACTCGGCCGCGCGGCCGCTGCGCTTCGAGCTGCGTTACAACACGGGCGAGGTGCACGCGGAGGTCGCCATCGCGGTCGCTTCCATGTGGCAGCAGGCACTGGGAGCCCAGGTGACGTTGCGGGCGGAGGAGTTCCGCTCGCTGATGCAGGACATCGATCGCGGCGACGTGCAGATGTTCCGCTCCAGCTGGATCGGCGATTACAACGACGCGTACACCTTCGCCCAGTATTTCAAGAGCGACTTCGGCATCAATCTGACGCATTACCACAGCGTCGCCTACGACGAGCTGCTCGACCGGGCCGCTGGCGAAGTGGATGCCGCCAAGCGCCGTGCGCTCCTGGAGCAGGCGGAGCAGGTGATGCTGCGCGATCAGCCGGTGATCCCGATCTACTTCTATGTCAGCAAGCACCTCGTCAAGCCGCGCGTGAGCGGGTGGTACAACAACATCATGAACGTCACCTACAGCAAGGACCTGGGCCTGCGGCCCGCAGCGCACTGACCGATCGGCCTCTGATCCGGCTGCGCCAGCAGCATCAGCGTGCCGAGGCAGCGACCCTGGCGCCGCCGGCTCACATCTCCGCCACCGTCGAATGCCCCCCGCTCGGAGCCTCGGCGCGTCCCTTGAAGACGACGAGCAGCGGGATCACCGCCAGGGTGGCAATCATCAGCAGCTTGTAGTCGTCGACATAGGCGATGACCTGCGCCTGGCGCGTGATCAGCGCATCGAGCGCGGCGCGGCCGGAGGCAGTGAGCGGATTCAGGGTCTGCGCGACCGCCGGGTTGCCGAACTGACGGTTGACGGCGGTGACGTACTGCGCGATATCCGCGTGATTGGCCTGGGTGGTACGCGCGAGCAGGGCGCCGACGATGGAGATGCCGATACTGGAGCCCACGTTGCGCGCCAGGTTGTAGAAGCCGGCGCCCTCCGGCCGCACGCTGGGCGGAAGCGTCGCCAGCGACACGACACTCAGCGGCGTGAACAGGAATCCCAGTCCCACGCCCTGGATCACCCCCACCCAGACGACGGTCCAGCTCGATACATCCGGCGTCCACCCGGTCATCAGATAGAAGGACCATGCCGACAGGCCGAGCCCGACCCCGAGGAGGAGCCGCGTGTCGGTCCGCCCCATCAGCTTGCCGACGATCATCATGGCGGCCATGGTGCCGAAGCCCCGCGGACCCATCACCAGGCCGGCCGTGATGACGGGGTAATTCATCAGGTCCTGCAGATAAGGCGGCTGCAGCGCGAGGGAGGCGTAGAAGGTCAGGCCCACGATCGCGACGAAGAGCACGCCGGCGGTGAAATTGCGGTCGCGGAACAGCGCCGGGCGCAAGAATGGCTCGCGCGTGGTGAAGATGTGCACCAGGAAGATGTAGAACGCCGAGCCGGCCACGATCGCCTCCGCGACGATCTCCTTCGAGCCCAGCCAATCGAGCTCCTGGCCGCGGTCGAGCATCACTTGCAGGGCGGCGATCGCAATGCTCAGACTGACGAAGCCGGTCCAGTCCAGCCGCGCCCGCGTGCGACGCCGCGCCGCGGGCAGAAACGCGATCATGCCGATCAGGGTGATCACGCCGATCGGCAGGTTGATGTAAAACACCCAGCGCCAGCTGTAGTCCTCGGTCAGCCAGCCGCCGAGCACGGGGCCCAGGATCGGGGCCGCCATGACCGCCATGCCCCAGGCGGCCATCGCCGAGCCGTGGCGCTCGGTCGGATTGATGTTGAGCAGCACGGTCTGCGACAGCGGCACCAGGGCGGCGCCGAAGAGGCCCTGCAGCCAGCGGAAGATCACGATCTGCGGAACCGACTCTGCCATGCCGCAGAGCATGGAGGCGATGGTGAAGCCGACCACCGACACGATGAAGAGGCGCTTGAGGCCGAGCCGCGCGGTCAGGAACCCGGTGAGCGGCGTGGCGATGGCGGCGGCCACGATGTAGGAGGTGAGCACCCAGTCGACCTGGTCCTGGCTCGCCGCCAGGCTGCCCTGCATGTGGGGTAATGCCACATTGGCAATCGTCGTATCCAGCGATTGCATGAGGGTCGCCAGCATCACGCACAGGGTGATGCCGCCGCGATTGGGCGTGCTCGGGCTCAGCTCCTCAGCCACCGCTGCTCCTTGATCAGAGGATGGACCAGCCGCGCGAGTGGCCGGTGTGAATGCTGACCTCCACGCTCATGCCCGCGCGCAGTGGCGGCAAATGCCGATCGCTCGTGTCGACCGTGATGCGAACCGGGATGCGCTGCACCACCTTCACCCAGTTGCCGCTCGTGTTCTGCGCCGGCAACAGCGAGAATTGCTGCGCGGTCGCAGGACTGACGCTCGCGACCGTGCCATGCCAGGTCTCGCCGGGATAGGCGTCGACCGTGACCGTGGCTGACTGTCCCGGACGCACGTAGGTCAGCTCGGTCTCCTTCGGATCCGCGTGCACCCATAAGTGATCGGTGTCCACCAGGTAGAACGCCGTGATCGAGGCCGCAAGGTAGCGGCCCGGCTGGATGGAGGGCACGCTGGTCACGATCCCGTCGAATGGCGCGCGAACGACCGTATGCGCCAGCTCACGCGCCGCCTCGTCACGGGCGGCCACCGCGCTCAGGTATTGCGGGTACTGCTCCACCGGGCCGGTCGGGTGGCCGTTGAGGTTGGCGGCGATCCCGGCGAGCTGCTCATTGAGTGCGGCCAGGGCCTGCTGCGCGCTCGCGAGATTGCGGTGTGCTGTGTCGAAGCCGGTCTTGGAGACGATCTGGACCTTGGCGAGATTGCGTGCGCGATTGAACTGTACGCGGCTGTAGCCCAGATCGTACTGCGCCTGCGCGAGCTGCGCCTGCATCTGCCGATAGCTCGCCTGCAGCGCCAGCAGGCTGTCGCGGGCCGCGGTGAGCTGCGCGTTGGCCCGATCCAACGCGTAGCGGTATTGCAGATCCCGCAGGCTGTAGAGAACCTGCCCGCGGGTGACGGCCTGGTTCTCCCGCACGTACACCTGCGCGACGATGCCCGACACATCGGTTGCGATACCGACCGTGCTGGCTTCCACGTAGGCATCGTCCGTGGACATCGTGCCACCGCTCAGCGCGTAGAAGATGAGCGCGATGATCAGAACGACCGGCAACAGGATAAACAACACGGCGCGCAGCCGCCGGCGGGTAGCCGATGGTGGAAGGTGCTCCGGTGCCGGCGTCGGCGACGGTGCGTGCACCACTGGACCGGGACGCTCGTCCGAACCGCCCTCAGTGTCCGCGTACGCCGCCGAGTCTTCGCGCCCCGCGGCCCGTGCCTGCGCCCGCCGGTCGCTCTGCTCCTGGGCGGCTCCCAGGCTCGCCAGGGTCGCAGCTGGCACGGCGCTCTGCGCCAGCAGCCGGGCAAACTGCTCATCGTCGAGGACGTTCCGGCATACCAACAGGCTGCAGCGGATGTGATCGCTCAAATACGCCCCGCTCGGCCCCGACCACCAGCGTCCAACGGCACTCTGCCGGCGGTGCCCCACCACCACCAGATCCGCGTTCACCTGTTCCGCATAGGCAGCGATCTCCCGCGCCGGCTCGCCGATGACCAGCTTGCCCGAAGCCTGGAAGCCGAGCGCCGCGAGTCGCGCCATGCCTTCCTGCAGCACGCGCTCGTAGTCGCCCCGCTGCTGCGCTATGCCGCCGCCGCCGACACCCTCACCCAGCTTGGTGCCCGCCGCCTCCCGGATGACCGAGAGCACGAACACCTGCGCGCCATAACGCCGCGCCAACAGCGCCCCCTCGCGCAGCGCAGTGCGCCCCTCGATGGAGCCGTCGTAGGCCAGGAGAATTCGCTGGTACACCGTTTTTTTGCCTTTTTTTGCGCGAGCCACGAGGCACAAGGATGTACCCCGCCGCAAGTGGCGGAGCTTGGGCCGGGCAGGAGCCCGGATCCAGCGCCATCTAGCAGGATACCGCGGT
>DASYGA010000113.1:0-31288 GCA_036000265.1 Steroidobacteraceae bacterium | reverse complement strand
GCCAGGAGAATTCGCTGGTACACCGTTTTTTTGCCTTTTTTTGCGCGAGCCACGAGGCACAAGGATGTACCCCGCCGCAAGTGGCGGAGCTTGGGCCGGGCAGGAGCCCGGATCCAGCGCCATCTAGCAGGATACCGCGGTCACTTACCGATGCAGAAGCTGCCGAAGATCCGGCCCAGCAGGTCGTCGCTGCTGAATTCCCCGGTGATCTCGTTGAGGGCCTGCTGTGCGCCGCGCAATTCCTCGGCCACCAGCTCCCCGGCCCGGCTGTCGCGCAGTTGCCGCTCCGCTTCAGCCACCTGCCGGCGGGCGCTATCCAGCGCATCGAGGTGCCGCTGCCGCGCCGATACCGTGCCGGCATCCACCGTCTGGTATCCCATGCAGGTCTTCAGGTGTGCGCGCAGGGTGTCCAGCCCCGCACCCGTGAGGGCGGAGAGGGCGATCCGCGGAGGGCCCGTCACGGTGTCGGCAACGGGGATACCCGCCGCGAGGTCGCATTTGTTGAAGATCAGGGTCACGGGGACATCGAACGGCAGGCGGCCCTTTTCCTCGCGATAGGCTACCGCGTCGGCATCCGCCGAGGCGTCGATGACGAAGAGCACGCGATCGGCGCGCCGCATTTCCGCATGTGCCCGCCGAATCCCTTCCGCTTCGACGACGTCCGCATTCTCACGCAGCCCCGCGGTATCCAGCACGTGCAGGGGCATGCCGTCGATGTCGATGCGCTCGCGAACGATGTCGCGAGTGGTCCCTGGGATGGGTGTCACGATGGCGGCGTCATATCCGGTGAGCCGGTTGAGCAGACTCGACTTGCCGGCATTGGGTCGGCCTGCGATGACGACGGTCATCCCTTCGCGCAGCAGCCGGCCCTGCCGCGCGCTCTGCTCGACGGCCGTGAAGTGATCATGCACCGCCTGGAAACGCTCCTCGAGCTCCCGGTCGGCGAGGAAGTCGATCTCCTCCTCGGGGAAGTCTATGGCTGCTTCGACGTAGGTGCGTAGGTCGATGATGGCGTCAGTGAGCCCACGTACCATGGCGGAGAACTCTCCCTGAAGCGACCGCATGGCCGCGCGCGCCGCCTCGCGCGAGCCGGCATCGATGAGGTCCGCTATCGCTTCCGCCTGGGTGAGATCCAGCTTGTTGTTGAGGAAAGCGCGCTGAGTGAATTCACCCGGCAGCGCTCGCCGAGCGCCGAGCTCCGTCACCCGGGCGACCAGTGCCTCGAGCACCAGGGGCCCGCCATGGCCGTGCAATTCGATGACGTGCTCGCCGGTGTAGGAATGTGGTCCGGGGAAAAAGAGCGCCAGGCCGGCATCGATCGGCTCCTGCGCGGCGTCGAGGAAGCGGGCAAAGCCCGCGCGGCGGGGCAGCGGCAGCTCGCCGAGCAGCACGGCGGCGATCTCGGGTACTCGCGGGCCCGAGACCCGTACGATTCCGATCCCTCCTCTTCCGGGCGGGGTGGCCGCCGCCACGATGGTATCCGTGCGGCTCATCGGGTGAGGCTACCCCCGCTCTCGCGCCGGTTGAAGTGCATCGGGTCGCGGCAGCCGGCAACTCCGCCGCCAGCCGCTCAACCGTTCCGCCGATGGAGCAATGTCGTCACGGGCGTGAGGCGGTCATGCCTTCTGCGGCGTGCCGGTGATACCGAGCCGGCGGTTGATGTTCCACTGCTGCGCGATGGAGAGAATGGTGTTTGTGACGTAGTAGAGCACCAGACCCGCCGGGAAGAACGCGAACATGGCGGACATGGCGATCGGCATGATCATCATGACCTTCGCTTGCGCAGGGTCGGGCGAGGTGGGATTCAGCTTGTACTGCACGAACATGGCAACTGCCATGATGGCAGGCAGGATGAAATAGGGATCGCGCGCCGACAGATCCTGGATCCAGAAGGCGAACGGTGCCTGGCGCATCTCAGCGCTGTAGAGCAGCACCCAGTAGAAGGCGAGGAACACGGGGATCTGCACGACCATGGGCAAGCAACCCGAGACCGGGTTCACCTTCTCGCGCTTGTAGACATCCATCATCGCGCGTCCGAGCTTCTCCTTGTCGTCCTTGTAGGTCTCCTGGATGTTCTTGATGCGCGGCCCCAGCGCTTTCATCTTGCCCATCGAGCGGCCGCTCGCCTCCGATAGGGGGTAGAGCACGAGCTTCAGGAGGAGTGTCACCAGGATGATCGCGACGCCCCAGTTGCCGGTGATTCCATGCACCTTGCTCAGCAGCCAGAAGAGCGGCCCGGCGAGAATGGTCAGATACCCGTAGCCGACGACGTATTTCAGGCTGGGCTCGATCTTCTCGAGCTGGGCGTGCAGCATCGGACCGACGAACACTGTCTGCTCAATGGTTGCCGTCGCGCCGGCGGCGACCGTGTGCCGCGGACCCAGCGCCGCAAGCAGGTACTCGGGGCCGGAAACCTCCGAGGTGAAGCGGTAGGGGACGCCCTTCGGTAACACGACGGCGGTCACGAAATCATTCTGGGTGGCGGCAATCCAGCCGTCGGTGACCAGTTGCGAGAAATGCTGATACTCGCTCTTGGACGGATCCAGCCGCTCGTACTTGGCGCCGGTCCAGATGGCGGGTCCGTGATAGGCGTAGCTGTTGGGATTGAAGTAGCTGCTCTTGGTGCGCGGATCGTCGCGATAGAGCTGGGCGTAAGGCGCGGCCTGCCAGGCCGCAGCGCTGTGGTTCTGGATCGCGTAGTCGAGACCGATGCCGTACGAGCCCCTGGTGAACACGTACGTCTTCGTCACCGTCACGCCGTTGCTGCTCCACGTGAGCGGTACGCGCAGCTGCCGCGCTCCATCCATGTCATAGGTCTGACGTGGCGCACTGAAGAGCGCCGTGTGATTCGGATACGGCGTGTCTGCGGGCCCGGTGAGGCCGCTCTGCAACAGGTACACCGTCTGCGGGCTGGCGTCGTTCTCGAGCTGTACGCGAGCCGGCTGGCCTTTGACTTCCGCGTATTCGAGCAGGCGCACCTGCTCCAAGGTCCCGCCCCGGGTGCTGATGTTGATGTCATACACGTCCGTATGGACGTGAATGAGCGGTGCTTGCGCGGGCGCCTCAGGCTTTACAGCGGGAATGCCCGCAGCGCTTGCGGCCGCCGCAGGCGCTGGTGGCGGTGAGGGCTTCGCCGGCGCCGCAGCGGCGTTGGGTGGCGGGCCGGACTGCTGCGTCTCGGGAATGCTGTTGGCCAGCGAGCTCGACTGCTTGGACGGCACGGTCTGGCTGGGTGGCGCCGCGGCAACAGCGGCCGGCTGCGCCGGATATTCGCGCTGCCAGGTGGTGTAATTGAGCCACAGGAGGAAAGCGAGTCCCATCCAGAGGTAGAGGCGCGGATTGTTATTCATGGGCATGGCGAGAGGAGGTCGGGGCAGCGCCGCAGGAGACAGGCACTGGATCGAAGCCGCCAGCATGCCAGGGATGACAGCGCGCGATACGCCTCAGTCCGAGCCAGACGCCGCGCAGCACGCCGAACCGGCCGATGGCTTCGAGGGTGTACTGGGAGCACGTCGGTTGGAATCGGCAGCATGGGCCGAGGAATGGGCTGATGGTCCACTGGTAACAGCGGATCAGGGCAATGGCGAGGAGGCGCATCGCTCGATCACCTGCTTCCAAAGTGCCGCCAGGCTCGCGTGCAGTTCCACACCCGGCACCCCACGGGCCTTGGGACGGGCGCTCACGACGACATCAACGGGTGGGAAGTCATGCTGGTGCAGCCGGAAGGACTCCCGGATGGTGCGGCGGATGCGGTTGCGCTCCACCGAGTTGCCCGCTGTGCGCACGGCAACTGCCATCCCGAGGCGCGCACCGTGCTTGTCATTGCTGCTTACTGTCACCGCAAAGAATCCGTTGCCAAAGCGCCGGCCGCGCGCATACGCGGCGTCGAACTCCGACTTGCGCCGCAGACGCTTGTGCGCCGGGAAAGTGAGCCGGTGCATATCTTCCCCGCGACTCGCTCGAGCGTACACAGGCCGTGCCACTGACCCTCCATGGTGGCAGGCTTCCAGCCCGCGTTTCCGTACGCGGTCGCTTGCCGGAGCGCGGACCGATCGAGTTGTCCTCGCTGAAAGGCTCCGGCTCGCGCTGTTAAGGGATCAGCTTGCGTCGTCCCTTGGCGCGACGACGGGCCAGCACCTTACGGCCATTCTGGGTCGCCATGCGTGCCCGGAACCCGTGCGTGCGCTTGCGGCGCACTTTGCTAGGCTGGTAGGTACGCTTCATAGATTCCTCGTTCGAACGGCAGTCAGGTGCAAAACCCCGCCATGCCCAATGCTGGCGCTCGGGTCCCCAAAAAGGGGCGGCAAGGCTAAGGCGTTGAGCGTCAAGGTGTCAATGCCCATTTTGTGCTCGGCCATTCGGGGCCGGGCAAAGCCGCTCCTGCCGGTTCGGTAAAGACGGTAAAACCTTCAGCGCTGACGCCCAAGGGTATAGACTGCGCAGCCCTTTCCCCGTCGAAGTGGTCGCGGAGGCAGCCGCGTGGAAGCGTCGCTTTGGGCTCGATGCCGATGTGCCTTGGAGGCCGAGCTTCCGGAGCAGCAGTTCAATACCTGGGTGCGGCCGCTGCAAGCGCTGGAAGGC
This sequence comes from Steroidobacteraceae bacterium, assembly GCA_036000265.1. Lineage (GTDB taxonomy): Bacteria > Pseudomonadota > Gammaproteobacteria > Steroidobacterales > Steroidobacteraceae > 13-2-20CM-66-19. The sequence goes on along the minus strand of DASYGA010000113.1, from coordinate 26,707 downwards.
GCCGGCGCGCTCAAGCTGCTCGCGCCCAACCGCTTCGCGGTGGACTGGATCAATGAGCATCTTTTGCCGCGGATTGGCGACCTGCTGCGCGACGAGAGCACCGGCGATGCCCCCATCGTCACGGTAGAGGTCGGCTCGCGCACCGCGCCCATGCGCGCCGCGGTCGCTCCTGCGGCACCTTCCGGTGCTTCGGCGCCGCCGCGCCTGCGCCGGGCGGAGGGCCTGGTCGTCGGTGCGCGCCTGAATGCGGATTCCACCTTCAGCACCTTCGTCGAGGGCAAGAGCAACCAGCTCGCGAAGGCCGCCTCCCGCCAGGTGGCGGAGAATCCCGGCCGCGCCTATAACCCGCTTTTCCTTTACGGTGGGGTGGGTCTCGGCAAGACGCATCTGATGCATGCGGTTGCCCACCTCATCAAAGAACGCGACGGCGAGGCGCGTATCGCCTATGTACATTCGGAGCGCTTCGTCGGCGACATGGTGCGTGCGCTGCAGCACAACAGCATGAACGAGTTCAAGACCGCGTACCGGTCGCTCGACGCGCTCCTCATCGACGACATCCAGTTCTTCGCCGGCAAGGAACGCTCGCAGGAAGAGTTTTTCCATACCTTCAACGAGCTGCTCGAAGGCCAGCACCAGGTCATCCTGAGCTGCGATCGCTATCCGAAGGAAGTCGCGGGCCTGGAGGAGCGGCTCAAATCGCGTTTTGGCTGGGGATTGACGGTCGCCATCGAGCCGCCGGAACTCGAGACCTGCGTGGCGATCCTGATGACGAAGGCGCAGCACGCGGGTACGCATCTGCCGGAAGAGGTTGCGTTCTTCATTGCCAAGCGCATCCGCTCCAACGTGCGGGAGCTGGAAGGGGCGCTGCGGCGAGTGATCGCCAACTCGCGCTTCACCGGGCATGCGATCACGCTGGATTTCACGCGCGAGGCGCTGAAAGACCTGTTGTCACTGCAGGCGAAGCTGGTCACCATCGAGAATATCCAGAAGACCGTCGCCGACTACTACAAAGTCCGCATGGCGGACCTTCTGTCCAAGCGCCGCAGCCGCTCGGTGGCACGGCCCCGTCAGGTGGCCATGGCGCTCGCGAAGGAGCTCACCAGCCACAGCCTGCCGGAGATCGGCGATGCCTTCGGGGGTCGTGACCACACCACCGTGCTGCACGCCTGCAAGCGGATCAAGGAGCTGCGTACCTCCGAGGTCCGCATCAGCGAGGACTATTCGAACCTGTTGAGAACCCTGACGGGTTGATGGGGGCAGGCCTGTGGATATTCTGTGGGTGAATGAGGGGATAAAGTTACCCACAGGCGGCCCACAGTCGCCGCGCAGGTCATACCGCAAAGCTGCGGCCAAAGTTACGGCTCAAGCTGTTGATGCAGCTGCTTTAATTCAGTTGTCCCCGATATCCCCAGGCCTAATCATTACTACAATCTGAATTCTAAGACTCTCAAGAAAGAAGAGATTATGAAGCTGACAGCTACGCGCGAGGATCTTCTCGCCCCCTTGCAGAGCGTGATCGGTGTGGTCGAGAGGCGGCAGACGATGCCGGTGCTCGCGAACGTGCTGCTGTCGGCACGCGATGGCAGGCTGGCGATCACCGGGACGGATCTCGAAGTCGAGCTGGTGGCCGCCACCAAGGCCGGACTGGAGCAGCCAGGCGATGTCACCGTACCGGGCCGCAAGCTGCACGACATCCTGCGTGCGCTGCCCGATGGCGTCAGCGTCACTCTGAGCACCGAAGGGGAGCGTGTGAGCGTGCGAGCAGGCCGCAGCCGCTTCACTCTTTCGACTCTGCCGGCGACCGAGTTTCCGGTCATCGAGGAGATCAACGCCGCGCAGACGCTCACTTTGGCGCAAGGGGAGTTTCGGCGGCTCATCGACAAGACGCACTTCTCGATGGCGCAGCAGGACGTGCGCTATTACCTGAACGGGCTGCTGCTGGAAACTCAGGAAAGGGCATTACGGGCAGTGGCGACCGATGGGCATCGGCTTGCGCTCTGCGAGATGACGCTTTCCTCCCCGGCAAAGTCCGGCCAGGTCATCCTGCCCCGCAAAGGGGTGCTGGAGCTGCAGCGAATCCTCGGCACTGAGGGCAATGTCGAGCTGGCGATAGGAACTAATCACGTTCGCGCCAAAGTCGGCGATATTCGCTTCACTTCGAAGCTGATCGACGGCAGATTCCCGGAGTACGGACGGGTGATCCCGAGCAGCCCGAGCAAGCTGGTGCAGGCCGATCGGGAGCTTTTGCGGCAGGCGCTGCAGCGGACAGCCATCCTCTCCAACGAGAAATATCGGGGAATCCGGCTGGGCGTCAAGACCGACCTTCTGACGCTGCAGGCGCACAATCCAGAGCAGGAGGAGGCCGAGGACCAGGTGGAAGTGGTCTACGCGGGGGATGAGGTGGAGATCGGGTTCAATGTGAACTACTTACTGGATGCTTTGGGGGCGATCGAGGGAGATAAGGTGGAGATCGGGCTCACGGATTCCAACAGCAGCTGTCTCATTCATGCGCCTGGGCTGACTCAGACGCGGTATGTGGTCATGCCTATGAGGCTTTGAGGCGGGCACTCCGCTTGGGGCGGGAGCGGGACACGCAATAAGACTTCGCGGGGGACGCCGTGACAAAATCGCAGGAGCGATTTTGGACGGCCGAAGGCCGGCCCGAAGGGCTCGGCGCAGGGATGGAGCCGAGCAATACGGTCTCGCAGCCTGCCGGCCGCTCGACTGATCCCTGTAGGCTCTGCTGCGGCATCCCTGCCTCCGCAAGCCCCCGCGAAGTCTTATTGCGCATCTCGCTCCCTCTTCATGTTCGCCGCAGCGCGAATCCGCTTTGGTCTTCGGAGTGAGGACCGGCCGTTCGGGATGCCTGCCGCGACCGAACACGAGAGCAGTTTCCACCGGTGAAGCGGGGCAGCGCTTGCAAAGGGTTCTGGCGGGGGCTTCTGGAGCCAGGATGGCGGAAGAGAGCCTACATGGATCAGGGGAGCAGGCGGGAGCCTGCGACCCCGTATTGCTCGGCTCCATCCCTGCGCCGAGCCCTTCGGGCCGGCCTCCGGCCGTCCAAAATCGCTCCTGCGATTTTGTCACGGCGTCCCCCGCCAGGTCCCTTTGCAAGTGATGCTCCGCCGTCCCGAGTGGGACAATTGGCGCGTTCCGACCTGTGACCCATCCCAATGACCCTCACCGAGCTCACCGTCCGCGATCTTCGCTGCATCGAGCAGGCTGAGCTCTCTCTGCATCCCGGCCGCAATCTGATCTGGGGCAGTAACGGGTCCGGGAAGACCTCGCTGCTCGAAGCGATGTTCCTCCTGGGCCGGGGGCGCTCGTTTCGAACGCGCAATTCCGAGCGGCTGATCCGGAATGGGCAGGATCGGCTGGTGGTTTTCGGGAGAACGGAGAACTCGCAGGAGGCACGCAGCGGGCTGGTGCATGGCGTTGGGATGGAGGTGCACCGGCAAGAGGGCTCGAGGGCTCGGGTCGATGGAGCAGGGATCGCATCATTGGCTGATCTGTCGCGGCTTTTCCCCGTGCAGGTGATCGATCCGGAGATTCACAAGCTTATCGAGGAGGGCGGGAAGCGCAGGAGGCGATGGCTCGACTGGACCGTGTTCCACGTGGAACCTCGATTTGCGGATTGGTGGGTGCGCTATGGGCGTGCGGTGCGGCAGAGGAATGCAGCGCTGCGGGATCGCAGCGGAGCGAACCGCGCCTGGGACGCGGAGGTGGCTGCACTGGGGGAGAGAATTGCGGAGGCACGCCGCAGCGTGGTGGAGCAGATGCAGCCACACTGGCGGGCAGTGGTTGCGGGGCTGGATTGTCCCGTGGCGGAGCTGCAGTACTTTCGCGGCTGGGGTGCGCAGCATTCGCTGGCGGAGGCGCTCGATGCCTCACGCGTCCGTGATGAGCTTCGGGGGCTCACTCAAACCGGGCCACATCGGGCCGATGTAATCATCAGGGTGGGTGGGAAGCTTGCGCGGGAGGTCCTCTCGCGCGGCCAACAGAAGCTCACGGCTGTAGCGCTGACTCTGGCGCAGCTGCGGCTTCTCAAGGAGGTCTCCGGTACCGTGCCGACGCTGCTCCTGGACGACCCGGCAGCGGAGCTGGATTCGGTCCACTTGCGGCATTTTGTCGGCCAGATCGCGCAACTTGAATGTCAGTTGGTGATCACCTCGCTGCAGCCGGAGACATCTGCCTTCGACACGCCGGATCGGGTGTTTCACGTGGAACAGGGGAGGGTTGGCCGGTATAATGCCCCATCCTGAGACCGGACCTTTTCATGGCTGCCGAAGACGTCTACGATTCCAGCAAAATCAAAGTTTTAAAGGGCCTCGACGCCGTTCGAAAGCGTCCGGGAATGTACATCGGTGACACGGATGACGGCACCGGTTTGCACCACATGGTTTTCGAGGTCGTCGACAACTCCATCGATGAGGCGCTGGCGGGGCACTGTGACAAGATCGTGGTCACGATCCATGCCGATGAGTCGGTAACTGTTTCGGATAATGGCCGCGGCATTCCCGTGGACATGCACCCAGAGGAGGGGCGGTCGGCAGCCGAGGTCATCATGACGGTGCTGCACGCCGGGGGTAAGTTCGACGCCAGCTCCTACAAGGTATCGGGCGGACTGCACGGCGTCGGCGTGTCCGTCGTAAACGCTCTCTCCGACTATCTGCTACTCACCGTATGTCGTGACGGGAAGGTGCACCGGCAGGAGTACCACCTGGGCGATCCTGTTGCGCCGCTGGCGGTCGTGGGCGACACCTTGGAACGCGGCACGGTGGTCCGCTTCAGGCCGAGCGGGCAGATCTTCACGAACATCCAGTTCGAATACGAGATTCTCGCCAAGCGGCTGCGAGAGCTTTCCTTTCTCAATTCCGGCGTGCGGATCGAGCTCATCGACGAGCGCGAGAACAAGTCCGACGTGTTCCAGCACGAGGGCGGCCTCAGGGCCTTCGTGAAGTACCTCAATCGTACCCGTACGCCCATCCATGACTCGGTGTTCTGGTTCAGAACCCAGGAAGGGCCGGTTTGCGTCGAAGTCGCCATGCAGTGGAATGACTCCTACCAGGAGGGCATGTACTGCTATACCAACAACATCCCGCAGAAGGATGGCGGTACGCACCTCGCCGGCTTTCGCAGCGCGCTGACACGCACGCTCAACGACTACATCGAGAAGGAGTTGTCCACAAAGAAGGACAAGCTGGCGATGACCGGCGACGATGCCCGCGAGGGGCTCACCGCGATTCTGTCGGTGAAGCTGCCCGACCCGAAGTTCTCCTCGCAGACCAAGGACAAGCTGGTCTCCTCCGAGATCAAAGGTGTCGTCGAGGGGGCCGTCGCCGGCAAGCTGCAGGAGTTCCTGCTCGAGCACCCGCAGGAAGCCAAGGGTATCGTGGCGAAGATCATCGATGCCGCGCGTGCCCGTGAGGCCGCGCGCCGCGCGCGCGAGATGACGCGCCGCAAGGGTGCGCTGGACATCGCAGGCCTGCCCGGGAAGCTGGCGGATTGCCAGGAGAAGGACCCGGCGCTCTCGGAGATCTTCATCGTCGAGGGCGACTCTGCCGGCGGCTCCGCCAAGCAGGGGCGGGACCGGCGCACGCAGGCGATTCTGCCGCTCAAAGGCAAGATCCTCAACGTGGAGAAAGCCCGCTTCGACAAGATGCTGTCGTCGGTTGAAGTCGGCACGCTGATCACAGCGTTGGGATGCGGCATCGGCAAGGACGATTTCGACATTACAAAGCTCCGGTATCATCGCGTGGTCCTCCTGACCGATGCCGATGTCGACGGGAGCCACATACGCACACTGCTTCTGACCTTCTTCTACCGCCAGCTGCCGGATCTCATTGCGAACGGACACATCTACATCGCGCAGCCGCCTCTTTTCAAGGTAAAGCGCGGCAAGCAGGAGTTATATGTCAGGGACGAGCCGGAGCTCGATGCCGCCCTGCTCAATACCGCTCTGGAGAGTGCCGCGCTGTACGTGAATGCCGCGGCGCCGCCGTTGCAGGGACCTGGCCTGGAGGCATTGTCCCGCAAGTACATGGAGGTGCAGGCCATCATCAAGCGCTGGCGACGCCGCTACGACGATCGGCTGCTCGAGCAGCTGATCTACATGCCGGAGGTCAAGCCGGCCGACTTCGATCGTCTCGACTGGCTACGCAGCTGGACCCAGGACCTCAACCAGCGCCTCAACTCCCTCGACGATGCCACGCGTGCGTACCGCGTGGAGCTGCAAGGCGCCTCCGGCGAGCATGCGGCACGCATCATGATCATCAAGACCGAGCACGGCACCACCAGCTACAAATATCTGCCGCGCGAGTTCTTCGAGTCCGCCGAGTACCAGCGCATCGCCGATCTCGCCCGCACGCTCGCCGGGCTCATCGGCGACGGCGCCTTCGTCAGCCGCGCGGACGAGCGCCGCGACGTCGGCTCCTTCAAGGAGGCCATGAAGTGGCTCTTCGAACAGGCGCGCAAGGGCCAGACCATCCAGCGCTATAAAGGCCTGGGTGAGATGAACCCCGAGCAGCTCTGGGACACCACCATCAATCCCCAGACCCGCCGGCTGCTGCAGGTCAGGATCGACGACGCCGTGACCGCCGACGACATCTTCACGACTCTCATGGGTGACCAGGTCGAGCCGCGCCGCGAGTTCATCGAGAAGAACGCGCTGTCGGTTACCAATCTGGACGTTTGAAGGGCCATTCACCCACCGCGGTAGCCGAGATCGTTTCAAGGACGAGACATTCTGCCCGGATGTCGGCGTCGTTGGAGCCTCTACACACCTAGTCCACGTACCCCGACGTAAACCGCGTACAGCGAAGTACTCGCACAGATGTAGAGCCGGCTGCGGTTGTGCTCGTAGCCGCCGAAGCACAGGTTGCCGGCCACCTCCGGGAGAACGATCCGGCCGATCGCGGTGCCGTCGGGTGCGAACACGCTGACGCCGTTGAAGCTCTTGTCCGCGGACCAGCCGCCGGCGCACCACACGTTACCGTCCTCGTCGACGCGCATGTCATCGGCGATGCCGCCATTCATATCCGAAAGATCGTGGAACACGCGGCCATTGGTCAGCTTTCCGTCCGCGCGGACGTCGAATACCCGGATTACCGATGGCGGCGCGGCGGTGTCGGATACATAGAGCTTCTTCTCATCCGGAGAGAAGCAGACGCCGTTCGGCTGCTGAAAATCGCCCGCCGCAACCGTCAGCGCGCCGCTTCGGGGATCCCAGCGATAGACATTGCGCGGCAGCTCGGCTGTCGCGCGCCAGCCCTCGTGGTCGCCCTCGAGGCCATACGTCGGATCAGTGAACCACACGGTACCGTCGGATTTGACGACAACGCCGTTGGGAGAATTCAGTCTCTTGCCTCGATAGCGATCCGCGAGCACCGTGATGCTCCCGTCGTACTCGGTGCGGGTCACTCGGCGGGTGCGCTGCTCGCAAGTCACCAGCCGTCCCTGCCGGTCGCGCGTGTTGCCGTTGGCTTCGTGGGACGGAAGGCGGAATACCGTGGTCTGTCCGGTGGCCTCGTCATAGCGCAGCATGCGATTGTTCGGCACATCACTGAAGATCACGCTGTGCATGTCGCCGAAGTAGACCGGCCCCTCGGCCCATTCCGCGCCGCTCCACAGCCGGCGGATCTCCGTGGTCCCGATGATGTACTTCTTGAACCGCGGATCGAACGCCTCGATGGCGGTATCCGGGTAGACGGTCGAAGCCGGATCATTCCAATCCCGCGGGGGTGGTACGCTTCCCGGCGGGTCGGCGCGCGGGCGCGCCAGCACCGAGCCGGCCGCAAGAGAGCCGGCGGCGGTCACGGCGGCGGTGTTCAAGAAAGAGCGTCTGTTCACGGGCGGCTACCCTCCGCGCGCGATCATACGCGAGCCGCACGAGACGTGGGCCGCGCGCGGCGCCGGGGTTCTTCGGGACCGGCCTCCCGCTGCCGAATCAGACCAGGAGTTTGTCCGGGGTGATAGGCAGGTCCCGCACCCGCTTGCCGGTCGCGTGATAGACCGCATTCGCGATCGCGGCCGCGGCTCCCACGATGCCGATCTCTCCGATGCCGCGCGAGCCCATGGGGTTGGATCGGTCATCGACCTCATCCAGCCAGACGGCATCCAGATTGGCCACGTCGGCGTTTACGGCGATGTGGTATCCGGCGAAATCGTGATTGATCACGTGTCCGAAGCGCTCATCGATCACGCTCTCCTCATGAAGCGCCATGGAGAGTCCCATGGTCATCCCGCCTATGAATTGCGAGCGGGCGAGGCGTGGATTGATGATGCGTCCGGCGGAGAACACACCGAGCATCCGTGACAGCCTCACCTCTCCGGTCTCGGCATTGACCCGCACCTCGGCGAACTGCGCGCCGAAGGAATGCTGTGCGAGCCTGTTGTCGTCGGCATCCTTCGGAGTCTCCGCCGATGCCTCGGCACCCGGCGGCGGCCGGGAGCCGTGCACGCGCCGCAGCTCCCGGGCAGCCGCAACGATCGCGCAACCCCAGGACGAAATCCCCGATGACCCGCCGGCCACGGTGGCGTTCGGCAGCTCGGTGTCACCGATCTCGAGCTTTACGGCATCGATTGGGCAGCCCAGAGCATCGGCGGCAATCTGCGTGAGCGTCGTCCAGGTGCCCGTGCCCAGGTCAGCGGCACCGATCCGCACGACGTAGCGGCCCTCGCCTCCGAGGCGAATGGCGGCCCGCGAGCCCGGCAGGATGTATCGCGGGTAGGTGGAGCTGGCGACACCGCTGCCGAGCAGCCAGCCCGCCTCGATTCGCTGTCGCGGCTTCGGGTCCCGCTGGTCCCAGCTGAAGCGGCGCGCTCCTTCGCGCAGGCACTCGACCAGGTGGCGGTTGCCCCAGGGTTTCCCGGATTCCGGGTCGCGCGCCGGCTCGTTCCGTACCCGCAGCTCGATGGGGTCCAGCCCGCACGCGGCGGCCAGCTCGTCCATCGCCACCTCGCCGGCGAACATACCCGGTGTCTCCCCCGGAGCTCGCATCCAGGACGGCTTCGGCAGATCGAGCGCGGCGAGGCGGTGTCGGGTGCGCCGGTTCGGTGAGGCATACATCAACCTCGTCGGCACCGCGGTCTGCTCGGCGAACTCCCTGAAGCGCGACGTCAGTTCCACGACGTCGTGGATGATCGAGGTGAGCTGTCCATCCCGCGCGGCACCCAGACGAAAACGCTGGATCGTCGGCGTCCGATAGCCGGCCAGGCAGAACATCTGCTGCCGTGTCAGCGCAAGCTTCACCGCACGCCCCGGCGCCCGCAAGGCGGCCAGAACGGCGAGTATGTTGTGAGCGTGCGGCTCGCCTTTCGAGCCGAACCCGCCGCCGACATACGGAGAGATCACTCTGATCTGGTCGACTTGCAGGCCCAGTGTCTTCGCAACTGTGGTACGAACCGAGTGAACACTCTGCGTCGAATCGAACAGGGTGAGCTTCGGTGGCTGCCACAGAGCGACCGTGGTGTGCGGCTCCATGGGGCTGTTGTGCTCCATCGGAGTGGTATAGGTCGCATCCACCTTCACCGCGGCAGCCGCGAACGCGGCCTCCGCATCGCCCTCCTCGGTATCAGTTGGGTAGCCTGCGTTTACGGTCTTCGGCGCGTAGAGGTCCTTACGCGCCACACTCAGGCTGACATCGTGTGGCGCAGCCTCGTACTCAACTCCGACGAGGTCTGCGGCCTGGTGCGCCGCCTCGGGCGACTCCGCGATCACGGCGGCGATGAATTGCCCGCGGAAGTGCACCTCGTCCGACTGCAACACCCAGAGTTCCTTGTTCTCAGCGGAGGCGAGCCGCGGGGCCGACTCGTGGGTCACCACGGCGATCACGCCCTCGGCGGATTCCGCGGCGCGGCTGTCGATCCTCGTTATCCGGCCGCGGGCGATGGTGGATTGCACCGGATGCAGGTAGACGGGCCGCTCGAAGCGGTGCTCGAAGGCATAAGGCGCCGTTCCCATGATCTTTGCCGCCCCGTCCATCCGGGCCGGGGAAGTACCCATTGCGTGCGGCTCGAGCAGGCCATTCACGCCCGTCCCTGCGCTCGGCTTTGCGGGCCGGCGACCGCCATCCGAATTCGCACTCATGACCGTCCTCCCGAGGCCAGGCGCCGCAGCACCATTCGCAGGGTGTTGCGCGCCAGCGGAATCTTGAAAGCGTTGTGTTGCAGGGCCCGGGCGCCGGCGAGCTCCGCATCGGCCGCGCGGGCGTAGCTCTCATCGCTCGCCGCCGCGCCTCGCAGGACCGCCTCGGCATGCAGGGCTCGCCACGGCCTGTGGGCGACTCCGCCCAGCGCGATCCGCACGTCGGCCACCCGCCCATCCCGTACCTCGAGTGCCGCCGCGACGGAGACCAGTGCGAAGGCGTAGGAGGCCCGGTCGCGGACTTTGTAATAGGTCGAGTTTGCAGCGAGCGGCAAGCGCGGCAGCTCCACCGCAATGATGAGATCGCCATGCTCCAGCACCGTGTCGCGCTCGGGCGCCTCGCCCGGCAGGCGGTGCAGATCGGTGATTGCAATACGACGCTCACCGTGGCGCCCGAGCACCACAACCGTCGCAGCGAGGGCCGCCAGCGCCACTGCCATGTCCGACGGATGGACCGCGACACAGTGTGCCGACGCGCCGAGAATCGCGTGATCGCGGTTGTGCCCCTCCGCTGCGGCGCAGCCGGCTCCCGGATTGCGCTTGTTGCAGGGCGTGGTCACGTCCTGGAAGTAGGCGCAGCGCGTGCGCTGCAGCAGATTACCGCCAGTCGTGGCGAGGTTGCGCAGCTGGCCCGAGGCACCGGCGAGGAGCGCCTGTGACAGCACGGGGTACCGCTCCCTGACGGTCCTGTCTGCCGCGAGGTCGCTGTTGCGCACGCCAGCCCCGATGCGAATCCCGCCGTGCGGAAGTGACTCTATGCGCAAGAACGGCAGGCGCGTCACGTCCACCAGCAGCTGCGGGTGCACCACACCGAGCCTCATGTGATCGACGAGATTCGTGCCACCGCCGAGAAAGGCCGCATTTGGGTTTGCCGCCACCCGCGCCACGGCGGCGCTTGCGTCGGCGGCGCGCTCGTAATCGAACGGCGTCATGATCTCACTCCCTGGCCCATGGCTTCGCGGATCGCCGCCACGATGTTCACGTAAGCACCGCAGCGGCAGAGATTGCCGCTCATGCGCTCGCGGATCTCCTCGTCGCTCAGCTCGGCCGGCGCGGTGAGTCCCTCGGTGACGAAGCTCGGATCGCCCGCTCTGGCTTCCTCGATCATCGCCACTGCGGAACAGACCTGTCCGGGAGTGCAGTAGCCGCATTGCAGCGCGTCGTGCTCGAGAAAGGCTTGCTGGACCGGGTGCAATGTGCCGCCCGTCGCCAACCCCTGGGCGGTCGTGATGGTTGCCCCGTCACAGGCGACGGCCAGGCAGAGGCATGTCGTGACGCGCCTGCCGTCGAGGAGGACGGTACAGGCCCCGCACTGGCCGTGATCGCAGCCCTTCTTCGCGGACGTGACGCCCAGATGCTCGCGAAGAGCGTCGAGCAGCGTGGTGCGCGTGTCGATGGCCAGCGAGCGCTGCTCGCCATCGACTCGCAGGGTGATGCTGGTCTTCACGCAAGCGCCTCCCCGGCTGACCGCAATCCAGCGAAACGCCCCGCTGCACGGGTGGTTCCCAATGGGCGGCCGATGGGCCGCCTCGCGGCAAGGCCCGCGAGCTATCGTCCCGGATCGAAGAAGAGCAACTTGAGGGAGCCGCGTGCGAACGGTGAGGGCGCTTGCTCGCCCGCTTCTCGCGCCGCCCGGAATGCGGCCATCGCTTTAGCGGTCGTGTCGGCCGCCGCCAGGAACAGCCGGCCGCTGACCGGGTCGACGCTCATCGTGCGAGCCGACAACGCCGTTTTGATCGTGCCGGCCAGTACGAAGGTGTTGGCATCGGCCTCGCGGATGACCGACAGCGTGCCATCCATTCCGTTGGAGCTGAAGATCAGCTTGCGCGTGGGATCGAACGCCACCGCATCACTGCCCCGGCCGATCGGCAACGTCTCCACCGTCTTGCCGGTATCGGAATTGACCACTACGAGCCACCCGTTCTCGCAGCTCGAGAACAATCGGTGTGTCGCGGTGTCCATGGCGAGTCCGTGCGGCGCCTCGCACTGGCGAATGGACCAGGCGGCATCCACCCTGTTGCTGGCCGTATCGATCCGGAAGATCTCCTTGTTCTCGACACCATTCACGTAGACTTTGCCATTGCCGCCGGCGACCGCGTATTCCAGCCTGCTGCCCACGCGCACTGTAGCGACCACCTGGTCGCGCGTCGGATCGATCACGGTGAGCAGCCCGGGGTCGCCGTCGACTACGAACACATGTCCGCTCGTGGGGTCGATGGTCACTGCGTCAGCGTCCGGTGCGGCCTTCAGACGCTTCACCACCTTCAACGTCTTCAGGCTGAACGCCACGGCTTCTCCGGCGCGCCCGTCGTCGGTGTAGCCGAGCCCCGCCGCATGGGAGATGGCGACCCCGTGCGTGCCTCCGGGCATGCCCGCGATGTGGCCGATGATCCTGCCGTTGCGACCGTCTACCACGCTCACGCGATCGCCATGAGCGACGTACACCCGGTGCGATGGCCGGTCGTAGACCACGTAGTCCCAGCGATCAGGGGCACCCAGCCGTACGCTGCGCGTCAGATGGTACTCGACCATTGCGCCGGCATGCTTCCCTCCAGGCTGCGCAAGGGCCAAGTCTGTCAGGCCGAAAGCGGCAATGGTGGCAAGCACAGGCAGCAAATATCGCCGCAGCATACGCGCGCTCCTGTTGAGCAAGACGGGAGGTCGTGAGAAGCCGGCACCATAGCACGCGTCCGCTTTGCCGTCACGAGTGCCCATCATTACACTCAGACGCTGTCCCGGAGCGGCCGACATCAAAATGCAACAGCTCGAAGCATCTCCCACCACGGCGGAAGAATTGCACCTCGACCGCTATTTTGCGCGTATCGGCTACACCGGCTCCCCGCGGCCTGACCTGGCGACTCTGCGGGCGCTGATGGAGCTCCACCCTGCCGCCATTCCATTCGAGGCCGTCGACGTCTTCCTCGGCCAGCCGGTCGATCTCAGCCTGCGCAGCATCCAGGCGAAGCTGATCGACGGCGGACGCGGCGGCTACTGCTTCGAGCAGAACGGCCTGCTCAAGCGCGTGCTCGGCGCCCTCGGCTTCACGGTGGAGGGGCTGATCGGGCGCGTGCTCTGGATGCGCCCGCAGGGGGCTCCGCCCCTGCCGCTCACCCACATGGCCCTGCGCGTCACCATCGATGGCGAGAGGTGGCTGGCTGATGTGGGTTTCGGAGCGTGCGTTGCCGGTGCTCCGCTTCGCTTCGATCTCACCGGCACGGAGCAACCCACACGCCACGAGACATTCCGCCTGACCTCTCGAGGTGCATGGGCACTTCTCGAGGCTCAGCTCCCCGATGGCTGGCACCCGCTCTACCTGCTCTCACCGGAGCCGGCGCTGGATTGCGACTACGTGGCCGCAAACTGGTACACCTCGACACACCCCGAATCCGGCTTTCGCCGCGAGCTGCGCGCCGCTCTGACGACCCCGCAGCACCGTACGACGCTCCTCAACAGCCGCTTGACCGTTCGCCACGCAGACGGCGGAATGGAGCGGCGATTCCTCGGCGAGCCCGAGATCGCGGACGCGCTCGTCTCCACCTTCGGGCTGCGGCTCGATGCGGCTGCCTCGAGACAGGCAGCCGCGCTCGCCCTGGCCTCTCAGACAGCCACTTGACTCACGCGAGCATCCGGCGAATTCCCCGGCTCCGTTGGCGCATTGCCGGGCTGATCGGCGCCGGTGTGCTGATCAACTATTTCGATCGCATCAGCATCTCGGTCGCCGGCCCGCAGCTCGAGCGCTCCTTTCATCTGACGCCGGTCGATCTCGGAGTGCTGTTCAGTGCCTTCTTCTGGACGTACGCCCTCCTCCAGATCCCCGTGGGTCTCGTGGTCGATCGCTTTGGCGTGACCCGCGTCGGCCGCTGGAGTGCGCTCCTGTGGACCGCGGCGTCGGCCCTCACAGCTTGTGCAGGCGGTTTCATGGGCATCCTGGCCGCTCGGCTGCTGCTGGGTGTCGCCGAGGCCCCGAGCTTCCCGGCGAGCTCGAAGGCCACTGGCTACTGGTTTCCACGGCGCGAGCGAGCCCTGTCGACCTCGCTGTATGACGTCGGGGCGAAATTTTCCAACGTCATCGGCGTACCGCTCGTCGCCCTGGCCGTGGTGCGGCTGGGCTGGCGCTGGGGCTTCGGCGTGGTGGCGGCGCTGAGCTTCCTCTATTTCATTGCATTCTGGCGGCTGTATCGGGACCCCAGCCAGCATCCCGCTCTGACGCACGGCGAGCGCGAGTACCTGGCCGCCGGCGGAGCGGAGCCCGAAGGGCCGGCATCGGAGAGTCCCGTCGGCATGCTGGGTTACCTGCTGCGCACGCGCAAGGTATGGGCGCTGGTGATTGGATTTGGCGCCTACGGCTACAGCTTCAATCTCTTCCTGACCTGGCTGCCCGATTACCTCGTCCACACCATGCACCGCAGCATCCTGACGTCGGCCGGCTTCGCGGCCATACCGTGGGGCTGCGCATCGGTCGCGGATCTGCTGGTGGGCGGCTGGTTGATCGACTTCCTGGTCGGCAGAGGCCGCAGCGAGACGCGGGTCCGCAAGGCCGTGCTGGTGATCGGCATGTGTGTCGGCCTCGCGGTGCTCGGCGCGACAGTCACTGCGCGTCCGGGCGTGGCGTTGGTGTGGATCTCCATAGCACTGGCCGGACTCTCGGCGGCCGCGCCGGTTGCGTGGTCCCTGCCGTCATTGATCGCCCCGAAGGGCGGGGTTGGCGCCGTGGGCGGACTCATGAACTTCTCGAACAACATGATGGGTGTCGTGGCCCCGATCGTCACCGGCTTCATCGTCGCTCGCACGCATTCCTTCGTCGGCGCGTTCCTCGTCGCCGGGCTCGTGCTGCTGGCGGGCGTCGCCTCCTTCGTGCTCCTCCTCGGTCGCATCGAGCCGTTGCCGGAGCCTGCCGCGCCGCGGGGCAGCGATCAGCGCCGCCGCCAGGGCAATCCGGTGTAGTTCTCCGCGACCGCTGCGCACGCGGCGTCGGACTCGCAGAGATACTCCAGCTCGGCGAGCTGCAGCTTGCGGGCCAGCGCGTCGTCCGAGAGCTTGTGCATCAGTGTGGTGAACCACCAGGAAAATCGGGCGGCCTTCCAGACGCGCGCGAGCGCGCGTGAGGAGTACTCGTCCAGCAATGTCTGGCTGCCGGAACGGTAATACTCCACCAGCGCTTCCGCCAACACGCGCACATCCGCGGCGGCGAGATTGAGGCCCTTGGCGCCCGTGGGCGGCACGATATGAGCGGCATCTCCTGCCAGCAACAGCCGCCCGAAGCGCATCGGCTCGGCGACGAAGCTGCGCAGCGGCGCGATGCTCTTCTCGATGGAGGGGCCGGTGACCAGGCGAGCGGCAAGCTCCTCGGGCAGGCGCAACGCGAGCTCGCTCCAGAAGCGCTCATCCGGCCACTCTTCGACCTTGTCGTCCAGTGAACACTGCACGTAGTAGCGGCTGCGGCTGCGCGAGCGCATGCTGCAAAGAGCGAAGCCGCGTGCATGATTGGCGTAGACCAGCTCCTCGTTCACCGGCTTTACGTCGGCAAGAATGCCCAGCCACCCGAAGGGGTAGATCCGCTCGTACTGAGTGAGCTTGTCGGCCGGAACCGATGCGCGACATACCCCGTGGTAGCCATCGCAGCCCGCGATGAAGTCGCATTCGATGATCTTTTCCGCGCCGCCGACCGTGTAGGTGGCGCGCGGGCGAGGGCCGTCGAAGCCGCGGATGCCGACGTCTCCAGCCTCCCAGACCACCCGGTCTGCCGCCAGCTCGCCCAGGTCTCTTTGGATCTCCGTCTGCCCGTAGACCAGCACGTGCCGGCCCGAGAGCCCCTTGAGGTCGATTCGATGGGTCCTGCCGTCGAATGCCAGCAGGAAGCCGTCGTGCTCCAGTCCCTCCCGCAGCATCCGATCGCCGATTCCAGCCTCCTTCAGCAGCTCCACGGTCGTCCATTCCAGCAGCCCCGCGCGAATGCGCCTCTCGACATAATCGCGCGACTGGCGCTCGAGAACGACGCACGCGACGCCGTTACGCTCCAGCAGCTGCGAGAGCAGCAGGCCGGAGGGTCCGGCGCCAACGATCACCACTTGAGTCTTGCGCATCTGTCCAGCCCGGCGCGCCGCAGAGGGATGCAGCGTGCGCCAGAGGCTCATCGCGGGGAATGGACTGCGCCTCATGAAACTTGTACTTTTCCGCCATGCGCCGCCGGCGACCCTCTTCCACAGGCGAGGCCTCATCCCGGCCGGCTTCGGTCCCGGCGTTCTATTTATATGGAGAATCGCTGCAGCCTCCGGATGAGCGGCTGATCCACATCGAGACCATTGCGGCCCGCAGCCGGCTGCACGATTGGATCATCCGGCCACACCGCCATCGCGACCTCCATCAAGCGCTGCTGCTGGAGCGCGGGCAGGTGGAGGCACGGCTGGATGCCCGCCGCGCGCTCCTGAGCGCGCCGGCCGTGATTCTCGTGCCGCCCGGCGCCGTGCACTCCTTCCGCTTTCGGCCCGAGACCGTCGGGGTCGTGATCTCCTTCGCATCGACGCTGGCGACGGAGCTGCGCGCCGCCAGCCCAGGCCTGTCGGAGCACCTCGAGAAGTGCGTCGCCTCGGTGTTGGATCGTGCGGCGCTGCGGCAAACGGACGTGCGCGCCCTCGCTGCAATGCTGCTGCGCGAGTTCGGCCGCTCCGCTCCCGGCCGGCGGCTGGCGCTCCGCGGCACCCTCGCCGCGCTGCTCGCCAACCTGCAGCGCCTTTTGCCCGCCATCCCGGATGCCGTCACAGCGGTCAGCTCGCGCGACCGTGAGCTCGTCGCGCGCTTTCGGGAGCAGGTGGAGCGGCGCTTTCGCCAGCACGCCGCGCTCGCAGAATACGCCGCGCTGCTGCAAACGTCGGAAAGCCGGCTCCGCCGCGCCTGTGTGGGCGTGACGGGACAATCACCCGTCGAGCTGGCGCATCTCAGATTGCTCCTCGAGGCGGAGCGGCAGCTTCGCTACACCTCCATGCCGGTGACCCAGGTCGCCTACTACCTAGGCTTCGAGGATCCGGCGTATTTCAGCCGGTTTTTCGCGCGCCGGATGGGCGTATCGCCGCGCGCGTTCCGACAGGGCGATGCCGGGCCGACCCTGCAGCGCAGTCAGGACTCCAGCTGCTGATCCGGGGCAGTTACGAATCAGGTGCGCAACCCGAGCGCGCCATCTCCCGCAGCATCTCCAGCAGCTCCGCCTGCGCCGCGGTCGGCTGCCAGTCCCGCCGCAGCGTCAGGCCGATGGCCCGCACGACCCTGCCCAACGGATGCGGCAGCGCGACCAGCTCGCCCGCTGCGAGCTCATGACGCGCCTGCTGCTCTGACAGCAGCATCGCGCGGTCACTGCGCAGGAGCAGCGCCCGCGCTGCGATCAGCGAGTTGCACTCGATCGCCGCGGCAAGCGGCACAGTGCTCGTACCGGCGAACAGCCGCTCGAAATGACGGCGCAGCGGCGAGCCGGCCCGAGGGGCGATCCAGGCGAATCCGGCGAGCGCCTCGGGCGGTGGCGCGCGCCGGCCGCCGCGGCTCATCTTCTCCAGCGGGTGGCCACGACGCACGATGATCGCCAGCGGATCATCGAACAGATGCTCCTGCAGCACATCCCGCGGAATTTGCTCCCGCAGCGCCCCGACGAGCACATCCGCCCGACCCCGCCGCAGCGCATCGAGCAGGCTCTCGTACGGTCCATCGAGGATCGAGACGTGGTGCAGTGGCCGGCGCGCGGCGAAGCGCAGCACCGTCTCCGGCACAATGAAGCTGCGCCCGAGCGGCATGGCGCCGATCACCGTGCGGCCGCTCTCCGCACCCGCGGCTGCGGCGACCTCCGCCCGGGCTTGCGCCAGCTCCGCGCTCGCAAGCTGTACCTGTAGGCCCAGTCGCAGCGCTTCGCGCGTCGGCCGCAAGCCGTGGCTGGTCGTCTCGAAGAGCACCGTTCCGATCCGTTGCTCGAGCTCCCGGGCCGCACGCTGAATCGTCGCGCGCGTCATGCCGACCAGCCGTGCGGCCGGCCCGAACCCGCCGGCGTCGATCGCCGCGACCAGTGCCTGCAGTTGCCTCGCGGTTATACCGCGAATCACCCCAGCGCCGCTCTGCGGCGGCGGCTCCGGCGCTGCCGCGGCGACGGCTGCCTCGAGCCGCTGCAGTACGCCCGCCGCCCGCCCGGCGCAAAGCCTGCCCGCCTGGGTCAGCTCCATCCCGCGCGCGGTACGGGTGAACAGCGCACTGCCGAACTCCTTCTCCAGCGAGCCGACCGCCTGCGTGACCGCCGGCTGACTGAGGTGAGCCGCACGTGCCGCCGCGCTCACGCTTCCCAGGCGTGCGACCGCGCAGAAGACCGACAGATGGCGAAGATTGGGGATCGGGGTCACCTGTATGTAATTTCTTATACCCGGCTCGCAATTGCAATTGGCGTCGCGAGGGTGCAGGGCCGACAATCGCCGCACGGCGTTCCACCCAGGTGGCCCATGAGCATCGTACGCACCAACACCCCCAGAGCGGACCGGGCGGCGGTCGACCGCCTCGCGAAATTCGGCGTTGCCACCGTACACGAGGCGCAGGGGAGGACGGGTCTGCTCGCGCCGGGTATTCGGCCGATCTATCCGGGTGCCCACATCGCCGGAACGGCGGTGACCGTCAGCTTGCCGCCCTGTGACAACTGGATGATCCATGTCGCCGTCGAGCAGTGCCGCGAAGGCGACGTGCTCGTGGTTGCGCCGACCTCCTATTCCGACGCCGGCTACTTCGGCGAGCTGCTCGGCAGCTCCCTGAAGGCTCGCGGCGTCAAAGGACTGGTGATCGATGCCGGGGTGCGGGATGTGCGCGATCTCACCGCGATCGCCTTTCCGGTCTGGTCCAAGGCCATCTCGGCGCAGGGCACCGTCAAAGAGACACTCGGCAGCGTCAACGTGCCCGTCGTCTGCGCTGGCGCCCTTGTACATCCGGGCGATGTCGTCGTGGCCGACGACGACGGGGTGTGCATCGTTCCGCGGCTGAAGGCGGCCGAGGTCGCGGATGCGAGCGCCGCCCGGGAGGCCAAGGAAGCGAAGTCACGCGAGCGCCTGAAGGCGGGTGAGCTGGGGCTCGATATGTACAAGATGCGGGAAAAGCTCGCGAGCCTGGGCCTCGTGTATCGCGACGCCGGCGCCGAGGAGTAAGCGCATGCTGCGCGCCATTCCGGCAACTCTGATGCGCGGCGGCACCTCGAAGGGCCTTTACTTCAACATACGCGATCTGCCTCGCGAGCGCAGCGCGCGCGATCGGGTACTGCTGGCGGCAATGGGGTCGCCCGATGTCCGGCAGATCGACGGCATCGGCGGCGCACACCCGTTGACCAGCAAAGTGGCGGTGATCGGCCCCTCCACACGGCCGGACGCCGACGTCGACTACCTCTTCCTGCAGGTGGTGGTCGACAAGGCCGAGGTCAGCGACTCGCAGAACTGCGGCAACATTCTCGCCGGGGTCGGCCCGTGGGCGATTGAGAACGGCCTGGTGAAGCCTGCGGGCGCGAAGACCCCGGTCCGGATACACATGGTCAACACGGCAAGCATCGCCGTAGCGCACGTTCCTACGCCAGAAGGTGTGGTGGAGTACGAAGGCGATGCGCGGATCGACGGCGTTCCCGGCACCGCCGCGGGCATCACCCTGGACTTTCTGGACGTCGCGGGCTCGTCCTGCGGCGCACTGTTTCCAACCGGCAATGTGTCGGATCGGATCGATGACATCGAGGTCACCTGCATCGACAATGGAATGCCCGTGGTCATCCTCGATGCGGCCAGTTTCGGGTTGAGCGGTGATGAGTCTCCCGAAGCGCTCGAGGCCAACACCGCTCTGAAGCAGCGCGTGGAGAAAATCCGGCTGGAGCTCGGACCGCGCATGAATCTCGGCGATGTCGCCAGGAAGACTGTCCCGAAGATGTCGCTGATCTCACCGGCGCGCCGCGGCGGGCAGCTCAATACCCGCACGTTCATTCCTCATCGGGTACACGAGGCCATCGGCGTGCTCGGGGCGGTGAGCGTCGCGACCGCCTGCGCCGTGCCCGGTACGGTGGCCGAAAGAGTCGCTGGCCGCGTCGCGTCCACTGGGCCTCGACGCCTGGAGATCGAGCATCCCACCGGGTTCTTCACCGTCGAAATGGATTTGACAGGCAGCGGCAGCAACCTGCGGGTGAACCGCTCCGCGCTGCTGCGCACCGCCAGAAAGCTCATGCGCGGCGAGGTCTACGTGCCGGCTGCCGCCTGGAGCGCAGCATGAGCCCCGGCGGACAGAAGATGGCGTTGATCGGCTATGGCGAAGTCGGCCAGACTCTCGCCGCAGATCTTGCCGCCGGCGGCATGCGGGACATCCTCGCCTGGGATTGTCTTTTCCCGCTACCGACCAGCGCGCCAAGTCGCGCGGCTGCCGCGTCCGGGCACGTGCGGGCTGCGTCGTGCATGGCCGACGCATTGAGTGAGCGTACCGTCATCATCTCGGCAGTCACAGCGGCCAGCTGCGTTCCCGTCGCCCGCGAAGCGGCGGCGTGCATACCGACAGGGGCATACTATTTCGATCTCAACTCCGTCGCGCCCGCTACCAAGCGTGCCGCGGCCGCTGCCGTCGAAGCGGCCGGCGGGCGCTACGTCGAGGCGGCGGTGATGTCACCGATCGGACCGAAGCGAATTGCCTCGCCCATGCTGATCGGCGGCATGCATGCCGGCGGGTTCGAACCGCTTGCGCGTGCCGCCGGCTTCACGGGCGCTCGGGTCTTCGACGCACACGTGGGCCGTGCCTCGGCCGCAAAAATGTGCCGCAGCGTCATGATCAAGGGACTGGAAGCGCTGCTCACGGAAGGACTGCTCGCGGCCCGCCATCACGGTGTGGAAGCAACGGTGCTCGAGTCACTTCACGACCTGCTGCCGGCCGCCGACTGGCATCGCATGGCCAACTACATGATCGGCCGCTCGCAGCAGCACGGCCACCGCCGTGCGGAAGAGATGCGCGAAGCGGCGCTCGCCGTCGGGGAGGCGGGTATCGAGCCCCTGATGAGCCTCGCCTGTGCCAAGCGCCAGGACTGGGCAGCGGGAAGCGGAGCCGGGCCCGAACCCGAAGGGCTGGCAGAGCGCCTGGACGCTCTGCTCGCGTCAAATCGCACCGAAAGCCAACCCCGGAATCGGGAGATCGCATGATCATCGATTGCCACGGCCACTACACCACAGCGCCGGCGGCGCACCAGCGCTTCCGCGAAGCGCAGGTCGCGCACTTCAAGGATTTGAGCGCTCCGCCCGCTGCGCCGGCGCACATCGCCGACGATGAGATTCGTGAATCCATCGAGGCGAATCAGCTGAAGTTGCAGCGAGAGCGCGGCAGCGATCTCACGCTCTTCTCGCCGCGCGCATCGGCGATGGGCCATCATATCGGTGACGAGGAAGTATCGAGCGCCTGGACCCGTGCCAACAACGACCTGATCAAGCGTGTCGTCGGTCTGTATCCGGACAATTTCGCCGGCGTCTGTCAGCTGCCGCAGTCGCCGGGAATCCCGATCGCAAATTCCGTGCACGAGCTCGAGCGCTGTGTGCGGGAGCTGGGCTTCGTCGGTTGCAACCTCAATCCGGACCCATCGGGCGGTCATTGGAACTCTCCGCCGCTCACCGACCGGCACTGGTACCCGTTCTACGAGAAGATGGTCGAGCTCGACGTGCCGGCGATGGTGCATGTCTCGGCATCTTGCAACCCCTGCTTTCACGCGACGGGTGCCCACTACATCAATGCCGATACCACGGCGTTCATGCAGTTCATCCAGGGTGATCTGTTCCACGACTTCCCCGCCCTGAGATTCATCATTCCGCACGGCGGCGGCGCGGTGCCCTACCACTGGGGGCGATATCGCGGCCTCGCCGACATGCTGAAGCGGCCGCCGCTCGCCGCGCACGTCATGAAGAATGTCTACTTCGATACCTGCGTCTATCACCAGCCGGGTATCGATCTGCTCGTGCGCGTGATCGATCTGGACAACATTCTCTTCGGCTCCGAGATGGTGGGTGCGGTCCGCGGGATCGATCCCGAGACGGGGTTCTACTTCGACGACACCAGGCGGTACATCGACGCCCTGTCGATCCCGCAAGCGGACAAGACCCGGATTTTCGAGAAGAACGCGCGCCGCGTGTTTCCCCGCCTGGATGCGCTCCTGAAGGCGAGGGGGAAATGAGCGCGGCCCTCGTCCCTGGCGGGCCGGGATGGGCCGCGAACGGCACATCGGGCGGGTTCACGATGGACAGCAGCTGGTTGCCGTACCACCCGCATCCCTCCAAGCCCGCCTACGTACCTCCGCCGGGCGCCGTGGATGCCCACTGCCATGTGTTCGGCCCCGGCACGGATTTCCCTTACGCGCCGGAGCGTAAATACACGCCCTGCGATGCCGCCAAGGATCACCTTTGGGCGCTGCGCGACTTCCTCGGGCTCGAGCGCAATGTCATCGTCCAGGCTACGTGTCACGGCACCGACAATCGGGCGCTCGTCGATGCGTTGCGTGCATCGGAGGGTCGGGCGCGAGGGGTGGCGTCGGTTGCGCGCAGCGTGACCGACTCCGAGCTGCGTGCGCTCGATGCCGCCGGCGTTCGCGGGGTTCGTTTCAACTTCGTCAAGCGCCTGGTGGACACGACGCCCCGCGGGGTGCTGGAGGAGATCGCCCACCGGGTGGCACCGCTCGGCTGGCATATCGTCATCTATTTCGAGGCCGCGGAGCTGCCGCAGCTCTATGACTTCTTCACTTCGCTTCCGACCACCGTCGTCGTCGATCACATGGGACGGCCCGACGTCACGAAGCCCGTCGAGGGTCCCGAGTTCGAGCTGTTCGTCCGCCTGATGCGGGAGCATTCGAATGTGTGGTCGAAAGTCAGCTGCCCCGAGCGCCTGTCGCAGGCCGGGCCGCCCGGATACGGGGATGTCGTGCCTTTCGCCCGCAGACTCGTCGCGACCTTTCCGGACCGGGTCCTCTGGGGCACGGATTGGCCCCATCCCAACCTCAAGGGCCACATGCCGGACGACGGGAAATTGCTCGACTACCTGCCGCAGATCGCCCCGACGCCGGCCCTGCAGCAGAAGCTCCTGGTCGCGAATCCCAGCCGGCTCTACTTCAACCGCTGACGGCGCAATCCATGGCACTCGACAAGCCTTACTCCGACATCCCCGGCACCGTGATCTTTGATGCGGATCAGGCGCGCAAGGGATATCACCTCAACCAGTTCTGCATGTCGCTCATGAAGGCGGAGAATCGCTCGCGCTTCAAGCGCGACGAGCGCGCCTACCTCGACGAGTGGCCGATGTCGGAGGAGCAGAAGCAGGCCGCGCTGGCGCGCGACTTCAACCGGATGATCGCGCTGGGCGGTAACATCTACTTTCTCGCCAAGCTCTTCTCGACGGACGGCAAGAGCTTCCAGTACACCGCCGCCAGCATGACCGGCATGACGCAAGAGGAATACGCGACCATGATGTTGCAAGGAGGCCGCTCGGCGGAAGGCAATCGCCGCCTTGGCGAGGCCCCGGCGGTGAAAGGCCCTGACAAGGAGAGCCAGTGATGGCGCGCATCACCGCTGGCGTTGCCACCTCCCACGTGCCCGCGATCGGGGCGGCGCTCGACAATGGCCGCGCAGGCGAGGCCTATTGGAAGCCTCTCTTTGCCGGCTATGATTTCTCCAAGCAATGGATGGCGCGGCAGAAGCCGGACGTCGCGGTGCTGGTCTACAACGATCATGCTTCGGCGTTCAGCCTCGACATCGTGCCGACCTTCGCGATCGGCTGCGCCGCCTCGTTCCAGCCGGCGGACGAGGGCTGGGGGCCGCGGCCCGTGCCGGTGGTGGAAGGCCACCCGGAGCTGGCGGCCCATATTGCGCAAAGCGTGATCCAGCAGGATTTCGATCTCACCATCATCAACAGGATGGACGTCGATCACGGCCTCACCGTGCCGATGTCGCTGATGTTCGGCCAGCCCGATCGCTGGCCGGTGCGGGTCATTCCGCTGGCCGTCAACGTCGTGCTGTTCCCGCCGCCATCGGGACGGCGATGCTTCGAGCTCGGCAAGGCCATTCGCAAAGCGGTCGAGAGCTTCGACGAGGATCTCAACGTCCAGGTCTGGGGCACCGGCGGCATGAGTCATCAGCTGCAGGGGCCGCGCGCCGGCCTCATCAACAAGGAGTGGGACAACCGCTGGCTCGATCGCCTGATCGACGACCCCGAGGAGGTGGCGCGGATCCCGCATATCGAGTACCTGCGGGAGGCCGGCTCGGAGGGAGTCGAGCTGGTGATGTGGCTCATCATGCGCGGCGCCCTATCTCCCAGAGTGCACACCGCGCATCGCTTCTACCACGTGCCGGCCTCCAATACGGCCGTGGGTCACGTCATTCTGGAGAACCCGTCATCATGAAGGTCATCCTCGCCGGCGCTGGCGCTTTTGGTCAGAAGCACCTGGACGCGATCAGGGCCATTGGCGGCATCGAGGTCGAGTCTCTCGTCGGCCGCGAGCTCGCGGCGACGCAGGCAGTCGCCAGAAAATACGCCATCACGCACGCCACCACGTCCCTGACCGAGGCGCTGGCTCGGCCCGGCGTGACGGCGGCCATTCTGGCGACGCCGACGCAGCTGCATGCGGCACAGGCGATGGAGTGCCTGAAAGCCGGCAAGCACGTGCAGGTCGAGATCCCCCTGGCGGACAGTTGGAGCGATGCAGAGGCAGTGGCGCGCACGCAGCGTGAGACCGGCCGCATCTGCATGGTGGGGCACACGCGCCGGTTCAACCCCTCCCATCAATGGATCCATCGGCGTATAGCGGCTGGCGAGCTCAGCATCCAGCAGATGGACGTGCAGACCTATTTCTTTCGCCGCACCAATATGAACGCGCTCGGGCAGCCGCGCTCTTGGACGGATCACCTGCTTTGGCACCATGCGGCGCACACGGTGGACCTGTTTGCTTACCAGACCGGGTCGCAGATCGTCACTGCGCATGCAATACAGGGTCCGATCCATCCGCAGCTCGGCATCGCCATGGATATGTCGATCCAGCTGCAGGCGGCCAGCGGCGCAATCTGTACGCTGTCGCTTTCCTTCAACAATGAGGGACCATTGGGGACATTTTTTCGCTACATCTGCGACAACGGGACCTACATCGCACGTTACGACGATCTCGTCGACGGCAAGGAGCAGAAAATCGATGTCTCCAAGGTCGACGTCTCCATGAACGGCATCGAGCTGCAGGACCGGGAGTTCTTCGCGGCTATTCGCGAGCAGCGCGAGCCCAATGCCAGCGTGCACCAGGTTCTGCCCTGCTACCGGGCGCTCGCGGAGCTGGAGCGCCAGCTCAGTTCCCAGAAGTAGCCGCCGGGGAAGAGGGTCCTCACGCCATGAATTCCACTCCACGCCGTTCCGGCCCCAGCAGCGCCAAGACCACCAGCGCCGCCGCCACCACCCCGCAAACCAGGGTGAGCGCAAACGCGTAATCCGGCCGGCCATGACTGAAATGGCCGGTTGCGACACTTGCCTGAAGCGTGGCATTGAAGGAAGCCAGCAGATTGCCGAGCTGATAGACCACGCCCGGGAAGGTCGCGCGCATGCCTTCCGGTGACAGCTCGTTGAGGTGTACCGGCACGACGCCCCATGCGCCTTGGACCATGAACTGCATCGCGAAGGCGGCGATGGCCAATGTCACCGCCGTGGTGGAGTGCGCCCAGAATGGCAGCACGACCAGCGACAGGGCGGCCGCGAGCGCGATGGCGCGCCGGCGGCCGATCCGGCTCGACAGCGAGCCGAACAGCATTCCTCCGATGATCGCTCCGATGTTGTAGACCACGGCAATCGCGGAAATCGTGTGCGCCGAGAATCCACGCTGCGCGCTGAGCATGGTCGGATAGAGATCCTGTGTGCCGTGGCTGAAGAAATTGAAGCACGTCATGAGCAGAATCGCGTACGCCGCCAGCATCCAGTGCCCCTGCAGGCCGGCGATCAGGCCGCGCTTCACCGGCTGCACGCGCCCGGCCTGCCAGGTGGGCGACTCCGGCACCTTGCTGAAGATGTAAAGCACCAGCAGCGCAGGGGCCGCGCCCAGCACGAACATTCCCCGCCAGCCGATCCGGTCGAACAGCAGACCGAACGCCACCGCAGCCAGCAGATAGCCGCAGGGATAGCCCGCCTGCAGGATGCCGGACACCAGGCCGCGGGAGCGGACGGGTACGGTCTCGAAGGCAAGAGAGGCGCCTATCCCCCATTCGCCCCCCATGGCGATGCCATAGAGCGCGCGCAGAGCGACGAAGACGGCCAATGAGCTCGAGAAGGCGGTGGCGAGCTCCATCGCTGAATACAACAGAATGCTCGCCATGAGCGCAGGCCGGCGGCCGTAGCGGTCGCCGATGCGTCCAAAGAGAAAGGCCCCTACCGGCCGCATCGCCAGCGTGAGGCTGATCCCGAGCGTCACCTCCGTGATGCCGGTATGAAAGTCGCTCGCCAGATGCCGGAGCACGAACACGACCAGAAAGAAATCGAATGCATCCAGCATCCACCCGAGAAAGCTCGCAACGACCACGTTGCGATGCTCCGCAG
>DASYGA010000448.1:0-2073 GCA_036000265.1 Steroidobacteraceae bacterium | reverse complement strand
AACCCGTCGCGGCCGCAGATCGATGCTGTATGCAATAGATCCGACTATCAAGGTTCGGTGGCAAGCTGTCTTGCGAGCGCGCCGGCGGCGATCATAGACGGCAGATTGGCCAACCTGGCGACCACCAGGACTACGGGCGTTGACCTCCAAGCGGGTGATTCCTTCAGCAATTCCTGGGGACGTATCGATTTGGGAGTTAC
This sequence comes from Steroidobacteraceae bacterium, assembly GCA_036000265.1. Classification (GTDB taxonomy): domain Bacteria; phylum Pseudomonadota; class Gammaproteobacteria; order Steroidobacterales; family Steroidobacteraceae; genus 13-2-20CM-66-19. The sequence goes on along the minus strand of DASYGA010000448.1, from coordinate 1,873 downwards.
CGGGGATTACGTCTTCAAATTCGACCAATCGATCACCCCCACTTCAGCGGCTGTGGATATCGTGAATTCGGTCGGTAATCCGCTGGCCCTGAGGCTGCGCGGGGCAATCGAATGGAATCGACGAGGTCCCGGATTGCCGGGTCCTGGATTCAGCCTGGCGGTGAACCACACCGGCGGCTACAGGAATCCCAGCAGCGCGCTGGCGCCGAATGTGCCGCCGTGGACGACCCTGGACGCCCGCGGCGTCTATCGGACGCCGCTCGATGGCCGGTGGCTGAGCGGAATAGAGCTTTCCCTAAACGTGGTCAACGCGCTCAATCACGATCCGCCGTTTGCAGATGACCTGCTGGGCTATGACATCTACAACGTGCAAGCGCTTGGGCGGGTCGTAAGCGCCAATATCAGTAAGCGATGGTGATCTGGGGGCGGCGGCTGGCAGCCAACCGCCGCCCGATTCAGCAGGTCCGAGGCGTCAGGTCCAAGTCAGGCCTGCGCCGCTGTCTGTCTTGGCGCCGAACCATCCACCCTGCGTATCCGATACCTTGCCCAGCTCCACGAGCGCGGCGTCCACGTCCGCCGTCTCCTGGCGAGCGGCTTCGCTCTTGTCCTCTGCTCTGACTAACAGCTTGTCCGAACCATTGCTCATGTTTCACTCCCGTCAGCATGACGAGCTGCTGCCGACCGAGCAGCAGCTTTCGTGTCGGATTGTGCGACAGCGCTGACTGAAGCGCGATCCTATAACAAAACAGCCCCGCGGGCGACAGGCTCGCCGTGCGGGGCTTGCGGGCTGTCGAGGTCCGCTTTATGTAGCCTGTGGCTCTGGCCTATGCGGCGTGAACCTCCCCGACCGCCGCCCCCCAGGCGACGTTATCCAGTACTCGCGCCACGGCATGGACGGTAGCGGCAATCCGGACGGCGCTTTGTACCGCCTCCCGCGGCAGGCCGTGTTGCCGCACCTGGCGCTCATGGGACGCCACACAGGTGCCGCAGCCGTTGATGGCGGAGACGGCGAGGCAAACAAGCTCGAAATCGGCCTTGTCCATTCCCGGGTTGCCGATGACGTTCATGCGCAATCTGGCCGGCAAACGGCCATATTCCGGGTCTTCCACCAGGTGCAGGAAGCGGTAATAGACATTGTTCATGCCCATGATGGCGGCGGCCGCCCGGGCGCCGGTCTGGTAGGCGGCATCGAGGTGCGCCGCCGAGAGCTCCCCGATGGCCGCCGCGAAGGCGGGGTTGCGGGAGGCTTCGGCCGCCCCCAGCGCCACCGTCCAGATCTGCCGCTCCGTCAGGCCCGGTGCTCCCGTAACGGAGAGCACCGAGCCAAGGTTGAGCTTGAGGTCACGCGCGTAGTCCGGCAGCGCGTCGCGAAGAGTATCCAATGTGTTCATGGCGATCCTTATCTGTCGTTTCAGCCTGTTTGTGTGCTGCGCCGAACGCGGCTCACGCTGCCTTCAGGGTCTCCTCGCCCTGCTTCCAGTTGCAGGGGCAGAGCTCGTCCGTCTGCAGCGCATCGAGCACGCGCAGCACTTCCTCGGGGCTGCGGCCGACGTTGAGGTCGGTGACGTACACGAAGCGGATCACGCCCTGCGGGTCGACGATGAAGGTGGCGCGCTGCGCGACGCCTGCCTCGGGGTCGAGGACGCCGAGGCGGCTCGCGAGCTCCCGCTTGATATCCGCGAGCATGGGGAAGGGCAGATTCCTCAGCTCCTCCTTGTCCTTGCGCCAGGCGAGGTGCACGTACTCGCTATCGATGCTGACGCCGAGCACCTGCGCGTCGCGAGCCTGGTATTCCTTCTCGAGTCTGCCGAAAGCCGCGATCTCGGTCGGGCAGACGAAGGTGAAGTCCTTCGGCCAGAAGAACACGACCTTC
>DASYGA010000404.1:0-4608 GCA_036000265.1 Steroidobacteraceae bacterium | reverse complement strand
TGTGGTCGGCGGGTTGCTCGGGCACTATGTCGGTGGCGGCACGGGACGTGATATCGCAACGGCCGCGGGCGCGGCAGCCGGCGGCTATGCGGGCAACCGCATCGAGAACCGAATGCAGCGCGGCAACACCTACACCACGAGCGACCGCAAATGCGCGACGGTGTACAAGCGGTCGGTGGAGCGGGAGGGCTACGAAGTTCGATATCGGCTGGGCGACAAGGAAGGCACGGTGCGCATGGATCATGACCCTGGCCAGCGCATTCCGGTCGATCACGGCCAGCTGGTCCTGGGGGACAGCTCGCAAACCAGCTGAGAAGTTACTTCCTGTTCCTGGGTGCTCTACGGACGGGGTCCGCGGCTGCGGACCCCGTTGCTGACGCTCGCGGCGCATGAGAGCGCATCGTCGATACATAAGACGAATCCCTATCGTAGAAGCGCCACGGACGGCGCGCCCACGCGCCGGCGTAGTCAACGCCGATGCGCTGCGCGGTGGCGATCCGCACGGGCCGGCGGCTGGCGCCGGGCGTCCGCTCCAGCCAGAGCACATTGCCGCACAGATCGACGCCGTTCAGCTGCTTGTCGATGTGCATCGCCCGGCAGAGCAGGCCCGGCCCCCAGGTCTTATCCTCGATGCCGCTTACGGGCTCGAGCGCGCGCAGCAGCACCGCATGCGGCACCCCCTCTGGCTCGGTCACGATGTTCAGGCAATGCCAGAACCCGTAGATGAAATACACGTAGGCATGCCCGGGCGGGCCGAACATGACCTGCGTCCGCGGCGTGCGTCCGCGGGAGGAGTGGGCCGCCAGGTCCTCGGGACCCTGGTACGCCTCGGTCTCGACGATTCGCCCCACCCGCAGCCTGCCGTCCTGCACGTGCAGCAGGCGTGTGCCGATCAGCTCCCGGGCGACGGTGAGCGTGTCCCGGGCATAGAACTCCCGAGTTATTTTCCGTGTCGGCGGCATGCGGCATGCATGTTACAATAGGCCTGGCACCCGAACGGGCGATGGTTTGCGGGAACCGGACTGATGCGTAGGCTGATTCGTAGAAGCTTTGGCTCGAGCTGGGCGGTCGCCGGCACACTGCTGGCGGTGGGCATGCTGACGTCTTTGCCTGCCTCGCGCAGCCAGGCGGCCGTTTTCACGCTGCCGCCGGAGGGCGGTTCGCTCATCGGCCAGGATCAGCAGATCCAGTCGCAGGCCGCCGACACGCTGCTCGAGCTCGCGCGCAAGTACAGCGTGGGCTACTGGGAGATCCAGGAAGCCAATCCCAAGGTGGACATGTGGCTGCCGGGCCAGGGGACCAACATCACCATTCCCGGCCGCTTCATCGTGCCGCCGGTGGTGCACAAGGGCATCGTCATCAACCTGCCGCAGCATCGGCTGTTCTACTTCCCGAAGGCGCGGCGGCACGAGCAGCCGATCGTGATCACCTATCCGGTCAGCCCGGGCGAGGGCGACTGGCCCACACCTGTCGGCGTGACGCGCATCATCCGCAAGGTGCCGCATCCCGTCTGGATCCCGACCGCACACATTCTCAAGGCGCACGCCGAGGCCGGTGACCCGATCCCGAAGATCTGGCCAGCCGGACCCGACAACCCGATGGGTGAATGGGCGCTCGAGACGACGCTCAGCCGCGGGGAGATCTACATCCACGGCACCAACAATCCGATGGCGATCGGGATGTCGGTCACTCACGGCTGCGTGCGCCTGTACCCCGAGGACATCGCCGCCCTTTTTCCGGTGGTGAAAGTGGGCACGCCGGTGACCATCGTCAACGAGCCGGTGCTGGCGAGCCTCCAGGACGGTGAGCTTTATCTCGAGGTCCACCCGCCGACCACCGGCAACCACGTGCCCGTGCCGCCGGACCTCGACAAGATTTCACAGCTCATCGACGCCGCGATCGGCAAGAACGTCGTCGCGATCGACTGGGACAAGGTGCGCCAGGTGGCGACCCAGGCGAACGGCATCCCGCAGCTCGTCGGTATCCAGGCCGACTACAATCCGCCCGTCAGCCCGCCGGGGAAGCAGGCGCAGGCGACCCAGGAGACGACGCTCAGCGCACCCCGCCACTCAGCGAACGAATCTGCCGGAGCAACCTGACTACCGCGGTCGCGCGCGAAAGCAGCGCCACCCCGGCGCTCAGCTTGCCGACCCAGCCGACCCAGCCGACCAGCCGCCGCTCCCGCATCATGACGAGCAGTGTCGCGAGCGAGACCAGCCATTTGAGAGGGTGAGTGGCGGCCGAGCTCGGAGCGCGTCGGGTCCATTGGGAGAGTTGCGCCGCCGGGCTGAGCTCCGCGAGCCGGTAGGCGATCTCGAGCCGCTGCTGCTCGCAGCGGGCGATGAGGCCGCGCCGGCGCGCTTCCAGGTCGTGCAACCGCCTCATAGCGCTTCCCCTTCGACGCCGCCCATGCGGCGCTGATCGTGCTCGAACTGGCCGAGTGTGCCGGCGAGGAGCGGCGGCCGCGCCCGGAAAATCCGGGCACCGATGATCCCGCAGATGACGGCCAGCACGAGCAGAACGACCATGCTGCCGACCAGACCAGCCATGCGGTGCGTCGTCCAGACCGCTATCACTACCGCCGTCAGCGCGAACACCAGCGCGAGCAGCGCACAAGCGACGGCGGCAAATCCCCAAAGGAGGAGTTGCGCGACATAGACGAGATAGATCTCCGCCTCCACCGCGGCGAGATCGAGGCGCGTCTTGAGGGAGTCGAGGAGGGTGGCGAGGAGGCCGCGGATCAGGCCCGGTCCGTGCGGCGCGCCAGCGGATTCCCCATCGGCCTCCTCGGCCGGGTGTGCGAGGTGATCGCTCATCAACGCCGGCTCATCAGCATTCCCAGGAGCAGCGCTGCGCCCCCGGCAATGGCAACCGCCGTCCACGGATTGTCGTGCACGTAACCGTCGAGCACCTGTGCGCGCCCCTTGAGGTCGCGCTCGATGTCGTCCAGCTGGCCGCGAAGCGCATGCAGCGATTGCTCGGCGCGCCGGCGCGCCTCATCGGTCAACTCTTCGGCGTTCTCGGTGCTCGCGCGCAACAGCGATTCCGCGTCCCGGACCAGTGTCTTGATATCCTCGGCAAGTTTTCCGGCATCGAACTGTGAGCCCATGGAAGCGTCCTCGACTGAATCATTGCCCCAGTTTATCCAGCGTCAGCACGGCACGCACCATCAGAAGCTCCTCATTGACAGGTATCACCCACACGCTCACCGGGCTGGCCGGCGCACTGATGCGGGATTCGCAGCCGTGCGCGGCCTCGTTTGCTGCGGCGTCGAGCTCGATACCCGCCCACTGCATCCCCGAGAGGATCATTTCCCGTATCTGCGGCACGTGCTCGCCGACGCCGCCGCCGAAGGCAACGCCGTCGCAGCCGCCGAGCACAGCAAGATAGGAGCCGAGGTACTTGCGCGCCCGGTGACAGTAGAGCTCTACCGCGAGCCGGGCCCGCGGCGAGCCTCGATCGAGGAGCTTGCGCGGGTCCTCCGGGCTGCCCGCGACTCCGGCAAGGCCGGAGCGCTCGTTCAGGATGGCCAGCACCTGGTCGCCGCTCAGCCCTAGCCGCCGCTCGAGGTACGGCATGATAGCGGCATCGACGTCCCCCGAGCGGGTTGCCATGACGAGTCCTTCGAGGGGCGAGAACCCCATCGAAGTCTCGCGTGGGCGTCCCCGCTCGATGGCTGCCATCGAGCAGCCGCCGCCGAGCTGCACGGTGATGAGTCTGCCACCCTCGGTGAGCTTCGGCTGCAGCTCGCGCCAGCGCAGCCACATGGCCTCATGCGCAAGGCCGTGGAAGCCGTACCGGCGAATGCCAAGCTCCGCCGCGATATCGGGCGGCAGCGCATATTCCGCGGCGACCGGGGGCAGCGTAGAAAAGAATGCCGTGTCGAACGCGGCGACGTGCATGACGCCTGCCCCACAGGCCTTGCGCGCGGCATCGATCCATTTGAGCGCCACGGGGTTGTGCAGCGGCGCCAGCTCCGAGAGTGCGGCGATCGCCTCCCGCGAAGCCTCATCGAGCAGCGTGGGACCGGTAAAGCGGGTGCCCCCATGGACCACTCGATGAGCGGTTGCGGTGGGGCGCTCGTCGAGTCGCTCCAGAAACCCGTGCAAGGTGGCGAGCGGATCGAGCGCGGTTCCGGTGAGGTGCTGGGAGTGCAGCAGCCGCACGGCGGGATTCTCGGGCTTGGGCGTGCCGGTGACCGTGGCCGCCGGAGCCGCTCCCACGCGGAAGGCGGCGAGCTTCACCGACGTACTGCCGGTGTTGACGGTTAACACGATCATGACAGGTCTATATTACGCACCGGCATTGCTCCTGCATCAGCCGGGAGAAACAAGTGGACATAGATATAGAAGCGGTACGCGCACGCCTGCTCAAGCGTCGGGAGGAGCTGCAGATGCGGGCCAGCAGAGCCAGCGCTGATTTGAGGCATGAGTCCGACCCCCTGAGTGCGGATTTCGCCGAGCAAGTGACTCAGCGTGAGTCCGACGACGTTCTGGGAGCTATTTCCGAGTCCGCGCAGCAGGAGTTGCGCCTGCTGCGCTCGGCTCTGCGCCGGCTCGACGAGGGCCGGTACACGACATGCTCGGTCTGCGGTAAGCCCATCGAAGA
>DASYGA010000388.1:0-10267 GCA_036000265.1 Steroidobacteraceae bacterium | reverse complement strand
CGCAGCATCCAGCCGCCGTTCGTCACACGCGAGGACATCGTCGAGCTCGACGCTGACAGCAGGCCCGTGAGAGGCGACCCACACGTGCCTTTCGAGCGTTTCATCCATGGGGAGATCTATCGGCGGAGACCGGATGTGCAGGCGGTCGTCCATAGCCATGCGCTCGCCGTGCTGCCGTTCGGCGTGGTGAAGAGCGTACCGTTGCGCGCCATCTGTCACACCGCGGGATTCATCGGCAGCGGTGCGCCGATCTTCGAGATGCGCGACTTCGCGGGCGACAGCAGCAACATGCTGGTCGCAAGCGCGCCGCTCGGCGCGGACCTCGCCGGGACGCTCGGTGAGAGCAGGCTCGTTCTAATGAGGGGTCACGGCTTCACCACTGTCGGCGGCAGCGTACGCGAGGCCGTGTACAACGCGATCAATACGGTACGGAACGCCCAGATCCAGATGGACGCGATGCGCCTCGGGCCGGTCGCGTACCTCACGCCTGGGGAGGCGGCCGCCGTTTCCAGGCTGCACGATGCGGCGCTCGATGCGAGTTGGGAGATCTGGGCACAGCAGGCGGCGGGACAGCTACCGTGCTCGTGCGGATAGTTGCAAGACGCGCACTCTGTGGTCGCCGTAGCGCGTTGATCCGATTCGGCTCGTGGGTAGGGCCTGTGTGATCCACATGTCGAGCGCTCACGTGCCGCAAATGAGTCTTCAGGATGCGATCGACAGAGCTGGATCGGCCGTGCGGTTGCTGTGGAAGCCGAATGCGCCGCCCTTCAGGGTGCCGGTCGTGAAGCCCGAATATGCCGGGTGGCGCGAGGAGCAGGCCGCCTGGAGCCAGGGAGTGGCGCTCTCGGATCTCTCGCACCACATGTCGGACCTCTTCATCGAGGGACCGGACGCGACTCGCCTCCTCAGTGCAATCAGCGCCAACGACTATGAGTCATTCGCCGCCGGCCAGGCGAAGCAGTTCGTCCCCGTGACGGCGGACGGGCATATCGTCACCGATGGCATCCTCATGCGGGAAGGGCGCCACAGGTATGTCCTGAGCGGAGTCCCGGCAGCCCAGAGCTGGGTGCAATACCACGCGGCGCAGGGCGGCTACGAAGCGTCTCTCTCGATCGACCCGGACTCGGCCCAGCGGGGAGGCGGCGATCCGGTGTTGTTTCGTTACCAGATCCAGGGGCCGCGCGCGCCGGAGCTGATCGACCGGGCCTTCGGCGGTCCCCTGCCGAAGGTCAGGTTCTTCCATTCCGCGCCCGCCTTGCTCGCGGGAAGAACTTTTCGCGCGTTCCGCCACGGCATGACCGGCCAGACCGGCTATGAGCTCATAGGCAACTGGCGGGATGGAGAGGCGGTCAAGGAAGCGCTGATGAGTGCCGGCAAGGCTGTCGGCCTGGTGCACGTGGGCGGTCTCGCCTATGCCACCAATGGCATCGAGAGCGGCTGGATTCCGACACCGACTCCGGGGATATACGCGGCACCGGAACTCGAGGGCTACCGGCGGTTCCTGAGTGCCCGCTCCTATGAAGGAATGAAGCCGCTTCACGGCAGCTTCTTCTCCGAGAGCATCGAGGACTACTACGTTTCGCCCTACGAGCTTGGGTATGGCAAGTCGATCGCTCTCAATCACGAGTTCATCGGCCGCGCAGCGCTCGAGAAGTCGAAGGACAGGGTGCGCCGCACCAAAGTAACGCTCGCCTTCAACGCCGACGAGGTGCGGGACGTCTTCGGCGCCAATCCGGGCTATCTGCTGAGCTACGGGCGGCACCGCGTCGAGGCCGAGCAGTCACTCGCCGGCATGACTTTCTACAGCGCGTGGATAGATCCGGTGGGCACGATCCTTTCGCTGGCGCTGGTCGATCGGCGCTGTGCCGCAGCGGGGACAGCAGTGACGGTGGCGTGGGGAGAGCATCCCGGACCGGACGCGCCGGCGAATGCCGATTCCCGCTTTGCGCGCCTGCGCGCGATCGTGCAGCCCGCGCCCTATAACGAGTTCGCGCGTACGCAGTATCGGAAGGACCCGTGACCCGCGCGGCTATGTCAGAGCAAGACGCACACTCTTAAGCGGTCATGGGGCTATGCTTAAGGTTGACAATACTGGCATTAAAGTTGACAATATAGGCGGTTAAGGTTGCCAAAGTACCGCCCATGACCACCCGCATCCGCGCGCGCGGCGAGGACATTCGTCGCTTCATCGTCGAGCACGTGGAGCGGCACCCTGCCGATATCAGCAACGTCACGGCGCGGCATTTCCAAATCACGCGCCAGGCAGTAAACAAGCACCTCAAGAGGCTGGTACACGCAGCCTGTCTCACGGAGGCCGGCAACACCAGAAGCCGCGTTTACAAACTGGCACCGCTCTCTGCGTGGAAGCGCGCGTACGAGATCGTCCCAGGGATGGAGGAAGATGTCGTATGGACGAAGGACGTCCGCGCCGCGCTAGGCCAGCTACCCGATAACGTAACGAACATCTGGCATCACGGCTTCACCGAGATGTTCAACAATGCTCTGGATCATTCCGGGAGCAGGACGATACGAGTCGAGGTTCTGAAGACTGCTGCGAGCACGGAAATGTCAGTAGTGGATGATGGCGTAGGCATATTTCGCAAAATACAGACGGACCTCGGATTACTGGATGAGCGTCACGCGATTCTCGAGTTGTCGAAAGGCAAGCTGACGACCGATCCCAAACGGCATACCGGCGAAGGCATTTTCTTCACTTCCCGTATGTTCGACTCTTTCGAGATCCTTTCAGGGGAAACATTTTTCTCACACGAGTCCGGCAAGACCGAGGATTGGTTGCTGGAGAGCAGCCGCGATCACGCCGGTACGGCGGTCTTCATGCGGCTCCACAACCACACTTCCCGCACGGCCAAAAAGGTATTCGACGCGTACGTTTCGGGCGAGGATTTCGACTTCTCGAAGACAGTCGTGCCGGTCAACCTCGCCAGGTACGGGAACGACAGGCTCATTTCCCGCTCACAGGCCAAGCGAGTACTTGCCCGAGTGGATCTGTTCAAAACCGTCGTATTTGATTTCCGGGACGTGGATGGCATAGGCCAGGCTTTCGCGGACGAGATTTTCCGCGTGTTCGCCAACGAGCACCCGGACATCAGCCTGCATTCAGTCCATGCGAACTCTGAAGTCAAGCGCATGATCGGCCGTGTCCGCGGCCCTGCCTCTGGCAACGTCGATCACGGCGAATAGTCTGCGCTGCGCGAGGCCTCTGCTACGGCCGCTGGGCGACCGCGATCAGGCGACCGCTGCGGCGCATGATGTATGCCGCGAGGCCGGAGCACACGGCACCGCTCACGATGGTCACCGCACGCAATCCGCCGAACTGCGCGAGTGCGCCGAGCAGCGCCCCGCCGATACCGGGCCCTGCGATATTGCAGGCGCCCCAGAGGCCGAGCACCCGGCCACGCATCTTTCCTTCGATCTCCATCTGCAACAGCACTTGCAGGCCGACGCTGCAGAGGACGATCGCTACCCCGTATACGACAAGGATGGCGAGCGCAGCACTGTAGCGGGAAACCGCCCCGAGCAGGATCAGCACCGCGCCCAACCAGAGCGTGCCGTGCCGGACCAACGCATTCATCAATCCCCGAACCCGCCCAGCCTGTGAGAGCGCCGCTGCTCCCAGCATCGCTCCCGCGCCGCTCGCGGTGGTCAGCATGGCGAGGCCGGTGCTGCCGCGGTGGTACACCGCATCGGCGAACGCCGGTAACAGCTCCAGCAGCCCGCGGCCGAGAATCGACGTCACGGCGGAAAGGAGCATCAGCTCGCGGATCAGCGGGTGGCCCGAGGCGTAGCGAATGCCGGCTGCGCTGTCGCGCAGAAAGCCGTGCGACTGCGGCGCATGGGAGACCGGCTCGATCTCGACCACCGTCAGCGCGAAGATGACCGCGCCAAACGACACAGCATTGATGGCGAATGTCGATGCGATCCCAAGGGAGACGATCGCCACGCCGGCAACCGCAGGTCCTACCATCCGGGTCAGATTATAGATGATGGAGTTGGTGGCGATCGCCTCGGCCAGCCGGCCCGGCGGCGCAATATCGTTGACCAGCGCCAGGCGGGCGGGTTGGTACGCGCTGTTGGCAACGCCGAGCAGCGTCGCGAGAGCGCACAGGCGATAGATCGTCAGCGCATCGAGGACCGCCAGCACGAAGAGGAGCGCGGCGAGCGCGGCCAGCACGGCATTTGCCGTAATCGAGTAGCGCCGCCGATCGGTGCGGTCGAGGAGCACGCCGAACATGGGCGCGCACACGCCGACCGGCACGAATTGCAGCAGCGAGACGAGGCCGACCCAGGAGGGAGAATGCGACAGCTTCCAGGAGAGCCAACCGACCCCGATCCGCTGCGACCAGGTGCCAATCCAGGAGATCGCGTTGCCGGCGCAGTAGAGGGCAAAATCGCGGTCCGCAAGTACGCCGAGCCGCGCCGTTAATGTGCTCACCCGGGAATTGTCGCCCATGCAGCCGCAATCGATCGGTGAGCGATAGTAAACCCACGGTATACCGGTGGCCGGCAGCCGGAACAGAGGGTATACCGGCGCGAATGATCAAAGATTATTTGGCGCCTACGTCGACCAAGCCTTCGCCAACACCGCGATCGGCTTCTCCTTCCTGACCCCGTTCAGCAACATGATGACCGCGACGCTGCAGCCGCCGCGCACCTACGGCATTCGGGGCGGAGCTCACTTCTTGGAGGTAACCCCATGAGACCCTTCCAGCTGGGTGACTTCTCGGTTTCCAGCATCATCGAGCGCGAGGGACCGATCCGCACTCCGGCGGTGATGTTCCCGACCTCGGATCCGCAGGCTACCGCCAGGCACCTGAGCGAGATCGGGGCGAATACCTGGTCGCCGACTTCGGGGATTCTCTTTAATACGTACCAAACTTTCGTGCTGAGGAGGGGCGGCGAGGTCATCCTGATCGACACCTGCGTGGGCGAGAACAAGGCGCGGCCGCCGCATTTCAACTATTCGAAGCAGCCGTGGCTCGACGGCTTCGCGCGCCAGAAGCTGGGATTCGACGAGGTGAGCGCGGTCATCAATACGCACCTGCACGTCGACCATTGCGGCTGGAATACCCGCCTGGTCAACGGCCGCTGGGTAGCGACCTTTCCCAAGGCGAAGTACTACATGGGGCGGGCGGAGTTCGAGTACTGGGGCCAGCAGACCCGCGAGGGCTGGGAGCTGCCCGGCCGGATCTGGACCGACAGCGCCCTGCCGCTGGTCGAATCCGGCCACGCACAGCTCGTCGAGGCGGATGCGGAGCTGGCGGCCGACATACATTTGATTCCCACGCCGGGACACACCCCGGGCCATTTCTGCGTCGCGATCGAGTCACGGGGCGAGAAGGCGATATTCGTTGGTGATCTGATGCACCACCCGTTGCAGTGCCGCGAGCCGGAGTGGAGCAGCTGCTTCTGCGTCGACCCCCGGCACGCGGCGCGCACGCGCCGGCAGTTCTTCGAAGCCGTGGCCGATACCGGCACGATCGTCGTGCCGGAGCATTTTCCCTATCCGACCGCCGGCCGGATCGTGCGCGATGGCGGCGCCTTCCGCTGGAAGTTTCTGGGCGAGTAAGAATGCAAGGTAAGAGCTCATGACCAAACCGACTGCCGATGCGATCGACCTGCGCGCCGCTCCCTACGGTCTTTTGCTGCTTCGCTTGGTACTCGGCGCGGCGCTCATCGTACACTTCCTCGTGAAGCTGCTGATCTTCTCGCCGGCGGGCACCGCCCATCTCTTCGTCGGACTGGGTCTTCCTTCCTGGCTCGCCTACTTCGTGATGACCCTCGAAGCGGTCACAGGTATGGCGCTGGTCCTCGGGATCTGGCCGCGACTGGCGGCGCTGGTGGCGTTTCCGGACCTTCTCGGGGCGATCCTGTTCTTTCACATTCACAACGGCTTTGCCTACAACGCACCGCACGGCGGCGGCTGGGAATATCCCGCGTTCTGGGCGGCGTGCCTGCTGGTTCAGTTCCTTTGCGGCGATGGCGCGCTTGCGCTGGTCAGGACACCTGCCTTGCCGTCTCGGGGAAGGGAGCGGCCTGCGCTCAAGGCGCCTGGCTGAGAGGCGAAAGCGCGCAGAGCGCCGACGAGGCCGTCCTCAGGTAGTCTTCTTTTCCGCCTGAAACATTTCGCCGTCCTTGCCGGGACCCGTGCCGGCCTGATCGGACTGCTTCACCCACTGGGTGGCCTGCGCGCTCCAACCCGGATTCTCCCAGTAGAACTCCAGCCGGTTACCGTCGGGATCGAAAAAGTACACGCTCTTGTGTCGGCCGGCGTTGTGCCCTTCCAGGTTGTCGATTTTCGCGCCCTTCTCGATCAGGCGCTGGTGCAGCTGATCGAGGATCTCGGGGCCACCCTCGTATTCCATCGCCAGATGGTTGAAGCCATGCCACTGGCGGTCAGGCTCCGGCGTGCCGCCAACCTCGAACAAACCAATGTCGTGGTGATGATCGCCAAAGGAGACGAATGCCATCCGGCGATCCTCGAACCGCCGTATGAGCTTCATGCCTACCACCTCCGTATAGAACTTCACTGCGGCGTCGACATTCTTGACGTTGAACACCACGTGATTGATCGACTTCTTGGGCTCGTTCATATGAGTACCTCAGGCAGAGCGAAGCTGCGGTCCGGAGGTCAATGCGCCGACGGCAGCTGCTCGCCGACCGCGTCCTGTCTGCTGGCCGGGTGGGCGAGCTTGTGCACGACCAGCCAGATGCAGAGCACGATGGCGAGACTCGCGATGACGATGTTTCGGGCCTCGGGCAGCCACTGGCCTCCGGCCTCGGCTGCGAAGGCGGCCGGCGGCCCAAAGAGCACCCCCCAGAGCGTGAGCTGCGTGACCAGACCGCTGGTAGCCCCGAGGCTCTGGCGGCTGGGAGCCACGATGGGCAGCAGAGCCCAGAGGCCGACGATCACACCCGCGCCGAAGAAGAATGCACAGCTCAGCGCCGCCGCGGCGCCGAATCCCGGCAACGACAGGCCGAGCGTCGCGCCCGCCCCGATCGTGAAGCAAACGCCCCCGATCGAGATGGAGAGCGGCCGGACTCCGCGATTGAGCATGGGCCCTACGCTCAAGCAACCGAGAATGTTCAACAGCATGCCCACGGTGCCGATCGAGGAAGCCTCCGCAATGCTCACGCCGTAACGCGACGAGAGCAGGTGCGGCAGAGTGGAGACGACACCGGTCTGCACGAACGCCGCGCACGCGAAGCAAAGCCCGAGCACATAAGGGCCTGGGCTGCGCACCACCGCCGCGAGACCTGCGCTGCGGGACGCCACAGGCGCGGCGCCGCGAGCCGGCAGGTGTGCCAGCCCGGCGATCAACAGCGCGCCGAGGACGATTGCGTGACCGGTGAAGGCCCATTGCCATCGTCCCGGCTGCGACAGCGGGCCAGCAACCAGGAAGGGCAGAGCAAAGCTCATCGGAATGAAGGACGACCAGAGGGCCAGCGCCAGATTGCGACGAGGCCCCTGGGTGATGCGGATCATCATCGTGATGGCTGCGACGCCGATTCCGACGTAGCCGACGCCTTCTACAACGCGCATCGCCAGCAACATGGGCAGACTCGCGGCGAGCGCGGCGCCGATGTCCCCGAGAACCACGATCGCACTGCCCGCAAGCAGCACTCGTTTGTCGCCGACCCGGTCGACGATCCAGCCGGTGAGGAGCGCGCCTATGGCCACCAGGGCCGACGGCAGGGAGATGATCCAGCCGATCTGCGGGCCCGCGCGAAATATGCCTGCGAGCTGACCGATGACGGGAATGACCTGGCTGATGGTCGTGGCGCCGAGCACGCCGATGGCGTAGATCAGGAAGATGGAGGGCCAGGAGCCCTGATCAACAGTGCTATCGGAAGCCGCCATATCGCCCTCTGGGATGCCGTCGGGCCTCACCATAGCGGAAATCCCTCACCGCCGGTGGCGGCGTAAAGTGGAACGGTGGGTTGCCCAATATTCACCAATGAAGAGCGTTTTCTATTGCCGCCGTAACCTTTTGTTGCAGTAAAGACGACATTGCGGCTGCTAGGATCCCGCGCAGCCAGATACACCGGCCGGAAACCCCATGAGCACAGTTGTCGCAGTCCGTACCGCCAATGCCGATGTCAGCTATGACCCGGTGGCAAAGATCCTCCACTGGCTGACCGTCCTGCTGGTCGTGACGCAGTTCACCGTGGGCTGGACCATGCCGGACATTCACCGAGGCACCAAGCCCGTCGGGCTCATCCAGTGGCACCTCGTGCTGGGAAGCACTCTGCTGATCGTCGTGGCCCTGCGGCTGCTGTGGCGCCTCACTCACCGGCCACCTCCGCCGGCCGAGGGCCTGCCGGGGTGGCAGAGACAGACGGCCGCGATCACCCATTGGGCGCTTTACGCATTGCTCCTCGCGGTGCCGATAACCGGCTGGGCTGCCGCTTCCGTCCGGGTGTGGGTGGTGCGCGCCTTCGGCATTCTGCGCCTGCCGCAAATCATGCCGCCCTTCGCGAAGATCGGCTTCGAGATTGGCGACATTCACGGCGGCATCCTGACCTGGACGTTGCTCGGGGTGGCCGTGCTGCATATCCTTGCGGCGCTCTATCACCGGCTGGCCTTGCGGGACAAGGTACTCAGCCGGATGCTCTGATCGGGAGGAACTCATGCCCGTAACCCAGGCCAGTGTTGAGATGCCGACCCCCGCGCGCTACATGGCGCGGCTCTGCAACCATTTCACCCATCGCGTCACCGTCCATCGGGAAGAGGACCGGGCGCGGATCGAATTTCCGAACGGGCTGTGCTCACTGCGGGCGACCGAGCAGAAGCTGGAAATGCGCATCGAGGCGAGTGACGCGGCCACCCTCGATCGGCTGGAGCAGGTGGTCGCGAAGCACTTGAAGCAGGTGGCATCCGCCGAAACTTTCGAGGTGCAGTGGGTCCGATCCGGCGGTTGATGGACCTAAAGGCAACCGGCGCGCTGGCCGACGATCTGTGTCGCGGCGGTGATCCGAATTTCATGGCTTCGCTCGCCAAGGGGCTGCAGGTCATCCAGGCGGATCTAGCAGCCGCTCGCAGCCCTCGCCAGCCAATTGGATCGCAACTTCCCGTGCGAACGCCGGCGAGTACCCTGCATAATAATGAAACCAGCCCGCCATCTCACGCGGACAACGAGGGTTCCGCTTGGGTGAAATCGGAGCGCTCAGCATTGCCGTACTTGGTCCAACAGCCGACTACGATGCCATATCGCAGCCTTGAATGAGTGATTCAGCGACAGGCCTTTGCCGCAAGCGCCACCCGAAATGTATCGTTGACCTCTGGAGTAAGGTGCCGGACAGCTGTATGGACCTGCATCCATTGCTTATTGGAGATCACCATGAGCGGTAACAGCGATCGTGATCCTGAGGGGTCTGAGACAAAGTCGCCGCAAACGACGCGCCGCGAATTCGTGGCCGCGTCCGCAGCGATCGGACTGGCGGCTACGGCGGGCGTTTCGGTTGCGGCCGACGCCAGCGTCATCGAGCGGGATGTCGAGATCCCGACCGCGGACGGAAAGTGCGACGCCGCGCTTTTTTGCCCCGCGTCGGGTACTCACCCCGGCGTCTTGATCTGGACCGACATCTTCGGGCTGCGCCCAGCGTTTCGCGGGATGGGCCGCCGCCTTGCGGCACGCGGGTACACGGTACTCGTGCCGAACCCGTTCTATCGAACGGGGCGGGCACCTCTGGTGGCGAATGCCTCGACTTTCGATTTCGCCAATCCGACCGATCGCGCCAAGCTCGAGGTCTGGACCAAGCCGCTCAAGCAGTCCGGCCCGATTGAGAGGGACGCGGAGGCCTACGCCGCCTTTCTCGATGCGCAGCCCCAGGTGGATAGAGCGCGCAAGCTCGGTACGCAAGGCTATTGCTGGGGCGGCCCGCCGCGTCGTCTATGCGGGGACCCAGCACGGTTGGTGCGTTCCGGATATGCCGCGGCACGATGGCAAGCCGACCTACAACAGGCCGGAGGCCGAACGTGCCTGGAGCCATCTGCTGGAGCTCTATCATTCCGCACTGGCGTGAGCCCCTCATCAAAAGTCGCCGTCGTGGCACCGGGCTGCTGATGTGAGCCGTAGCGTAATGGTCGGCGCCGCCGGAACGGCCATGATTCCACGGCTAGATATTCTTTGTTATACCGCAGGCCCGGCTGCCGGTTTACGCTTGGACCGCGTGCACATCTATCTTCAGTGCGCCGGTGAATAGAGGGGGTTGACTGGCGTGACATCGAACGAGCTGTGGACTGCGG
>DASYGA010000383.1:0-5281 GCA_036000265.1 Steroidobacteraceae bacterium | reverse complement strand
GCGCGCACCCTGGAGCGCATCGAGCGCAACCCCGACACGCTCTACACGGGGAAGATGGCGCGGCAACTCGCCGATTTGATCCAGAAGGGCGGCGGTCTCATCTCGGCCCAGGACCTCGCCGACTACCGGGTCATCGACCGCAAGCCCGTCACGGGGACCTATCGCGGCCTCACCATCATCAGTGCGCCGCCGCCCTCCTCGGGCGGCATCGTTCTCATCGAGCTGTTGAATATCCTGGAGGGCTACGACCTGAAGAGCGCCGGGCTCGACTCGGCGGCCTCCATCCACCTGATCACGGAAGCCGATCGCCGCGCCTTCTTCGATCGCGCGGTGTTCCTGGGCGATCCGGCGTACACGGATTCTCCGATGATGCTGCTCCTCGACAAGCACTACGGCGCCGCGTGGCGCAGCTCCATCCTGCCCGAGGATGCGAGCCCGTCGTTGTCGCTGAAGCGCCCGACCACCTTCCCGCAGCTCACTCGCTACGCGGCGGCGCATCCGGTCCTGAAACCGGCGCCGGAGTCGCGTGAGACAACTCATTACTCCGTGGTGGACGCAGCGGGAAATGCGGTCTCGGTGACTACGACGCTCAATGCCTGGTACGGCTCGGGGGTGACCGCCGGAGATCTCGGCTTCCTCCTCAACGACGAGATGGACGACTTCTCGTCCAAGGTCGGAGTTCCCAACATGTTCGGCGTGCTCCAGGGAGCGGCGAACGCCGTCGGCCCCGGCAAGCGGCCGCTGTCCTCGATGACGCCAACCATCGTGCTGAAGGACGGCAAGCTCTGGCTGGTGCTCGGAAGCCCCGGCGGCCCGACGATCATCACGACCGTGGCCAATGTGCTCATCGGCGTCGAGGACTATGGACTCAACATCGAGCAGGCGGTCGCGGCACCGCGGTTCCATCAGCAGTGGCTGCCGCAGGAGGTGCTCATGGAGCCGGACCGCTTCTCGCCCGACACGCTGCGCCTCCTCGCGGCGCACGGCTACCACATCATCTACGGCGACCACGGCGATGCCGAGTGCATCGAGGTCGATCCTGCCACCGGCGAGCGGCTCGGAGCGAGCGATCCGCGCACGGAGACGGCGCGGGCGATCGGGTACTGATCAGGCGTATAATCGCCAGATTCGCGACCCGCAGGAGTCCGGCCGCAGGCCGTGAAAGCTCGACCCGTGCACGTACTCTTTATGGCTCTGATCTCGCTGCACGCCCTCTCCGGGGTGTTCTGGGCCGGCTCGACCCTGGCGCTGACCCATACCTCGCCCGCGCACAAGATCACACCTGAGCTGTTTCGCGCCCAGATGTGGGCCGCCGTCCTGACGATCGTGGCGGGCGCCGCTCTCTGGGGCATCGCGATCCGCGGCGCCCGCGGACCGATGGTGAATACTCTGGCGATCGGGGCGCTCTGCGCGATCGTCGCCGCGGGTGTGCAGGGCGGCATGCGCAAGTCACCCCTGATGGCGCAACGGATTGCCGCGGTGTTGCTTTCGACCACCGTCGTCTGCATGGTCATCTCGCCGTACGTAACTTGACACGATAGGTGCTGCGATGCCCGGAGTGCGGGGTCGACGCTGGCTGATCGTTCTCGCGGTGCTCGCGGGCCTCGTAGGCTTGTATGCCGCGGTGGGATTTCTCCTGGTCCCGCGCTGGATCCGGTCGGAGCTCGTGGGGCTCACCGCACGGGACTTCCATAGGACTCTCTCGATCGGGGATGTCCGCTTCAATCCCTTCACCTGGACGCTCGAGATCACGGATTTCGCCTTTCCGGATACCGACGGGCAGCCGATGATTTCCTTCGGGCGGCTCACGGTGGCGGTGGCCGCCGCCAGTGTGCCGAGGCTCGCCCCGAGCTTGAGCGAGATAGTCCTCGATAGTCCCCATGTGAGGGCAGTGGTGCGCCGCGACGGCACTCTCAATCTCTCCGACCTGGAGAAGCCGTTCGCACAGCCGCGAGCCAAGGCCCCGGCGCAGAGCTCCAAGCCCTTCAGGTTGTTCCTCGAGCGGCTGGCGGTTACTGCGGGCAGCGCGAGTTACGAGGACGACTCGCGCTCGGCGCCATTTCGCCTCGACCTGAACCCGATCGCCTTCGAGCTGCGTGACTTCAGTACCACCGGCAGCGCCGCCGGGAGCTACCACCTCACCGCCACTGTTGGCCAAGGCGGCCGGCTGGACTGGACGGGAACGATCCGCGCGCAGCCGGTTGCGCTGCACGGCACGCTGAAGCTCGATGGATTGAGCGCCCGCATGGTGGCGGCCTATCTCGGGCCCGTGCTGCCGGCCGAGATCTCCCGGGGCACCGTGGCGCTCCAGGGGAGCTTTGCGATCGAGACCCCGCCGCAGGGCGCCGCGACCCACGGTGTCACCATGACCATCGACGTGCCGCAGGCGCAGGTGAACGGGTTGGGTGTGAGGCCGCGGCATGCCGCCGGCTCGGACTACGTACGGCTCAGTCGCTTCACACTCGGCAATGCGCACATCGATCTCGCGCAGCACTCCATCCGGGTAGGGCAGATCATGCTCGCCGGCGCCGATGTCAGCGGCTGGCTCGATGAGCATGGGCAGCTAAATCTGCTGCAGCTGCTGGGTTCTTCCACCCCGGCGACGGCGGCCCCGCCGCCCGCGGCGCGTGCGCGGCGCGCCCGCACTCCTGCCTGGCGCATCTCGGCTCCGGACATCCGGATCGACGACACGCGATTGTCCCTGCAGGATCGCGGTGTCAAGCCGGCCGCCAACCTGACTCTCGGCCCGCTCTCCGCCCGGATCACTGGATACGACAGCTCGTCCAACGCCCGGATCACGGTGTCCGCGCAGTCTGCCGTCAATGGCAAGGGCAAGTTGAGCCTCAAGGGCGAGGGTACCCTGCAGCCCGAGGCGCTGAGCGCGAAGTTGACACTGAGCCGTGTCGACCTGCGCGCGCTGCAACCCTACCTCGACAAGTACACCGCGCTCACGCTCGCCAGCGGGCTCCTGAGCGGCACGCTCGATGTGGACCGGCGCGCCGATGGCCAGATGAGTGTTGCCGGCCGGATCGATGTCGCGGACCTGCGCACCGTGGACGATGACCTCAAGCAGGACTTCGTCAAATGGCAGGGCCTGCACATCGTGGGCATGCGCTATGACTTCAGCCCTGCGAGCCTGCAGATCAAGCGCATCGTCGTGGTGGCCCCGTACGCAAGAGTCATCATCGGGGCAGACCATACGTTCAATGTCTCGGAGGCTCTGCATCCGCGCGGTTTCCACCCGCAAGCGGCGCCGCCCAAGGGCAGACAGGAGAGCGCGCCCGCGGCCGGTGCGAAGCCGGCCGCCGGCTCCGGCGCGTCAATGCCCATGAGCATCGGCCTGGTGCGCATCGCCAACGGCACCGCCGATTACTCCGATTTCTCGATGCAACCCAACTTTGCGACCGGCATCGAGGATTTGCACGGCACGATCAAGGGCCTCTCGTCCGATCCCAGCTCGCGCGCGAGCGTCGATCTTCAGGGCCGGGTGAATCAGTACGCCCCGGTGGACATCGACGGTGTGGTGAACCTTCTCGCCGCCTCGACCTACACCGACATCACGATGAAATTCAAGGGACTCGAGCTGACGCGCATGACCCCCTATGCCGTCCGCTTCGCCGGTTACAAAATCGCGAGCGGCACGCTCGATGCGAACCTGCACTACAAGGTGGACCACGGCAGGCTCAATGCCGATCACACCTTGACCATCGATCAGCTGCAGCTCGGCGAGCAGGTCGCGAGCCCGCGTGCGACCAAGCTGCCCTTGAGGTTGGCCGTGGCGCTGCTCAAGGATCGCCACGGCGTCATCCGCCTCGGACTGCCGGTGACCGGCAGCCTCAACGACCCGCACTTCAGCCTGGGACCCCTGATCCGCAAAGCGCTCTTCAGCGTGCTGAAGAAGGCAGTGACATCGCCCTTCGCGCTGCTGGGACGGCTCGTCGGCGGCGGGGGTGACCTGAATCGCATCGAGTTCGCCCCGGGTAGCGCGAACCTGCTGCCGGCTGCCCGCGCTCAGGTGGCGGACCTCGCGAAGGCGCTGGCGCAGCGGCCACAGCTGCAATTGCAGGTGCCGGCCGTATACGCCGCCGACATCGACAGGCCGGCGCTCGCCCGGCGGCAGTTGCGGCATCAGTTGCTCGCTCTGGCGCAAAGCGGCGCGGCGGCGCGCGGCAACAGCGGCAAAGCGACTCGTGGCCAACGACAGGCGCCGCCGCCAAAGGCGGGTCGGGAACTGCTGGAGCTTCCCGGCGCGCATTACCGCTTGCTGCGTGCGGCATATCAGCGTGCTTTCGGCCCCAAGGCGCCGCTGCCCGCGGCGGCACAGAAGGTCCCGCCCTTCGAGCCTGCCATCCTCGAGCTGCAATCGGCGTTGCTCCAGCACATGCAGATCCCCGACGCCGATCTTCAGGATCTCGCGCAGCGGCGTGCGCAGGCGATCCGCTCCGCCATCGTCTCGGCAGGCGGTGTCGCTGCCACGCGGGTGGCCGTCGCCGCGGCCGCGCCGCAGGCCGCCGAAGCCGGCAGGGTGGCGGTCAAGCTCAGTCTAAAATAGGCTCGAGGTCAGGCGCCGAACCTGCTAGCGCAGGCGCTGCCGGTCTCGAGAGCGAGGAAGAGTGATGCATCGACGTGGATTTTTGCGCACGGGCGGCTCCAGCATGGCGGCCTTCGCCCCTTGGCCGTGGGCTTTCCGCCGCAAGCCGGCACCACCGCCCCCGAAAGGGGTGACGCTCATGGGCGAGCCACAGCCATTCAGCTATGCAGATCTGAAGGGCGTCGCACACTCCATGGGCATCGCGCCGTACCGCGACTCCTACAAGCCGCTGCCGGCCGCTCTGCAGCACCTCAGCTGGGACCAGTGGGAGTCGATCGTCTGCCGGCCGGATCGGGCGCTCTGGTACGGGGAGGATCTCCTCTTCCGCATTCGTTTCGATCACCTCGGCTTCAGTTTCTCCAAGCCCGTGCGCCTGTACTCGGTGGAGAACGGGCAGGCGCGGGAGATTCTCTTCGATCCGACGCTGTTCGATTACGGCAGGTCGGGCCTGAAGCCTGCGGATCTGCCGAAGGATCTCGGTTTCGCCGGCTTCAACGTGCTCTTTCACACCGACTGGGCAAGCGATCGGGCGGTGTTTCAGGGAGCGTCGTACTTTCGCGCGGTGGATGGGGACGGGCAGTACGGCATGTCGCAGCGCGGGCTTGCGATCGACACCGGCATGGCGCAGCCGGAGGAGTTTCCGGATTTCGTCGCGTTCTATCTGGAGAAGCCGGCCAAGGGCTCATCGCT
>DASYGA010000337.1:0-5766 GCA_036000265.1 Steroidobacteraceae bacterium | reverse complement strand
ACGATGTTTGTTCCACCTTTTTTTTGCAATGATGCGGTGATGAATCTCATCGTGCTGCCGCTCGCGGCCGTTCCATTCCCCATGAGCCTTTTTTGCCGTCACGGCGCTGCGCCACGACGGATCACGCCCACGCTGTTGGTCGGCGTACCGATCTCTTCTTGGCTTCCGGCTATTTTGCTCGGCGGATACGCGTAACTACCTGATATCCTTCGAGAGATTAGTAAGCCCATGCGCGGTGGTGGTATACTTGCTGCATGGGTGCCCCACGTGAAGCGCGCAGGAACGAGGTCCTCCGGACACTGAAAGCTCTCGAGCCCGAGCTGCGGGCGGAGGGTGTCCGCCACGTATCCGTGTTTGGCTCGGTCGCGCGCGGCGACGATAGTGCTGCGTCGGATGTCGATCTGGCACTGGACCTGGCGCCCGATGCAGCGCCGACCGGCTTTCAATTCGTGGCATATGTCGATCGCCTGAAGCTAAGGCTCGCCGCGGCGCTGTCCCGCAAAGTCGACATCGTAATACTGCCGGCGCGGCGTCAGGAGCTCAAGGAAGCGCTGACCCGCGAGGCCATCCCGGCGTTCTGAGAGTGACGAGCTCCAAGCCGTGAGTCGATTGTCAGGTCGAACCTGTCGAATTATTCGCGGTGCTGGCTGATATGACACCGGGCGCATATCATCCCGCGGCGGGGTAGAGAGCTCGCCACTACCTTCACGCTGTCAGGACGCGCTAGACTTGGGGCCTCGTAGCCAGAGCTTCCTGAGACTAAATGCAAAAGCGCCAGCGGGCGCGGGAGATCCGCCCAGTCGATCTGTCAGATGTCGAGCTGGCGTCCAGCGTCACCGCACGACGCATCAACCGCGACATCGTTCTCGAGCTGATCCGTACCCGCCAGCCCATCTCCCGCGCGGAGCTCGCCCGCCAGTCGGGGCTGCAGCGCAGCACCGTCTCGCAGATCATCGAGCAGTTGCTCGCGGAGAAGTGGGTGTGCGAAGGGCGCACCACCGTCTCGCAGCGCGGCCGGCGGCCGACGCTGATCCGCCTCAACGAGAGCCTGGTCGCCTTGGCCGTCGACATCCACCCGCGCCAGGCGATCATCGCCATGGTGGATCTCAACGGCAGGTTGATCTCTCGATCGATGGCGCCCCTCAGCCGGGACGCGGGCGCATCGACCGATCTGATCGTCGAGGCCATGTCGAGAATGAAGACTGGACTGGCGGGCATGTCCATCGAGGGGATCGGCGTCAGCATCCCTGGACGGGTGGATCCGCAAACCGATCAATTCCTCTTTCTTCCTAACCTGCACTGGCGCGATTTCGACCTCAAGGCCGCCATCGAGAGGCGGATGAAGCTGCCGACGCATCTGGCCAATGCCGCGATCGCCTGCCTGCTGGCGCAGCTGACCTTTCATCACGATGAGGGCAATCGCGACGCCGTACTCATCACCACCGCCGAGGGGGTGGGAGCGGCCATTTTCGCCAACGGCAGCATCATCACCGGCCACGACGGGATGGCGGGCGAGTTCGGTCACATCTCGATCGACCCGGACGGGCCGGAGTGCGCCTGCGGACGCCGCGGCTGCTGGGAGCTGTTCGCCTCTTGCCGCGCCGCGCTGCGCTATTTCCGCGAGCTGCAGCCGCAACACAAAACCATCACCTTCAGCGAGCTGTTGAATCTGGCGGAGGAGGGCAACGCGCACGCGGGTACCGCGCTCGAGCGGCAGGCGAAGGAGATCGGGCTGGGTCTGCGGCTGGTGGTCGCGGCATTGTCGCCGGCGGTGGTGTACATCGCCGGCGAGATCACCTCGGCCTGGCACCGCTATCGCCCGACGATCGAGAAGGCGGTGCGGACGGTCACCATCGCCGGCACGCCGCCAGCGGTAGTGCCGATACCCGACGGTGACCTGGCGCGCCTGCGCGGAGCCGCGGCGCTGGTATTCCAACGCCGCTCGTAGTGCGCCGGGTTGGATGGGCCGCATAGCGCAGTGCTCCCTGGCACCGGCCCCAATGACAGGGGCCGGCGGCGCCGTGGAGGGGGGGTCGCATCCTGCGCTCACGGCGCCGCCGCCCTGCGCACTGAACTTCAATATAGTATCTGTCCCGAACTATATGACTGCGCCGCGGGCGGCGTCAACCGTTTGTGCGTGCCAGCAACAATTGCGGCGCCGGTGTGCCACCGGTGGCGCACATTGGGCGTCCAGCCCGCCTGGCAAGTGCCGGCGGGCCGGCAACCACGGCGTGGACGTGATCGCCGGCCGACCGGAACGGCCTCAGCGCGTGATCTCGAGGGTTGCAGTCTTCAGACTCACAGAGTCCGGGCCCGCCATGATCTCCACCGTGCCGGGCTCGACGACGTCCTTCATGTTCTCATCCCAGATGGCGAAGTCATCCCGGCCGAGCCTGAACTGCACGCGGGTCGCGGCCCCCGGCGCGAGCGAGACCCGCTTGAACCCTCGTAGCACTTTCGTGGGCTCCGTGACGGAAGTGACGAGCTCATGCAGATAGAGCTGTACGACCTCATCACCTGCGACCTTGCCGGTGTTCCGGACGCTGACGTTGACCGTCACCGCACCATCCGATGAGATGCTCGCGGCCGATAGCTCCGGCGAGCCCACGTCGAATGTAGTGTAGGAAAGCCCGTATCCGAACGGGAAGAGGGGCGAGTTGTCGGCGAACTGATAGCCGCGATGGGCGCTCGGCTTCTCATCGTAGTTGTAGGGCACGAAGCCCACGGACCGCGGGATGGTGACGGTGAGCTTGCCGCCGGGGTCGGTCTTGCCGAAGAGGACATCCGCCATGGCGGTGCCGCCTTCCTGGCCGAGGTACCAGCCCTCGATGAGGGCATTGGCCTTGCTCGCGATCTCGTCCACCGCGAGCGGGCAGCCGTTGATGAGCACGACGACGACCGGCTTGCCGAGCGCGAACATCGCGTCGGCGAGCTGCTGCTGCTGATCGATGAGCTGCAGACTGTCGCGGTCGCCCAGGTGATTGTCCGCCCAGCCCTCGCGGCAGAGCGCGCCGCGGGTACCGATGGCGAGCACGATCTCGTCGGCCGTACTGGCCACCTTGACCGCCTGCTGGATCAGCGCGCGGTTCTCCGCCGGCTTCGGCAGCACGACCTGATCCGTGTACTGATCGCCGCTCGCAACCAGCTTGACTCCCCGCGCGTAAACCACGTGTACGCGTGCGCCGACGAGATTGCGGATGCCCTGCAGGATGCTGACCGAGTGGGCCGGGACCTCGGAATAGCCGCCGAGCCGCGCCACGCCCGCATTCGGGCCGATGACCGCGAGCGTCTTGATGCGGCCTGCTGCGAGCGGCAGTGTCCCGTCGTTCTTGAGGAGAACGATGCTCTCTTGCGCGGCCTTCACGGCGAGTGCCCGCGCGTCGGCATCATCCGTGATCTTTTCCGCATGCCGTGCGTCGGCGTACGGATGCTCGAATAGCCCGGCGAGAAACTTCAGCCTGAGGACGCGCCCCACGGCGGTGTCGATCTGCGCCTGCGTGACTTTGCCCTGGGCCAGCGCCTGAGGCAGGTTGGCGAAGGCTTCGCCGTCGGGCATGTCGTTGTCGACACCCGCGCGCAGGGCGAGGGCGGCGGCATCGGTGAGATTGCCGGCGATGTGGTGCAGAGACTGGAGCTGCTCGATGCCTTCATAGTCGCTGAGCACGACCCCCTTGAAGCCCCATTGATCGCGCAGCAGGTCGGTCAGCATCCAGCGGTTGGCATGGGAGGGGATGCCGCCGATCTCGTTGTACGAGGCCATGACCACCTGGGCGTTGGCCTGCTCAATCGCGGCATGGAATGCCGGCAGGTACATCTGCAGCAGCGTCCGGCGGGTGACTTCGGCAGGGCCCACATTGGTGCCGGCTTCCGGCACGCCGTAGGCGGCCATGTGCTTCAGAGTGGCGAAAACACGGTCCGGGCCGAGAGGAAGCGTCTTGCCCTGCAGGCCGCGCACCTCTGCGACGCCCATTTGACTCGCGACATAGGGGTCCTCGCCGAATGTTTCCTCAATGCGGCCCCATCGCGGATCGCGCCCCAGATTGATGACCGGGGTCAACAGCAGCTGTACACCACGCGCGCGCGCCTCGCGCGCGACAACCGTATATACGTGCGTGATGAGCGCGGGGTCCCAGCTGCTGCCGAGTGCGATGGCCTGCGGGAAGCTCGTGGCGTCCCGCGCCATGTAGCCGTGCAGTCCTTCCCCGTGAAATATCGTCGGGACACCGAGGCGCGTGTCATCCATCGAGTAGTGCTGCACGGCATTGATGAAGTCCACCGTCTGCGGAACGTTGCGAAACACGTTCTGCAGCGGGTCGTTCGCCTCGAGGGGCACCCGGTCGCTGGGCCGCGCCACCTGGCCGATCCCGTAAGGGAAAACGCGGCTCGCCTTGGCGGCATCGAAATTGCCGTTCGCATCCTCGACTTCCCCTTTGCGCTGCCAGATGCAGGAGATCTGCGCGATCTTCTCCTGCAGGGTCATGCGGGAGAGGAGGTCGTTGACGCGTGCATCGACGGGTGCATGCGCATCCCTGTAGAGCGGATGGTCGGCGGCGCGTACGCCCAGGCTGGCTAGCCCCAGCGCGAGCGCGGTTGCCGCCGCCAGGGCGCGGTACTGGCGCCGGCAGGCGCGGGAAATGCTGTGGTTCGACAAGACCTTCCCCCGGTGAATCGCGGTTGTGCTGATACCGTTATCATAAACCAAGTAAGCGCCGGGCGAGCGCCTCGACCGGCCCATGCCGCCGGTCCAGCTGTTGCGGCCGTGCCACCGTTGCAAACGACGATTGCGAGCGTTACCATCTGCCGAGTAGATAGTTCGGGTCCAATACCAAATCAGGGGTCTTGCAATGGGCTACCGTCCAGTCTTCGCCAAGCAGAATCCGATCGCCGTTGCCGTGCGGCTCGTGCTCGCGAGCAGCGCCCTGTGCCTCGCGCTGCCGGCATTACCCGCCGCCGCGCAGACGGCAACCACCAGTTCCGCGGCGCAGCCCGTAAGCGGCAACTTGCTGCTCGCGCAGGCCGTACCGCAGCCCACCCAGGGCACCGAGGAGACCAACCCCGCGAATCCGGCCCCCGTGCTGCAGGAAGTGGTGGTCACGGGCTTTCGCGAGAGTCTCGCCAAGGAGACCACGGCCAAGCGCGATGCGATCGGCTTCACCGACTCCATCTACTCCGAGGACATCGGCAAGTTCGCCGATAACAACATCGCGGAGTCCTTCAATCGTATTCCCGGGATTACCATCTCGCGCGACATCACCGGACAGGGTGTGAATATCGCCATCCGCGGCCTCGGCCCCGACTTCACCAAAGTGCTGCTGAACGGCGCGCCGATCGCAATGGCCTCGACCGGCCCGACGGATGCGCAGAGCACGAATCAGGAGGTCGACCTCAACATGTTCCCGACGGAGCTGTTCACCAGCCTGACGGTTGAGAAGACCTCCTCGGCGGAGATGCTCGAGGGCGGCGCCGCCGGCACGGTCAGCATGCGCAGCGCGCGCGCGTTCGATCACCCGGGCGGGCACGTGGCCTTCGGCGCGCAAGGCACCAAGAACCAGAACGCGGGCGCCTGGGGCAACCATGATTACGTGGTGGCCAGCGATACGTTCGAGAACGGCTTCGGGGTGCTGGTCGGCGGCGTAATCACCCACAATAACGTGGCCACGCCCGGGTACGAGACCATCGGTTGGACCAATCCCCAGCTCTCTACCGTCAAAGCGGCGGTGGGGAGCAGTCCGGCAGTCACGGCAGCGCAGGCTCAGTGCCTGGCGA
>DASYGA010000266.1:0-15938 GCA_036000265.1 Steroidobacteraceae bacterium | reverse complement strand
ATCTGGGGACGCGCCGAGCGCTGGGTCATTCCGATGGTTCTCGCCACCTCGTACGTCACTGCTCTGGCGCTGCGCATCGTCATCAACATTGCGTGCCAGCATTTCATCGATCCGAAGCCCTTCACCTCGCCCTTCGACCTGTTCGAGGGCGCGCTCATGTCGACCTACCTGCTCCTTTGCTGGAGCGCGCTTTACTTCGGCATCAAGTACTACGAGTCGAAGCAGCAACAGCAGGAGGCGGTGCTGCGGGCGGTGACCCTGGCGCAGGAAGCGCAGCTGAAGATGCTGCGCTATCAGCTGAATCCGCACTTCCTCTTCAACACCCTCAATGCCATCTCCACTCTCATTCTCGACAACCAGAACCGCACGGCCAACCACGCGGTCATGCGGCTTTCGGAATTCCTGCGCTATACGCTCGATCAGGACCCGATGAAGCGGGTGACGCTGCGCCAGGAGATCGAGGCATTGGATCTCTATCTCGGCACGGAGCGCCTGCGCTTCGGCGAGCGCCTGCGGCTGGAGTACGCGATCGAGGACGTCGCGCTCGATGCGCTGGTGCCGAGTCTGCTGCTGCAGCCGATCCTCGAGAACGCCTTGAAGTACGCCGTCTCGCCGCGCGAGGAGGGAGGCATGGTACGCATCGAAGGGCGCACGCGCGGTGCAATGTTGGAAGTCACCGTGATCGACGATGGCCCGGGCCTCGAGGAAGGTTCGCGGCCGTTGCCTGCGGCGCCGCCTCTCGCGCCAGCGGTTCTCAGGGGCGAGCGTCGCAGCGGAGTCGGGCTGCGCAACACCCGTGAGCGCCTTGCCGTGCTTTACGGCGACAATTACCGCTTCGCCGTCCTCAACAGCCGTCCAGGCCTGCGCGTCGAGCTGGCGCTGCCCTTCGAGACGGCCGCCCGCGAGGAAGCGGCGCCCCGCGCCGCGGAGCCGCGCTATCCGCTCGCGGCCCGGATCCCGCAGAGCGTCAACGCTTGAGGATTCGCACCGCGATCGTTGATGACGAGGTGCTCTCGCGGCGCGGCATCGCCCTGCGCCTGCACGAGGCCCCGGAATTCGAGGTCGTGGCGGAGTGCCGCAACGGCCGCGAGGCGGTGGGTACCCTGCAGCGCGAACGACCCGACCTCGTCTTTCTCGACATCCAGATGCCGGGCATGTCCGGATTCGATGTGCTGGCGCACTTGCCGCGGGACACATTGCCGCTCGTGGTCTTTATCACGGCCTACGATCAGTACGCAGTGCGTGCGTTCGAGGCGCGTGCGATCGATTACCTCCTGAAGCCCATCGACGATCGCCGGTTCGATGCGACACTCGAGCGGGTGCGGCAGAATGCCGTCGCCCGCAGTGCTGCCGACCAGCGCGACCGCCTGCTGGAGATCGTGGCGGAGATCACAGGCTCCGGCGAGATCGGCCTCGAGGAGTTGCTCGAGCACGGCACGGCGGCGCTCGGCGTACGCCAGCCGCAGGTGCTGCCGATCCGCCAGGGCCGCAAGACGGTGCGCGTGCCGATCCCCGCCATCCAGTGGGTCGACGCCGCGGGCGACTACATGTGCGTGCACGCCGAGGGCGACACCCACATCCTCAGGGGCACCATGAAGGAGCTGGAGGAGATCCTCGATCCACGGCTGTTCCAGCGCGTGCACCGCTCGACGATCGTCAACCTGCGCTTCGTCAAGAGCCTGCGCGCGCACATGAACGGGGAGTACTTTCTCTCCCTGGAAGGCGGTCAGGAGCTCAAGCTCTCACGCACCTACCGCGACAAGGTGGAGCACTTCCTCGAGCGTCACGCGCTGCGGCGGAACGCGCCCGTCGAATAGTTGATGCCGTAGCAGTCGACGACGCGGATGCCATTGCGGCCTCCGCGCTTGGCGGCATACAGCGCCTCGTCCGCGAGCTGCAATGCGCCCTCGGCGCTGCGGCCGGGCCGCGGGCTCACGATCGATACCCCGATGCTCACCGTCACGACGCCGCCCGGCGAGTCATCATGCGCGATTCCCAGTGCCTGCACACTCTCCCGCAGCTCCTCGGCGATCTCCCGCACGTGCTCGGCGTCGAGGTCATAGAGCGCCACCAGGAACTCCTCCCCGCCATAGCGCGCCGCGATGTCGAGCGGTCGCCGCGCGAAACGCTGCACCACGTGCGCGACGTGCTGCAGCGCCGCATCGCCCGCCTGGTGACCGTAGCTATCGTTGTAGGCCTTGAAGTGATCGACGTCGATGAGGAGGAGCGCCAGCGCGCGGCGCTCGCGCATCGCTTGCTGCCAGAGGCGCGCATAGTCGTCGTCGAAGGCGCCGCGGTTCTTGAGGCCCGTGAGGCCATCGCGCGCCACCATCTCACTCAAGAGCCCACGCTCGAGAAATGACGTGCGCAACTGCCGCTCGACACCCTGGTAAACGAAGGCTCCCACGGCGCTCGTGATCACCAGCTCCGTCGCATAATACGCAACATCGGCAGCGGGCCACCCGGCATGGGCCAGCGTGAGGACGACCGCTCCAACCATGCAGGTGTTGGCCGCGACAGCTTCGCGGAAAGCCTGCCCGCCGAAGAAGCTCGCAATGCTGAAGGCCGTGAGGAAACAGAAAGGGTCAGGATGTCCGGCGCCGTGGCGGCCGGCAATGCCGCAGGCGGCTGCCACGGCGATGGCCGGAAGGAGGATCCTCGCCGCGGGCACGTACACCCTCTTGTAGAGGCGCTCACAGGAGGCGACCGCCAGTGCCACGCACGCCGGAATCACCAGTCCGACCCAGCCGAGGGCGACTTCGCGCAACGGCACGCCTTCCAACACGGTCAGTTTGACTGCGGCGGCGATCGCGAGCAGTCCGAGCGCAAGCTGGAAGAACCGCACGCGCGTGCGCGAGCGAGTTAAGTAAAATGCCTGGAAGGAACGCTCCAGATCGGACGCGAAGCGTAAGTCCGGGAAACCGCGGCGCAACTCCTGCGCATACGCGGAATCCGGCAAGCTCTCGTGCTCGAGCATCTGGGGGACCTTCATCGCGGATGAAATGTAACTCACGCGGCCGACACGGAGTGTGACGCAGTACCGGTGCCGCATCTCGCTCGCGTCCGGCTGAATTGCGAGCGGCATCACGATTCGGGGAGGGGTAGGCCAAGATATGTGAGGCGGCACGTTGGCTTGCGCGCGCGCCCGTTGCAGGATCGTCGTCTGGATCCCCCGGATGCCGCACGCGTAAATGATGGACCCCAGATCTCGTCCGCTTCCGCCCATGAGAGCCGCTGCCCCGAGCGAGGAGCCGGCTGGGATCCGTTCCCGCGAGCGCAAGAGCCCGGGTCAATCGCCGGCCTACGCTCTGGCCGATCTGCCGGTGGAAACTCCCCTCGATGCACTGGCACTGGTGGAGCCCGATGCCGGCAACCGTGCTGGCACGCCGTCCCCAACGACGCTGCCGCAGCGCTCACCCGCGCCTGCCGAGGAACTCGTCGATCCGGAAAAGATCCTGCTCGCGGGCGAGCAGCTGCAGTCCCTCAGACCTGTCGCCGCACCAGCGGTTGCTTCCACGAGCACTGCGGCGGTTACCACGGCGGGCGCAGTGAGCGCGGCCAGTCCGGCGAATTCTCCCCTCGCACCTCAATCCGGTACGCCCGCGACATCCGCGCCGGCATCAGCCTCCGCCGCTGCATCACCGTCCGCGCCATCAGCGCAAGGCGCATCGCCGACCACCACCGGCGCAATGCAGCAGGCACAACGCGCTCCGGAACTCATGGATCGGGACTTCATCGCGCGCAATCAGGTGGTCGAGCGCTACCTCTCCGGGCGGCTGCCGATCAAAGGCGCGACCGACTTCGAGCGCTTCTGCCGCGACAATCCCGAGCTGCTCGATGAGCTCGGGATCCCGGAGCGCGTGAACGCCGCCCTGCGACTGCTGGAGGCGAGCGGCAAGCCCGAGCCCTGGGCGGAATCGAAGAAGCCTTTCTGGCAGAAGCTCGAGATCCTGCTCGGCTTGGCTGGCGCCGCGCTGGTGCTGGGCCTGGCGCTGGCGGTCGTCGCCAGCGGCAGCGCCGACAAGACGCGCCGCATTGCGGCCCTGCAGCAGGAAGCAACCGAGCGCCCGCTGGATCCGGCCACGAGCACACGCGATATCCGCCTGCTGCCGAGCCGCGAGGGCGCATCGGATTCGCCTGCGATCATCATCGGCGGCGGCAGCGAGGCGCAGCTCGCCGACTTGCGCATCGACGAGTCGCGCTCGCCCTACCGGCTGTTCCGCATCACCATCGACCGCATCAACCAGGGCCGCGTCGGCATCATCGACCACCTTGCCAAGGACTCCGACGGCAATCTCAGGATTGCGCTCAACAGCACCGCGCTCGGCCCGGGCGACTACCAGCTGACGATCGAAGGGCTGACGTGGCAGGGCACACCAACGCCGGACTCCTGGGTAACGATAGGCTTCCGGGCGCCGCAGTGATCCGGTGAGCCCCGTGCGTCCCGAAGTCTTCGTGGCACGGCAGCCCATCTACGACGCTTCGATGGCCGTAGTGGCCTACGAGCTGCTCTATCGTGCATCTCCCTCGAGCCGCAGCGCGCAGATCAGCGATCCCGGCGGCGCGACCCTGGAGGTCATCGCAGGCGCGGCGCTCGAGATCGGCCTCGATCGCCTGGCAGGCGGCCTGCCGGTGCACATCAATTTCCCGCAGGAGCTGCTGGCGAAGCTGCCGGAGCTGCCGCTGCAGCCCGAGCGCGTCGTCATCGAGGTCCTGGAGGACGTGCGCGCCACTCCCCAGGTCCTTCAAGGCATTCGTACGCTGCGCACGCGTGGCCATCGCATAGCGCTCGATGACTACTCGCCGCAGGGCAGCGACCCGCGGCTGCTCGAATTTGCGGACATCGTGAAGCTGGAGACCACTCATCCTCCGGCTGACGAGCTCGCACGCCTCGGGCGGGACCTGCGGGCCGCGGGCCTCGAGCTCATCGCCGAGAACGTCGAGAGCAAGGAGGACTTCGAGCGCTGCATCGCCCTCGGCTTCAAGGGCTTCCAGGGCAATTTCCTGCAGCAGCCGGAAACCTTCGGGGCGCGCCGGGTGCCGGTAAGCCGCCTGGGTGCGCTGCGGCTCGCGGCCTCGCTGCAGAGCGAGGACTACTCTCTCGACGACGTTGAGCGGCTCCTCAGCCAGGACGTGTCGCTCTCCTACCGGGTGCTACGCTGCATCAACTCCAGCTACTACAACCTGCCGCGCAAGATCGACTCCATCCGCCAGGCCATCATCATCCTGGGCCTGGATACGCTGCGCCAGCTCTGCGGGCTCCTGTGCCTGCAGGGCTTCGATGAGCGGCCGCCCAGTCTGATCGTGCAGGCCATGACCCGCGGCCGCATGTGCGAGCAGCTCGGCAAGCTCGGCGGCGCGCGCGATGCCGGACCGTTCTTCATCACCGGTCTTTTCTCGCTGCTGAACGCGCTGCTCGGCATCCCGACGCGCAAGGTCGTGGAGGAGCTACCCCTCACCCCGGCGGTGGCCCGGGCTCTGGTAGCAGGCGAGGGCCAGCTCGGCGCAGCACTCCAGTGCACTCGCGCATACGAGCGCGGCGTCTGGGATCATGCCGTGTATGCCGACCTGGCGCCGCACCTCATCCGCGCCGCCTATGTCGATGCGCTGTTCTGGGCCGAGCAGGCGCGAGCCCTGCTGGCGTAAAGGCGGCGTCTGGGACGCCGCTGAGCAGGTACGATGCCTGCTTGGCGATCGGGTTTGTTCCTCCCCCAATGCCGAATGAGGCCAACATGAGCAAGTCACCTGGACACCAGAAGTGGCCCGAGCACAAGGTGCGCGAGACGCCGGTCCGCGAGCGGGTCACGGTCGAGCTCGACGGCAAGCTCATCGCCGACTCGCGCAACGTGATGCGCGTGGACGAGGACGGCAGCCCCGCCCGGTATTACTTCCCGCGAGGCGATGTCACGATGGACAAGCTGCAGCGCACCGCCACCACCAGCGAGTGCCCCTTCAAGGGCACCGCGCATTACTTCAGCCTCTCAACAGCGGACGGCGGCAAGCTGGACGATGCCGTCTGGAGCTACGAAGAGCCCTTCGACGAGCATCAGTCACTCAAGGACAGGATGGCCTTTTACGACGACAAGTACCGGAATATCCATGTGCGGGTGACCTAAGGTAAGCGCCTGTTGCCCGCTCTTGGCGAGCAGTGCGGCGCGGCCGGCTCAATCGTGGCTGTGCAGGGAGCCCCGCTGAGAATACCCGGCCATCAGTGCCTCGACCGAGCTCGCGAGCGGATCCTCCGACGGATCGCGATGTCCGGCCAGAAATCCCGCGAGCCGCGCAAGCACGATCGCCTGCGAGGCGAATACGCGATAACGGTCCGCTGAAGATGCTTTCCGGCCGTCCTTGATGCACGCAGAAAGAATGTCTGCGTAGAGACCGTCCATGTAGGCATGTAGCGAGGCCTCGGGCAGATGATCCCCGGAATCGCCCTGCTGTTGCTCGACGTGCCTGCGCGAACCGCCGCGATGGTCGACCGCCTCATGAATGACTTCCTCCGCCGCCTGGAGGAAGAGGCCGTAAAGCCGTTCCGACTCGCCGTCAGTCTCTTCCAGATCGCCGCACATCGTGCACCTCCTCAGTAATCACAGTTCTCCAGCTGCTCGAACCAGTCGAATCCCATCGCCTTGACGATGCGGCTGTTCATCACCACGATCCGCGCCTCGCCCTTGCCCGAATTGAAGTGCTGATGAGCGCAGTACGGCGGGATATAGACGAAATCGCCGACCGTCCACTCGAACTTCTTGGGCTCGCTCTCCCACTCGAACTCGATGGTGTCCTTGCAATCGAACTTGACGTCCCAGTGCAGGTCATAGCCGCTGCCCTCGACCACGTAGAACACTTCCTCGCTCAAGTGCCGGTGCCTGCCGCTTCGCTTGCCCTCGGGGATGAAGTGCATGTAGATGTCGAGGCACATCTCCTTGGTGTCCATCTTCTCGTGGATGATGTGCTTGAGCAGACCGTCCGGTGAGCGCTCCACCGGCATCTGCGCAGATTTCACCACGTTAAGATAGCCGTCGTACTCCTTGCGGAACTGCTCCGATTGCCGCACCGCCTCGCGGTAGAAATCCACCTGCTCGACCTCGGCGTGGGCGCGCTCGCGCTCCTTGGGGTCTATGATCCGCTCGATACCCATGATGGTCTCCCGATTGTTGGACGGTGATTGGATGCTCAAAGCTCCGGCGGCGGAACATAGTCCTCGTGCCCCGGCGAGGGCTCCTTCGGCGGGTAGGCCACGACCTTCTGGAAGATCATGTGCATGAAGAGGAACAGCGGCTTCGCCTTCATGATCAAAATGATGCACTCGTCGTCGGGATCGTCGCTGAAATGCTGGTGAACGCAGCCATTCTCGACGATCAGCGCATCACCCGCTTCCCACTCGTGCCGCTTCGTGTCGTGCACGTCGTGTCCTTTTCCCTTCAGGACGTAAAACACGGCGCTGTTCATGTGCCCGTGTTTCTGACCATAGCCGCCGGGCGCGTAGACGTCGATGTGGCATTCGATCGACTGCGCCACCTTGACCGACTGCGGATTGATGACCTTCTTGCCGAAATTCTGCGGGCCGCCCTTCCACTTCCAGTCCCTGGTGTGATACACGCGCGGCTGGCTGAAAAGCTCGTCCTTCAGCTGTCCGTAGGTGCCTTCGAGCGCGCGGACGAAGACGCGCTTCTTCGTCCATCGCTCCCACTCGGCGCCCCCGGAAACGGGTCGCTCTTCACTTGACATGACAGACCTCCTCAGCTTTCAAAACGATAAACCATTTCACGAGCTCATGTGCCCACACCGACCGCCTGCCGCAGCAGCCGCAGACTGCTCGGAGGCAGCTGCAGGGCCTGATCGATTACTTCCTGCACCTGCCGTCCGCCCATCGGCTCGACCGGCGCATCCATCTTGCGTGCCTGCGCCTGAAAGCCGGGATCGGCGAGCGCCTTCAGATACACGCGCCGCAGCAGCTCGAGGCGGTCGGCCGGGATCCCGGGCGGCCCGGCAGTGAGACGCGAGACCTCGGACTCGGCGGCGATCAGCGAGAGCAGCTTCTTCGCGTCGGGCGTGGCGGCAAATGGCATGGCGTGCGGAATCGGGCCGCCCCGCGGGCCACCGAATTGCAGCAGGTACAAGCCCTCACCCTGCTGGACGAACTGCGCGTACGAGGACTCCGAGCCAATCGTACCCTCCGTCTCGCCGCGCAGCATGCTCATGGCGCCCTCGCTGCCACCATAGCCGGGGATGAGCCGCACGTTGAGATGGATCGCGACGGCCGCCAGCCGCGTGTCCAGATATCCCGCCGAGCCCATGCCGGCGGCGAACAGAATGGTCGGCGGCTTGGACGGATCGAGCAGTTGCCGCACGTTCGTGATGCCCGACTTCCGGCTCATCACCAGGACGCGCGGATCCGATGCGGCTTTGCCGATCCAGCTCATTTTGGTGAGGTCGAAGCGCACCCCGGGCGCGCGCAGCAGCTGCATGTAGATCAGCCCCGTGTTGAACGTGCCAATGGTGAGGCCGTCGGGCTTGGCTGCATAGATGGTGTCGGCGCCGATCACGTGGCCCGCGCCGGGCAGGTTTCTCACGATGATCTTGGTGCCCGGCAGGTACTTGCTCATGTAGCGCGCGACCAGCCGTCCATAAGTATCATAGCCTCCGCCGGGAGACGTCGCGACGATATACGTGATGGTTTTGCCGCGGAAGAATGCCTGCGCGGACGCCTGACTCCCTCGTCCGGCCGCCGTTGTGTTTGCCGCCTCGGTCCCGGACGTCAGCGCGTTGTCGATCTGCTCCGTCAGCAAGCCCTCGAACAGCGGCACCCCCATTCCGACCTGGAACACGCCATACAGGAATGCGACGACCGTCAATGACAGCAGCAGGCTGAGCCACCAGGACTCGCGCGAGCGGAAAAAGAGATACACGAAGAGCACGACCGGCGCCGCCACGACGAATCCGAACGCGACCACGCCAACCACGAAGGCCCACACCCAAAGATAGATCGGAATGTCTTTGCCGAGATCGACGGCGTCCTCGCCGCCCGCGCGGCTGGCGCGCAGCTCGACGATGAGCTGCAGGAGACTGAGGAGCGCACCGAAGCCGCAGACCACGAGGGGCATTTCGGCGGCGGCCCGTGGATAGTCGAGCGCGGCAACGATTGCGGCGCTGGCGAAGACGACCAGGAATGTCAGCGACAATGCGACGGTGCTGGTCAGGCGCATGCGTCCCAATGGCGCTTGCGCCTTGCGAGGCTCCGTCCCCGCGCCTCGCCCGCCGGGTAGACTGTCGCCGTCCATCAACTCACTCCGCTGCCGGTTGAAGAGATGCCCGTGA
Organism: Steroidobacteraceae bacterium; assembly: GCA_036000265.1. Classification (GTDB taxonomy): domain Bacteria; phylum Pseudomonadota; class Gammaproteobacteria; order Steroidobacterales; family Steroidobacteraceae; genus 13-2-20CM-66-19. The sequence goes on along the minus strand of DASYGA010000266.1, from coordinate 6,620 downwards.
CTCCGCCGTGTCCGTCATCCACGCCTCGGCGACGGGACCTGCTCAGGTTGAGCGCCAGCGACAGCGCGACGATCGCCATCATCACGATCGAGGTTCGCTGCAGCAGGAACTCTGCGCCATAGAGCGCCATCGCCTTGTGGAAGGACACCTCCGCGGTCGGACCGAGCACCAGTCCGATGATGAAGCAGGGCCGCGGCCAGCGATTGCGGCGCATCACGTAGCCGATCGCGCCCATGCCGGCAAAGACCACCAGACTCTGCCAATGGTCGTTGGCGAGGTAGGTCCCGAGCATGGCAAACACCAGCACGATGGGCACCAGCACGTCTGTGCGGACCTGGGTGATGGCGCTCATGTGCTTGCTGATGAAGACCAGGACCGTCGTGCAGATGAGATTCGAGAGCACGATCGCCCAGATGAGGGACCAGACCAGCGGCAGGTGCTTCACGACGATCATCGGCCCGGGCTGTATGCCGAGCATGATCAGCGCGCCGAGCATGATCGCCATGCCGGAGCCGGCGGGGACGCCGAAGAACAGCGTCGGCAGCAGCCCACCGCCCTCCTTGGCATTCATGCCGGTCGAAGGCGCGATCACCCCTTCGACCGCGCCCTTGCCGAAATCCTTGCGCCCGCGGTAGCGCGAGGCGGCAAAGCCGTAGCACATCCAGCCGGCGGCCTCGCCCCCGAGTCCTGGGATCATGCCGATGAAGGTGCCCATCACCGCCGTGGTGACGGTGAGCACCCAATGGCGCAGGTTTTCGGCCACTCCGCCCCAGACCTCGGCAAAGGTGTATTTGACGTTCGGCGCCTGCGGCGGGGCGGCGCCGCGCGTGCGCCGCCCGAGCTGCATCATCTCCGGCAGCGCATAGAGCGCCAACACGCCGCTGATGACATCGAAGCCGTCCCAGAGGAAAAGCTGGTGAAACGTGTAGCGCTGCACGCCGGTCACCGGGTCGAGACCGATCATGCCCACCAGCCAGCCGAACAAGCCGACGATCAGGCCTTGCACCAGCATCTCGCCGGCGACCGCGGACACCAGGGTGATGCCGATGATGGCGAGCCAGAAGAAATCGACCGGCCCGAAAGAGAGCACGAAGGGCTGGATCACCGGCAGGATGAGCGCCAGGCAGACGACGCCGATCATGCCGCCGATTCCGGCTGCGCCGAGCGACGCGCCGAGCGCGCGGCCCGCCTGGCCGTTTTGCGCCATGGGATAGCCGTCGACGAGCAGCGGCGCTTCGGGGCCGTTGGTCGGTACCCCGAGCAGTATGCTCGGCACCACGCCACCCGTGTGTACGATGGAATGCATCGAGAGCAGGAACACGGCGCCGGCGAGCGGACTCATGCCGTATACGAACGGAATCAACAGCACGATGCCGAGCTTGCCGCCGAGCCCGGGCACGCAGCCGAAGAATATGCCGAGCGGCACCGCCAACAACATCAGGCCGAGCAGCTTCGGCGTGACGATGAGGTGCACGAGGGTCGCGAAAATGAGGTGCGGGTCCACCTGGAGTCCTGAACCGTCAATATCGCACGGTCGTGCGCTTTTAGTCCCGCCTCCGTGTTCTTATATGTGGAACTCCATTCCTACATAGTAAACAGACTGTAGCCATGTCGGCTTTGCCGGTCAAGTTTGCCACGCAGTGCGGGCGCTGCCATGCCGACTTGCCGAAGCGCGCGGCAGACCTGAAAATTCTCTGATGGCGGAAGTGAAGCTTCGGGTGAACGGAAAGTCCGTCATCGTCGCGGTGGATGACGACGACACTCCGTTGCTCTATGTGCTGCGCGAAGAGCTGGAGCTCAAGAACCCGCGCTTCGGCTGCGGTCTCGGCCAATGCGGGGCGTGCACCATACTCATCGACGGTGTTCCCGCTAGATCCTGCGTGCTGCCTCTCTCCGCCGTGCGCCACGCGGAAATTACGACGCTGGAGGGCTTGGGCACTCCCGAGAATCCGCACCCCGTGCAGCAGGCCCTCATCGCCGCTCAGGCGTTCTTTTGCGGCTACTGTCTGAACGGCTGGGTGATGACCGCCGTCGCGCTCGTCAGAGATCATCCGCATGCCACCGAGGCGCAGTTGCGCACCGCCTTTGCAGGACTGAAATGCCGTTGCGGCTCTCATCTTTCCATCCTGCGCGCCATCAGGCAGCTGACCGAGGCCGGGCCATGAGCTTCCCTCGAGGTGAGTGGCTGCTCGATCGCAGGCAGGTGCTGCTGGCGGGCGGCGCCCTGGTCGTCAGTCTTGCGGTCGCAGCGGCTGAGACCGGCTCAGACCCCTCCAGAGACAGCGCGCAGCGGCCGCCGCTCGTGCCGCGCGAGCTCGATTCCTGGATTGCGGTGTTGCCCGACAGCTCGGTCGTGGCTTATTTCGGCAAGGTGGACGTGGGACTCGCGATCCAGGTGGCGATTGCCCAACTGGTCGCAGAGGAGCTGGACGTCGCCTGCGATCAGGTCCGGATCGTCATGGGTGATACGGCAACCACCATCAACCAGGGCGGCGCGAGCGGCAGCACGGGTCTCGAGCTGGGTGGCCTGGCGATGCGCAATGCCGCTGCCCGGGCGCGCGCCGCATTGCTCACCCTCGCGGCACGAAGGCTGAGGAATCCGGTGCAGACCCTGGAAGTAACGCACGGCGTCGTCTCCGTTCGCGGGAACGAAAGCCGCTCCGTACGATATGGCGAGCTGATCGGAGGCCGCTATTTTCATGTTCGCCTCGAGTGGAACGGCGAGCTCGGCAATCGCCTGCTGGTGACGGGCGCCGCGCCTCTCAAGCGCCACTCGGATTACCGGGTGGTCGGCAAGTCCATTCGGCGCCCGGATCTGCCCGACAAGCTCTTTGGCCGGGAGACCTATGTCACGGATGTCAGGATAGCCGGCATGAGGCATGGCCGGATGATCCGGCCGCCCGTGGCCGGCGCCGTGCCGACCCGGGTCGATGAGAGATCGATTTCACATCTGCGCGACGTGCAGATCGTGTGGCACGAAGGACTGCTCGGCGTGGTGGCGGGCAAGGAGTGGACGGCAGTCAAGGCGGCTCGGGATCTGCGCGTCGAATGGTCCTCACCCGCGGAGCCCTTCCCGTCTCAGAGCACGCTCTACGAGGCGATGGAAGACGCGGCTCCGGCAGCCAGCGGCGGCGCGGCGCCGCTCGGGGACGTTGAGCAAGCGCTGCGTGCTGCCGCTACGACCATCGCCGCAACCTACTACTGGCCCTTCCAATCGCATGCCAGCATGGGACCGGCCTGCGCGCTCGCCGATGTGCATGCGGACCACGCGACCATCTGGACCGCGGATCAGAAGCCGCATTACGTCCGTAACGGCGTGGCCGCATTGCTCGGGCTGCCATCGCAGCGAGTGCACGGCATCTGGCTGCGCGGACCGGGCTCCTACGGGCGCAATGACGGCGCTGATGCCGCGCTCGATGCGGCCTATCTATCGAGAGCGGTCGGCAAGCCCGTGCGCGTGCAGGGTAGCCGAGCCGAGGGCACCGCGTGGGATCCCAAATCGCCAGCTTCCGTGCATCACGTCCGCGCGGGTTTGGATGCCTCGGGCCGAGTGATCGCTTTGCGCTATCACAGCAAGGCATTCTCGCGGGAGAACATCGCCTCCCACCCGGATGATCCCGCGCAGAGTCTGACCGGCCAGTTGACTGGACTCCCCGTCAGGACGAAGTACGTTTTCGACGTACCGGAGGAGCAATACGGGTTTTCGAGCCGCGAGCTGTCCTGGGAGGTGATCCCGGCACTGCTGGCACGCGCCTCGCCGCTGCGGACTTCGCATTTGCGCGATCCCCTCGGTCCGCAGCTCAACTTTGCAAGCGAGAGCTTCATCGACGAGCTCGCGTTCGCGACGCAGTCCGACCCGGTCCAATTCCGCCTCGAGTACCTCGCGGATGAGCGCGGCATCGCCGTGATCGAGGCAGCCGCCATGCGCGCGCAATGGACGCCTCGCACCGCCTCCTCGGGAAGACGCACAGGCGAGTTGCTCAGGGGCAGGGGGATAGCCTACGCGCGGCGTAGGAACACTCATGTCGCCGCGATCGTCGACGTTGAAGTGAACCCCCGGACCGGGCGCGTCTGGGCGCGCCGATGGACAGTCGCGCACGACTGCGGCCTGATCGTCAACCCCGACAACCTGCGCCTGGTGATAGAGGGCAACATCCTGCACGCGACCAGCCGGGCGCTGTTCGAGGAAGTGCGCTTCGACCGTAAGATGGTCAGGAGCGCCGACTGGGTGACCTACCCGATTCTCGAGACGAGGGACGCGCCCGAGAGCGTGGACATCGTTCTCATCGACCACAAGGAAGAGCTGCCGTTGGGCGCCGGCGAGCCTGCGACTCGCCCGATCGCCGCCGCGATTGCAAATGCGGTCTTCGACGCTACGGGTGTACGCGTCCGCCAGGCTCCGTTGAGCCCGGAGCGGATCAGGGAGGCGCTCCTGCAGCGTACCTGAAGCGCCGCGAGCCGCACGTGCCGCTCAGTTCAGCGGCTCCATCCGGATGATGGAGGCACCGTGATTGTTGCCGATCCACAGCACCGGACGCGGGCCGGAATCATCGACGAACAGGCGACGGATGTTGGTCGAATCCGGCAAAAGATAAACGGTCATCTTACCGGTTCGCGGATCGAGCCTCACGATCCGATCGGAGCTCATGCCCCCGGCCCAAAGGTCTCCATTCTTGTCCCGCACCACCTGATACGGCGCGAAGTACGGCACCGGGATCGGCCACTCCTTGAACTTGTGCGTCCGGGTATCGTACATGCCGATCTTGTTACCCCGCCATTCGGCGAACCACAGGCGCCCTTGGGCGTCCATCTCGCCGCGCCGCGGCCGGGAATGCGGCGTCGGCGTCGGGAACAAGGTCACCTTTCCGGTCTTGGCGTCGATCTCGCCGATGTTCTGCCCGGAGAAATCGCAGAAGAAGGCGTTGTTGTGCTCATCGGTGTAGACGCCGTAGACCGAGTGCGGCCGGCCGAACGCATACTCGCCGCCACCGCCCCCTTTCATCACGCCGTAGGGTTTCCAGACCTGCCATTTGCCGGTTCTGATGTCCACCGCGTAGAGCCCCGGAATCGCCTCGGCGTTCATCCACACCTTGCCATCCACCTGCCGATGCTCTGGCGCAACCATCGGCTGCTGCGTGGTGATGCTGATGAAGGGCTTCGCAACCTCGTAGACCTTGAATTCGTGCGTCTCGTAGTTGAACTCCGCGACACCGCCCTGGTTCATCCTCGCGATCCACAGGTTCCCCTGCCCATCGAATTCCAGATCCAGGCTGCCCCTCGGCTCTTTCGGGCGCATCGTCGGGATCGGGTATTCCGTCACCTTGCCGGTCCTGGGGTCCAGCAACCCGAGATAGTCATCGCCAAACTCGCTGAACCACACCCTGCCCGAACGGTCGACGACCACGTCGTGCGGTTGAATCGAGGGCCGCGGCAGGGCGTAGACCGTGTAGATGACATCCGTTCCGTGCCCGGCCGGGCGCGGCAGGCTCCTGAGCGGATAGCGCAATTTTCCCGTCGTGCTCTCGTTGACGCTCGCAAAGAACTCGGCGAGCGCCGCTTTTCCGCCACCCCAGTTGGCGCCGATACTCTGCGGAATCTTCAGCTTGCGCTGCGGCTCGAGATCCGAGGCTTGATTCGCAAAGCCGGCCATCACCAGCATCACGCCCTGGAGGTCCTGCGCGCTGAAGCGCGAGGTGACGATGCGCTCGACGGTGTGGCAGGTCGTGCAGTTGAGCACCAGATCCTTCTGGTGCCGGTTACCTGGCATGCTGATCAGCCAGTCCGAGTTGGTCATCTGATCGTAGACGTCCTTGACGGTCCGCAGGCTGAGGTTCGCGGTGGTCGCGCTTCCTGCGCGTAATGTCACATCGCCGGGTCCCGCGAGTGTGTAGCCAATCGCTCGGATCCGGAGATGGTACTGGCCGGGGCCGATTCTGGAGGCGGGGAATTCGTAATCGCCCGAGTGGTTGCTGACGACCTCGGTGGTGATCGTCGACCCTGCGCGGGTGGCCCCGACGACCACTCCCTCCATGGGGCGTCCCTCCGGCGAGGTGACCTCACCGGACAATGCCGCGTGCGACGCCGCCGCGTGCGCCACTGGAAGGGGTCCTGCCAATGCCAGCGCTGCCGCAGCGGCGAGCGCGAAATCCAATCTCACCATTGTTGCCGCTCCTCTACTTAAATCTCATTCTGTCGATCGTGGTCACTGTCGTGACCTGAGAGACGCGCGGTGCGTGCGCCAGATACCACGCGGTCGACTGCTCACCGTAAAGCGTGTCGGAGGACATGCCATCGACTGGAGCGACTACGTCGAAGCCGCGGAAAGCCGCGCCGGACGCCGTATTCAGCACCGCTCCCTCCGCCGACGTGCCAACCGTGATCAGGGTCCTGATGCGCTTCGCCTTCAGGATCGCCTCGAGATCGCTGCCGACGAATTTGTCCGGACCTGCGCCCGTGATGACGGTATCGGATGCGCGCGCCGCGAAGGCCTTGGGGATATCACTGCGCTTATCGTGCCCCACGAGCGAGTACAGGACGAGAACGCCGCTCGCGCGCGCGGCCCGCACCAGCCGCGCGATCGCCGGCAGAGTCTCGGTACACCGCGGACGTTTGCCGTGCGA
>DASYGA010000215.1:0-6775 GCA_036000265.1 Steroidobacteraceae bacterium | reverse complement strand
ACCGCCAGACAGAGAGGCAGCCAGGATGCGGTGGTGGCGCGAGTCAGCCGGCCCGAGAGCGCGATCCTGACGGTTCCATATTTTGCAACGATATCTCTCATTAATAATAATCGTCTTGCACGAGGGCGGTCGCTAGATTCCACGGGTCAGAGTCGTTGTGGGGCTTGGGCTGCCGATGGCTGTCCTCCAAGGCGCGACGTCCAGGCGATTGCCGCGCCTGGATTGCGCAGAATTCGAGACCGGCGCGAGTCCGCGTGCGACCATCCTCTGGCTGCATGGGGTCGGAGGCGATGGGTTCCAGTCCGAACCTCTGATCCGGCAGCTGGCGCGGCCGGGCGATGCACCGCTGCGCTTCGTCTGTCCCTATGCGCCATTTCGTGCGGTAACCCTGAGCGGCGGCCAGCGCATGCGCGCCTGGTATGACCTGCGCGATATCGATCGCCAGCTGCGGCAGGACGAGGCCTCGATCCGCGAATCGAGCGCCGCGGTGCGTGCGCTGATCGACCGCGAGGCGGAGCGCGGCATATCGAGCGCAAGCGTGGTGCTCGGCGGCTTCTCCCAGGGCGGCGCGATGGCGCTGCTGACGGGTACACGGCTCTCCAAGCCGCTGGCTGGCATCGTGGCGCTATCATGTTATCCGCTGCTGGCGGGCACGTTCGCCGCGGAGCGCCAGGAAGCCAACCAGCGCACACCGATCTTCGTTGCCCACGGCCTCGATGATCCGGTCATCGATCTTGGCATTGGCGAGCACATGCGCGATGGGCTGCAGGCGAGCGGCTACGCTGTCGAATGGCACTCGTATCGGATGGGCCATGAGCAGGGAGTGGCGGAGCTCAGTGCCGTCGCCGCATTCGTGCGGCGCGCGCTCAGTCCGACAGCGCATTGACGGGCCGGGACAAGGAGACACGCGGCGCAACGGCGTGGTGATAATCCACACTCTCATTCATGCGGTCGCGCTTGGCACGTGCCTTCCTGCGCGGTGCATCGGTCTTCCACGCCACGGCGAGCATCACGCCCATGACCAGCGCCAGCAGAGCGCCCTGCAAGGGAAGGCTCACTGGAGCGGCGCCCAGAAGCAACCCATCCGCGAGGATGCACACCGGGATGTGGGCGGTGAAGACCTGTAGCGAGCTGCGCCCGAGCAGCTCCAGCCAGCCGATCCGAAGGTAATGCAGCAGCGGCAGCAGCAGCCGGTGCGCGATATACGCCAGCACCGCGAAGTTGGCGACGCGCAACGGACCGAGGTGCCACTTGCTGGTGAGCGGTGTGTTCGAGTCAACATCGCTCACGAGACCGCCGATGTGGTGACGCGCGCACAGCAGCAGCGCTGCTACACCTATCGCTGCCACCAGGATGTACGCGCGCCTGCGCTGCGTGGATACGGCCGGCGCCGCGCTTTTCCCGGCGGAGCCGAGCCACAGGCCCGCAATCCATACCAGCTGCCATGCGAACCAGTCGAAGGAGCTCCACGCATCATGCGGCAAGGGGTAGCCGCCGGCGGCCAGCAGGTCATAGAGGCCGCGGCCGATCTGCAGCTGCGCGGCGCTCCACATCAGCGCGGATGCGATGAGCAGCGGCCACCAGCCCCGGCGCGCCGCAAGCTGCAGCAGCAGCGGCGTGAGTCCCAGGAAGACGATGTACATCGGCAGGATGTCCATCAGGGGCGGTTGATAAAGCAGCAGCGGCGCCGAAAGGCTCGCCCAGACGGGCGAGTGGAACAGGGGCGACAGGAAGTTGTGCAGGCTGCGCGACTGGCCAAAATGCGCGATGCCCGCAACGACCGTGAAGGCGAAGAGCAGCAGCCCGAGATGATAGGCGTAGAGGCGGCGCGTACGGTTCCAAATGCGTGTGCGCACGAAGCCGATGCCGCGCTCGAGCAGCAGCGGCGTATAGATCGAGCCGACCAGGAAGGCGGACAGAAAGACGAAACCTTCCGCGGCCGATACGAAGCCGAGCGGCTGGTTCGCGAAGCGGCTGAGGCCCGTGGGCAGATGGGTGAACGCCATCAGCACCAGCAGGATGCCGCGCATGGAGTCGAGCTCGCTGCGGCGCATCGTCGAGTGTCCGGGCATCGCTCAGTCCCGAGCAGACGGGGCGTGCGATGAATTGCGGTGCAATCACCAGCAGGGGCTCGCGAATGCGGCCCTGGCGTCGGTGAGCGCATTTGAGCCGTAGCGGCTCCATAAATCCAGTAGGATTATTCGACTTCAGGATTCCATAAACTGGAACCGTCATGGCTCGCGTCCCGCGCCTCAACTATCAGCACCTGCTCTATTTCTGGACCGTCGTGCGCGCCGGCAGCATCGCCCGCGCTTGCGAGGAGCTGCACCTGTCGGCGCCCGCAGTGAGCGCGCAGCTGAAGACCCTGGAGGCGCGCCTCGGGCAGAAGCTGCTCGTCAAGTCGGGCCGCACCCTGACGGCGACGGAAGCCGGCCGGCTCGTCTATGGCTATGCCGATGAGATCTTCGGCCTCGGACGCGACATGCTGAGCGCCCTCGAGCAGCGCCCCACCCATCGGCCGCTGCGCTTCACCATCGGCATCGACGATGTGGTGCCGAAGGAGATCGTGGAGCGGCTGCTCGCGCCTGCGCTGCAGCTCGGGAGGCCCGTACGACTCACCTGCAAGGAAGGGACGCTCGATCGCCTGGTGGCCGACCTCGCCATTCATGAGAGCGACCTGGTCCTGTCCGACGCGCCGATGAGCTCCGCCTTCAATTTCCGCGTCTACAACCACCATCTCGGCTCATCCGCCGTATGTTGGATGGCAAAGAGCGCCATGGCGAGCAGGCTGCGCCGCGGATTTCCGCAGTCGATGGACGGAGTGCCGGCATTGCTGCCGACCCCGGACACCGCCATCCGGCGGGCGCTCGATCAATGGGCCGACGGCCAGGGGATCCATCCTGCCGTGGTCGCGGAATTCGAGGACTATGCGCTGTTACGAGCCTTCGCCCGCGCGGGCCATGGAGTGGCGCCCGTGCCGGTGGTGCTCGAGGAGCAGTTTCGCCGCCAGTACGATCTGCTCCGGGTTGGGCTCGCCGACACCGTGCAGAGCGAGTTCTATGCGATTTCCGTGGAACGCAAGCTCAAGCATCCGGCGGTCGCCGCCATCGTGGAGCAGGCACGCCAGCTCTTTGCGGAGTGAGGGCGATGCGCCAAAGCCGCTCAGGCTCCCGACAAGGCCTTCTGGAACTGCGCGCTCTGCAACATGGAGCTCACCGTGTTGACGACCGCATCGGACAGAACCTCGTAGTAGTCCTCGAGCTCGTAGGAACGTCCGAAGCGCTTCGCTTCCCCGGATGCGGTGCCGCTCCATAGTGTTTTTCCGTTGCGGCCCGCGACGCTCAGGTGGACCGAGACCTCGGCGCGATAAAGCGAGGTTTCCCTGACAAAGAACTGTGTCACCTCACCCTTGATGGTTACCGCGCCGTCAGCATCGACTGTCTTCAGGCCGGCGCGATCGAAGAGCTCGCGCATGTGCGTGCTGACGAATGCCCCGACATCGTCCGTGGTCGTCACGGGTTTCGGCGTATCGTCTTCACGATTCTCACCGATCTTTTCCTTGTCGGCGCGCACGTCGCGGAATACATCGAAGTGAATGGGTGCGTGCGACATCTGCATTGCGCCCAGGCGCAGGTCCGAGGTCGGCTTCCACTTCAGGGGTACGTGGGTCAGCAGTGCCGCATTGGCCTGTGTGCCGAAGATTGCGGCCACCAGGATGAAAAGGATTCGAGCGCCCATGATGAACGGTCTCTCATTGCGTTGCAGGCGGGCCGATTGTACGGCCCGGTATGCGGAATTCATCGGCGGCGGCCGATTTCCTCGCTCATCCAGCGGGCGAACTCGCGCAGCGGGTAGTAGTCGCGCTTGCGCTCGGGATAGACGAAGTAGTAGGCCGACTCGCTGGTGACGGCCGGGCCGATGGCCGCAAGCGAGCCCGCGGCGATCTCCGCCGTCACGAAGAAGCCGGGCAGAATGCCGACGCAAAGCCCGGCGAGCACCGCCTCGATGCCCATCGCGAACGTCTCCACCTGTAGATAGGGAGTGATTGCCGCGTCGGTCAGGCCGATGGCCGCCAGCCAGGTGCGCCAGGAGAACGCGCGCGAGGTGATCTGCAGCAGCGGCAGCCGCAGCACATCCGCCGGGGTCTGGCATTGGGCCGCCAGCTGCGGAGTCGCGACGACGATCATCTCCTCCGCGCAGAGATACTCACTCACTGCCCCCGACCAGTTGGAGCCGCCAAAATGGATGGCGCCGTCCAGCTGCTCGATGGACAGATCGAAGGGCGCCAGGCGCGTGATCAGCTCGAGAGTGATGTGGGGGTGCGCGGCGCAGAATCGCGGCAGCCGCGGAACCAGCCACTTCGCGCCAAATGTCGGCAGGGTGGCCAAGCGGAGAGTCCCGCTCCGGCCTCGCCGGGAGGCCAGCGCCGCCGTCGCATCACCCAGAACCGCGAGTCCACTGCGAACGTCGTGCAGATACCCGGCGCCGGCTTCGGTGAGCGTGAGCCGCTTCTTGGAGCGCAGAAAGAGCTGCACGCCCAGCTGACTCTCCAGCGCCTGCAATTGACGGCTCACCGCGCCCTGGGTCAAGGAGAGCTCAGCCGCCGCTCGCGAAACGCTTCCCAGTCGCGCGGTGGCCTCGAAGGCCTGCAGCCCCAGAAGCTTGGGCAGCAGGCGCCGCGGGTGCTTCATGGACGAAGTATGCCGATTTGTAATGAACTCATTCTACTATATCGATTTGCCGCCGCTTGCTGGCGCCCCAGAATACGAAGCAGAAGCCTCGACCACTACCCCTGCCTCCAGATTATGACGAATGCGCAAATATCGACCCTGCAGCGACTGCTCTCGGCCTGCTGCTCCCCCGAGGAATGCGCCGAGCTCCTGCGCACCGTGCACGTTGCCGCGCCCATCCTCGACCAAGCCGGCGATAAGGTGCCGCGCACAGTCCTGGCGCAGGCGCTCAACCTGCTGTTGCTCCGTGACCTGCTGGTGCGTGTTCCGACAGGCAGGCAGTACGTGGCGGAGCGAGTGGCGCAGGGACACCGCATTGTGTTCGATCACGGCGCGCTGAGGACGGTGGACCTGGACGGCATGGGCGAATTGCCGGCAGGCGAGCGCACCATCACCCGCCTATTGACCCCGCTGGGCTACCGGCTTGGTGAGATCTACCCGCTCGATCGGCTGGGCATGACCGGCCGCTCCTACACCCACAGCGATCTGCCAGAGGAGCTACCCCAGTTCTTCGTCAGTGAGCTGCACCCGGAGCGGTTTTCCCCCCGGTTCCGGGCGGCGGTCGCCCGAGTCACGGCATCATCCCGCGACCCGCTCTGCGGCGTCGCGAAAGCCGCCTTGGGCGAGCTCGAGCTGCAACGCTCGTTGCCCTTGGATCGGGCGAGAATGCTGCTCCCCGAGCTTCTCGCATGCTTCACCCGCCAGCACCCGATCCCGCGCCTCGATGACTACAAGGTCCTGCTGGAGGAGTCGGCGGAGATGGCCTGGATCGCGACCGAAGGCAACGCGTTCAACCATGCGACCGACCGTGTCCACTTGCTCGATTCGATCGTGGCCGAGCAGCGGCGACTCGGGCGCCCGCTCAAAGACACCGTCGAGACATCCCGCTCCGGCCGCGTGCGTCAGACCGCGTTTCGTGCCGATCCGGTGGACCGTGAGTTCATCGACGGCAATGGCGCGGTGATCCGCCACCGGGTTCCGGGATCGTTCTTCGAGTTCATCCAGCGCGAGCGGCTACAGGATGCGGCGAGCCGCGCATCCCGGTTGGATCTGGCGTTCGATACCGGCAATGCGCAGGGCATTTTCAAGATGACCGCAGCCGCCTGAGCTGCGATGAGGGCGTCCGCCGCCATCATCCGGGATCTGACCGGGCTGCTGGGGGAGAATGGCCTCCTCCACGCCCTGCCCGATACCGAAAAATACGATCGCGGCTATCGCTATGGCCGCGGCCGGGCGCTCGCGGTCGCCCGCCCGGATGCGCTTGCCGGGCTGAGAGCGGTGGTGCGCTACTGCTACGCGAATGACCTGCGGATCATCCCCCAAGGCGCGAATACCGGCCTCGTCGGTGCCAGCACCCCGGATGAGTCAGGCGCCGAGCTGCTCGTCAGTCTCGATCGGCTACGCGGCATCGAGGCCGTGGATGCGCACAACCGCACGGCCTGCGCACGTGCCGGTACCCGGCTCTCGGAGCTCAACGGCGCCGTTGCCCCGCATGGGCTCTCTTTTCCCATAGACCTCGGATCCGATCCGAGCCTTGGCGGCATGGTCGCCACCAATACCGGCGGCTCGCGTCTGTTGCGCTATGGGGACGTGCAAAGAAATCTCTTCGGCCTGGAAGTTGTCCTGGCCGATGCCGATGCGACGGTGCTCACCGATCTGAAGGGCCTGCGAAAAGACAACTCGGGCGTGGACCTGAAGCAACTTTTCGTGGGGACGGGCGGCGGCTTCGGCATCATCTCGCGGGTGCAGGTCGAGCTGCACCGGATGCCGCGCCAGGCGGCAGCTGCGCTCGTGATCCCGAGCAGCCACGCGGCCGTGCCCGAGCTGCTGACGCTGCTCGAGACGGAGGCCGGTGATTTCCTGGGCGCCTTCGAGGGAATGTCTGCGAACGCGATGGCGGCGGCGTTCGCGCACAACAAACGGCTGCGCAATCCATTCTCATCCGGCGAGATGCCGCCATATGCCGTGCTGGTCGAGCTCCTCTCGAGTGCAAGCTCCGATCGGCTCGATCTGGCGGAGCTGTTGACGGCGCTCCTGGGACGGGC
>DASYGA010000184.1:0-2406 GCA_036000265.1 Steroidobacteraceae bacterium | reverse complement strand
TCATGGAGGAGTTCGTGCGGGGCGGCGCCATGCAGCACCTGATGCTTCGCTACACGCAGTCGCTGATCACGCAGATGGCGCAGACGGCCGTGTGCAACCGCCACCATTCGGTCGACCAGCAGCTGTGCCGCTGGCTCCTCCTGAGCATCGACCGCCTGCCCTTCCCCGAGATCACCATGACGCAGGAGCTGATCGCCAACATGCTCGGCGTGCGGCGCGAGGGCGTGACCGAGGCGGCCGGCAAGCTGGAGAAGCTCGGCGTCATCCGTTACTCCCGCGGGAAGATCACGGTGCTCGATCGGCCGGTGCTGGAACGCTTGTGCTGCGAGTGTTACTCCGTGGTCAAGAAAGAGAGCGATCGTCTGCTGCCACGACTTCCCGCGGCAGACGAACAGTGAACTCACTCCCTTGCCCGAGGCCGCCGCTCGCCGCGGATACACTGCCCCCGTGCAGCTCCACGAGTTGCCTCACCAGGGCGAGTCCGATGCCCAGCCCCGCCCGGGAGCGCGGATCCGCCCCATCGGCCTGCCGGTAAAGCTCGAATACGTGAGGCAGGGCCTCCGGCGCGATACCGACCCCGGTGTCTCGAATGCGAACGACTGCGTGGCCGTCTTGCAAATGCATCGAGATCACGATCTCGCCTGCGGCGTCCGTGTATCGTGAAGCGTTGGCGAGCAGATTGACGAACACCTGCTCCAGACGCTCGGGATCCGCTTGCAGCCACACCGGCTCTTCCGGCAGCACTACATTCAGCTGCTGGCGGCGCTGATTGGCTTCTGACGCGAGTGTCTCGACCGCGGCGCTCACGGCTGCGCGCAGGTCCATTCGCTCGCGCCGCAGGCGCAGCTGTCCATGGCGGATCCGTGACACGTCGAGTAGGTCATTGACGAGTCGCGTCATGCGGCGGACCTGTCGATCGATGAGGGCTTGCGCTGTGCGTTGCGCGGAAGTCTGCTCCTGCTCGCTCTGCAGAAGACCGATGCCGTTTCTGATCGTCGCCAGCGGATTGCGAAGCTCATGTCCGAGCATCGCCAGAAACTCGTCCTTGCGCCGGTCGGCGTCGATGAGTTCCTCGACCCACAACTGCGCCTGGCGCAGAGTGCAACTGTGTGGCGCGACATCCTCGACCGTACCGTCCAGGCCGGTCAGGGCAACGACAGTCAAAACGGGCGCCCGGCGTTTGGCCGACATCACTTCTCGCATAGTCCCTCCCGTTCAGGCGTGGCAGTTATCAGGTCGAGACCGGGAGACTATCGCCGCGGAAAGACGCTCTCTGTGCGGTATTGCACATAAGCTGCCGCTCCCGGAGGCGCTGTTACTGGCACTGCGGATTTGGTAACTGATGCACCGCGGGCGGTGTTCGCAAGACCCACACCGCGCTCATCTTGCATCGGGTATCTGGCCGCGCAATCCGGCGTTCGGGCGGCCGGCTTTGGGCCCTTTGGCCGACCAGGGCGCCGAGAAATGCTCGCGGACCTTGGCCGCGATCTGCCGATCGGACATCTTGTCCGCGACCATGACCGCAGTAGGTCGGCCGCCCAGTTTGCGCGTCACGAGCCGCTTTTTCAGCTCGCCCTTGGCCTCACCCGGTCCGAGAATGATGTACGACTCCGCGCTGCGCAGCACCGCGATCACGGCGTCATAGAAAATGTTGAGTTCTGCCGTGAGCGCCTTTTCGCGGCGGTCGTCGGCGGGCACCTGCTGTGCCTCATACCGGCCCCTGAGCGGCGAGTCTCCCGAGCGTTGCAGGTGCTTTTCAACCCGCGAGACGATGAGCACCGTTCGCTCGCCGGCGGCAGTCATCAACACGATCAGCGCCTTGCGATGGTCGATCCAAACACCGGCTTTGCCTTTCATCGATATGAGCTCGAGACGACGCTCATCGGGGCGCCCTCCTGTCGCGGAAATCCTCGAACTGTGCCGATATGTGGGTGCGCCCCTGTTCAGGCGCACCGGCACCGGGCCGCAGGCTCGAACCCGCCGCTCTGCCCCGTCGCCGCGCGCTGACCGAATCTCGAGCGCTCGAGTGCCGCCCGCATCCCGGCGACGCGGATCGCTGCGCCCATGCCGTGGGTCTTTGTCCAGGCCGAATGGCGCAGACGGTCATGCTGCGGTCCGCGCGGGAAGCGCAGCGTCCGGCAAGTCCATTCGCTCCAGTCCTCCGTTTGGCTTGCCGGCCTCGCTTCCCGCCAGCGCAAGACCCAGGATCCTCGCGGAGGGATTCAGGCTGTCCACCATCGAGCTCGGCATGAGGATTGTGGCCCCTCGTTCCTTGGTCGTCTCGTAGATGATATTCATCGCTCGCAGCTGCAGCGCCATGGGATGCCCAAGGTAAGTGTCCGCCGCTGCGACGAAGCTGCTCGCAATCGCAGCTTCCGCCGAGCCGAGAATCACGCGCGCCTGCTT
>DASYGA010000182.1:0-4270 GCA_036000265.1 Steroidobacteraceae bacterium | reverse complement strand
GCCGCGATGATTGGGTCCTGGTGCACGACGCCGCACGCCCGTGCCTGCCGCGCGAGGATCTCGACCGTCTGCTGGCGGATCTTGCCAGCCATCCGGTCGGGGGCCTGCTCGCCACTCCCGCGGCCGACACGCTGAAGCGCGCGGATGGTGCCCGCGACGTGCAGCAGACGGTCGACCGGGCAGGTCTGTGGCGCGCGCTGACACCGCAGATGTTCCGCTATGGTCGCCTCTGCGAAGCGCTCGACCGTGCGCACGCGGCGGGCCGCACCCCCACGGACGAGGCACAGGCGATCGAGTGGCTGGGGGATGCTCCCCGGCTCGTCGAGGGCGCCGCCGCGAATCTCAAGATCACCAGCGCCGCCGATCTTGCGATCGCGGCCGCACTGCTGAAGGAAAGTCCTTGATGAGAATAGGCTCCGGTATCGACATCCATGCATTCGGCCCAGGCGATTTCGTGATGCTGGGCGGGGTGCGTGTGGCGCACACGCAAGGCGTCGTGGCGCACTCCGACGGTGATGTGGTTTTGCACGCGCTGACGGACGCGTTGCTCGGCGCAGCCGGTCTCGGCGACATCGGCCAACACTTCAACGATACCGATCCGCGCTGGAAGGGCGCTGACAGCAAGCGCTTCGTGCGGGCGGTGATGGACATGCTGCGCGCCCGCAAGCTGCGCGTGGGCAATGCCGACGTGACGGTGCTCGCCGAGCGGCCGAAGCTCTCCCCGGTGCGGGAGGACATCCGCCGTGAGGTGGCGCAGCTTCTGGAGCTGGGCGCCGAGCAGGTCAACATCAAGGCTACGACCACCGAGAAGCTCGGCTTCCTCGGGCGGGCCGAAGGTATTGCCGCCCAGGCCGTGGTGCTGCTGCTCGATGCTAATGATGTGCCTGGAGCAGATCATGATGACACGCGGAGCGCGTCGGCCCCTGCGGAGCGGGGGTGAGGCCCAGGGATGGGTCTCACAACTGAGGCGGCTCTCGATCCGCCGCGTGCCCATGGCGCGCCGCTCTCGCCGGGGAGATTGCGCACCGAGCCCGAGGACTTCCTCGTCGAGGAGTTGCTCGGGTTCGAGGCGGCCGGCGCGGGCCAACACGTGCTGCTCAAGGTGCGCAAGCGCGAGGCCAACACACAGTGGATTGCCCGCGAGCTTGCACGCGCCTGCGGTTGCCGCCCCGGCGATGTCGGCTATGCCGGCCTGAAAGACCGCCGGGCGGTGGCCACGCAATGGTTCACCGTGCCGCAGTCGCGGCTCTCGCCTGCGGACTGGATCGGTATCGCGAGCGGCGAGTTCCAGGTTCTCGAGGCGCATCGCCACTCGCGCAAGCTGCCGCGAGGGGCGCTCGCGGGCAATCGCTTCGTCATCAAGATCCGCGGCGCCGTGATCGACGATGCATCGCTTGCGAGCCGTCTTGCCGCTCTCGAGAGAAGCGGCGTGCCGAATTACTTCGGACCGCAGCGGTTTGGCAGGGGAGGGGCCAACCTGAAGCGCTTGGGGGAGGACGTGCGCACGCTGCCGCCTGCGCAGCGCGGCTTCGTTCTCTCTGCCGCGCGCAGCCTCGTCTTCAACGCGGTGCTGGCAGAGCGAGTCGCGGATGGCAGCTGGGCGCGCCTCGAGCCCGGCGACCTCGCCAATCTCGACGGACGCGCGAGTCATTTCCCGGTCGAAGCGGTCGATGAGGCGCTTGCCGCGCGATGCGCCGGGCTCGACGTCCATCCCACCGGGCCGCTCTGGGGCCGCGGCGTGCCGCGAACCGGCGGCAGGGTGCTGGAGCTGGAGCAGCGTGTGGCGGCGCAGTCAGCCGCGGCTTGCGATCTCGTCGCGCGCGCCGGAATGGAACAGGAGAGGCGCAGTCTGCGGCTGGCCGTGCGCGACCTGCGCTGGCAGCGCGAGACGGACGCGCTCACCGTCGAATTTCGCCTCTGCCGCGGTGCCTATGCCACCGTGGTGCTGCGGGAAGTGTTCTCCTCGGATGTCGATTACGACGAGAGCAGTACGTAAACCGCACCGGTGCCGCCGTCGACCTGCCGCGCCGATACGTACGCCAGGACCGGGCCCAGCTTGCGCAGCACCGTGCCCACCATGCCCTTGAGCACCGGCCCGCGGTGTCCCGAGCGCAGTCCTTTGCCGTGAACGATACGAACGCAGCGCCACCGCCGCAGCAGCGCCTCTCCCATGAACTCGCGCAGCGCCTGCTTCGCCTCGGCGACCGTGAGGCCGTGCAGGTCGATCTCGCCCTGGACCCGGTAGTCGCCGCGGCGGAGCCTGCGCAGCACCGCGAGTTGAATGCCAGCACGCTGGAAGATGAGCTCCTCGCCGCTGGCGAGCGCCGGGTCGATGAAATCCTCGCGCAGGCTTTCCTCGAGCACCGCGAGCCGGTCGGCGCGGCTGAAGCGAGCTGCCGGAAGCGGGCGGCGCGGGCGGCTGGCGGGGTCAACCGCCCGCTGCGCAGCGCTCTCGAGAGGGTCACCCGGGCCGCTTGCGCTCGTGCAAGCGGATCTCAGAGGTTTCACGTCCCGCACCGCTTCGCGAAAAAGCCGCGCTTCATCTGACCGCGCCCCGCCGGGATCCGCCGCCGCGGCGGCAGGCTTACGGGGAAAGCTTTTCGGCAAACGGGGACTCACGCTACCTCCGCGCAATTTGCTTCCAGTATAGTTACGCGCCTTTCCCGGGACGTCTAGCTCTCGCGGGGGGCGCGTATCGGCAGGGCGCGACGGCGGGTCTCAGGAATTCAGCATTGCAATACCATACATCAGGACCGTGAAGATCCTCGTCAGCAACGATGACGGCTACCGCTCCCGCGGCATCCGCCTCCTCAAGGAGGCGCTCGCAGCTCTGGCCGAGGTCACCGTCGTGGCGCCGGACCGCAACCGCAGCGGCGCGAGCAACTCTCTGACCCTGGATGTGCCGCTGCGAGTGCTCGAGTCCGAGCCGGGCGTCCACTACGTCCAGGGGACGCCGACCGACTGTGTGCACCTCGCCATCTCGGGCCTGTTCGACTACGAGCACGACATGGTGGTCTCCGGCATCAACGACGGCGCGAACCTCGGCGATGACGTGCTCTATTCCGGCACCGTGGCGGCAGCGATCGAGGGCCGCTTCCTCGGCCTGCCCGCCATCGCCATCTCCCTCTGTACGGTCGGCGATGCGCCGGCGCACTTCGAGACCGCCGCACAGGTCGCGCGGCAGCTGGTGGCGCAGCTCCTGGAGAGCCCGCTCGAGCCGGCGCTGATCCTCAATGTCAACGTACCCAACTTGCCGTTCGCGGCCCTCAAGGGGTTGCGCAGCACGCGTCTCGGGTTTCGCCACCGCTCGGAGCCGATCCTGCCGGCGCGCGATCCGCGCGGGCGGCCGGTCTATTGGGTGGGACCGGCGGGACCCCAACAGGATGCCGGGCCCGGCACCGATTTCGAAGCGATCGACCAGGGTTATGTTTCAGTGACTCCGTTGCAGATCGACCTGACACGCCATTCGGCGCTGCCCCCTCTGCAGCACTGGCTGGAAGGCGTCCATGCCTGACCTGCGGCTTTCCGGCATCGGCATGACCTCCGCGCGCACGCGCGACCGGCTGGTGCAGCGCCTGCGCGAGCAGGGCATCACCAGCCTCGCCGTCCTCGACCGGGTACGCAACGTGCCGCGGCACATATTCGTCGATGAGGCGCTCGGCAGCCGCGCTTACGAGGACACAGCGCTGCCGATCGGGTTCGGGCAGACGATCTCACAGCCCTACATTGTCGCGCGCATGACCGAGGCGCTGCTGCAGGGCGGGCCGCTGCAGAAGGTGCTCGAGGTCGGCACCGGCTGTGGCTACCAGACCGCTGTGCTCGCGCCTCTCGTGGAGCGCCTGTACACCATAGAGCGCATCGCACCGCTTCTCGATCGCGCGAAGGAGCGGCTGAAGGAGTTGGGGGTGCGCAATGTCAGATTGCGCCACGGCGACGGCAGCGCGGGCTGGAAGACGCAGGCGCCGTTCGACGGCATCCTGGTCGCGGCAGCGCCCCTTGTCGTACCCGAGGCGCTGCTCAAGCAGCTGCAGGTGGGCGGCCGGCTGCTGGTGCCGGTGGGCCCGGAAGGGGAGCAGGAGCTGGTGCGCTTCACCCGCAGGGAGCAGCGAATCGACCGGGAGTCGCTCGGGCCCGTGGCGTTCGTGCCTCTGCTCGGGGGCACGGGCTAGCGCAGATTCAAGGTTAACTTAATTACGTAACATATTGATCTTGAAGGACCTGCAAATGCCCAGTTGCCAAGCAGAGCGTGACCTGTTTAACATGTGCTCTG
>DASYGA010000169.1:0-3738 GCA_036000265.1 Steroidobacteraceae bacterium | reverse complement strand
CGCAGCCCACCAGAGCCTGATCACGCCTTCACTCCCACTCGATGGTTGCGGGCGGCTTGCCGGAGATGTCATAGACGACGCGGGAGATGCCGGCGACCTCGTTGACGATGCGCCGGGAGACGTGATCGAGGAATTCGTAGGGGAGGCGGGCCCAGTGGGCCGTCATGAAGTCGATGGTCTCAACGGCGCGCAATGCGACCACGTAGTCGTAACGACGGCCGTCGCCCATGACGCCCACGGACCTCACCGGCAGGAACACCGCGAACGCCTGGCTGGTGCGGTCGTAGAGATCGTGCTTGCGCAGCTCGTCGATGAAGACCGCATCGGCGCGGCGCAGCAGGTCGGCGAATTCCTTGCGCACCTCACCGAGTATCCGCACGCCGAGGCCAGGGCCGGGGAAGGGATGACGGTAGACCATTTCCCTCGGCAGACCCAGCTCGACGCCGAGCCGCCGCACCTCGTCCTTGAAGAGCTCGCGCAGGGGCTCCACCAGCTTCAGGTGCATCTTCTCCGGCAGGCCGCCGACGTTGTGATGCGACTTGATGACGTGCGCCTTGCCGGTGCGCGCGCCTGCCGACTCGATGACATCGGGGTAGATGGTGCCCTGGGCGAGGAAGCTGACGCCGGACAGCTTCTTCGCTTCCTCGTCGAACACTTCGACGAAGATTCGCCCGATGATCTTGCGCTTCGCCTCCGGGTCCTCGACGCCGGCGAGCGCCGCGAGGAAGCGCGGCTCCGCATCGACCCGGATGACGCGCACGCCGAGATGCTCCGCGAATGTGGCCATCACCTGGTCGCCCTCGCCGAGGCGCAGCAGGCCGTGATCGACGAATACGCACACCAGCTGATCACCGATCGCGCGGTGCAGCAGGGCCGCGACCACGGAGGAGTCGACACCCCCGGAAAGGCCCAGCAGCACCTTGCCGCTGCCGACCTGGGCGCGGACCCGCCCGATCGCGTCCTCGATGATGTTGCCGGTGCTCCAGAGCGCGTCACAGCCGCAGATCTCGCGCACGAAGCGCTCGAGGAGGCGCGCACCCTGTGTTGTGTGCGTCACCTCGGGGTGGAATTGCACGCCGTAGTAACGCCGCCGCTCGTCCGCCATGGCGGCGAATGGAATGGAAGCCGTCGAGGCGGTGACGGCAAAGCCCTCGGGCAGGGCGCCCACGCGATCGCCGTGACTCATCCAGACATCGAGGGCGGGTCTGCCCTGCGCGTCGCGGCGATCTTCCAGATGATCGAGCAGCCGGCTGGCGCCGGTCACGGTGACTTCGGCGTAGCCAAACTCTCGCTCCGTCGAGCCGACGACGCGGCCGCCGAGCTGCTGCGCCATCGTCTGCATTCCGTAGCAGATGCCGAGCACGGGAACACCGAGAGCGAATACGGCTTCGGGCGCTTCAGGCGGATTCGCGTCGGTGACCGACTCCGGTCCGCCGGAAAGAATCACACCGCGGGGCTGGAAGGCGCGGACTTCCGCGTCGGTGATGTCCCAGGGATGGATCTCACAGTAAACACCCAGCTCGCGGACGCGGCGCGCGATGAGCTGTGTGTACTGCGCTCCGAAGTCGAGGATCAGGACGCGGTGGGCGTGGATGTCCTGATGTGTTGGTGCCGGCTCAGCCTCTGAGACGCTCATTCGCAAGCTTGAATTCCCCAGGAAACGGCAATGCTGGCCATGAGTTCCTACGATACCCTGTAGTTGGGTGCCTCTTTCGTGATCGCAACGTCGTGTACGTGGCTCTCGCGGACGCCAGCGTTGGTGATGCGCACGAATACCGGCCGCGTACGCATCTCCGTGACGTTGCGACTGCCGGTGTAGCCCATCGCGGCCCTGAGGCCGCCGGCAAGCTGCTGCAGGATCTGCACGACGCTGCCCTTGTAGGGGACGCGGCCCTCGACGCCCTCTGGCACGAGCTTCTCGAGCTCCGTCGAGGCGTCCTGGAAATAGCGATCGGCCGAGCCGTGGCGCTCCGCCATCGCGCCAAGCGAGCCCATCCCGCGATAGGACTTGTAGGAAGCGCCCTGGTAAAGCTCCACCTCGCCGGGTGATTCCTCGGTGCCGGCAAAGAGGCTGCCGATCATGACCGCGTGTGCCCCCGCGACGATCGCCTTGGCAATGTCGCCGGAGAAGCGGATGCCGCCATCGGAAATAACGGGCACGTCGCTGTTGCGCAGAGCCTCCGCAACGTTGGCCACCGCGGAAATCTGTGGGACACCCACGCCCGCAACGATGCGCGTAGTGCAGATCGAGCCTGGCCCGATGCCGACCTTGACGCCATCGGCGCCCGCGGATGCGAGGGCCAGGGCAGCCTCGGCGGTGGCGATGTTGCCGGCGACGACCTGTTGGTCACCCCATTGCGCCTTGATGCGCTCCACCATGGCGATGACCCCCCGGGAATGTCCATGAGCAGTGTCGACGACCACGAGGTCGACGCCGGCCTCGCGCAGCGCCGCCACGCGATCCAAGGTGTCGGGAGTCGTACCCACCGCGGCACCGACACGAAGCCTGCCGGTCTCATCCTTGCAGGCGCGCGGGAATTCCGTCGCCTTCTGGAAATCCTTCACGGTGATCATGCCGGTGAGCTCGTGGTCGGCGTTGACGACCAGCACTTTCTCGATGCGATGCTTGTGCAGCAGCGCCAGGACCTGTTCCTTCGGCGCGGTCTCGCGCACCGTGATCAGGCGCTCCTGCGGTGTCATGACCGAGGAGACCGGCGCATCGAGCTTCAGCTCGAAGCGCAGGTCGCGGTGGGTGACGATGCCGACTGCCTTCCTGCCAACGACCACCGGCACGCCGGAGATACCGCGCGAGCGTGTCAGGTCGAGCACCTCGCGGATGGTCATATTGGGAGGGACGGTGATCGGATCCTTGATGATGCCGCTCTCGAACTTCTTCACCCGGCCGACCTCGCGCGCCTGCGCCTCGATGGTCATGCTCTTGTGGATGATGCCGATGCCGCCTTCCTGGGCGATGGTGATCGCGAGGCGGGCCTCGGTGACCGTGTCCATGGCGGCCGAGAGGAGCGGAAGATTGAGCCGAATGCGGCGGGTGACGTGCGTGCCGACGTCCACCTCCCGGGGGAGAATCTCCGAGTAGGAGGGGACGAGGAGGACGTCGTCGAAGGTGAGTGCTTCTTCGAGGATTCGCATAGCTAATTCTACGCACTCGGCGCGCCGCGGTAAACCTCGTGCTATGGTGTCCGGCCATGCCGGCCAGTCTCTTCCCAGGTACCGAGCCCGACGCCGCTCCGGGTCGCAGCGTCTACACGGTTTCCCGCCTCAATAAGGAGGTGCGGACGCTGCTGGAGCGGGGCCTGGGGATCGTGTGGGTGGAGGGCGAGCTCTCGAACTTCTCCCAGCCCTCCTCGGGGCACTGGTATTTCTCGCTGAAGGACCGGGACGCCCAGGTGCGCTGCGCGATGTTCAGGCTGAAGAACACGGCGCTGGGCTTCACGCCCAAGGCAGGCCAGCACGTGATCGCCCGCGGGCGCGTGAGTCTTTACGAGCCGCGCGGCGAATATCAGCTCATCGTCGATACCCTCGAGGAGGCCGGCCTCGGTGCGCTGCAGCGCGAGTTCGAGCGGCTGAAGGCGAAGCTTGCCGCCGAAGGCCTGTTCGCCGGCGAGCGCAAGCGCGGCCTGCCGCGTTTCCCGCGGCGGATCGCCGTGGTCACCTCGCCGACCGGAGCGGCTGTTCGCGACATTCTCAACATCCTGGCGCGCCGCTTTCCACCGGCTG
>DASYGA010000118.1:0-1833 GCA_036000265.1 Steroidobacteraceae bacterium | reverse complement strand
TCCTGGCGCGCCGCTTTCCACCGGCTGCGGTGCTGGTCTATCCGACGCCCGTACAGGGTGCGGCCGCGGCGCCGGGCATCGTGCAGGCGTTGCAGCTCGCCTCGGAGCGTTTGGACTGTGACGTGCTGATCCTGGCGCGTGGGGGCGGCTCGCTGGAGGACCTGTGGGCTTTCAACGATGAGCGGGTGGCGCGGGCGGTTCGCGCGTGTGCCATTCCGGTGGTGACCGGGATCGGCCACGAGATCGACTTCACCATTGCCGACTTCGCAGCCGATGCGCGGGCGCCGACGCCATCGGGTGCCGCTGAGCTGGTCGCACCCGACCGGGGGGCCTGCCTCGAGGCTCTGACGCGAATGGAGTCGCGCATGGCCGCCTGCATGCGGCGGGAGCTGCGTGTCGTGTCGAGCCGCTTCGCGAGTGTCGGTGCGAGGCTCAAGCAGTCGCATCCAGGCATACGCCTGGTTCATCAGGCGCAGCGGCTGGATGACCT
The DNA here is from genome assembly GCA_036000265.1 of Steroidobacteraceae bacterium. GTDB lineage: Bacteria > Pseudomonadota > Gammaproteobacteria > Steroidobacterales > Steroidobacteraceae > 13-2-20CM-66-19. The sequence continues at coordinate 1,343 of DASYGA010000118.1, read as the reverse complement.
CGAGCAGAGGCTCACCGGCGCCACCCACGCGGTGCTGCATACGCGCCGCCATCGATTGAGCGAGGCCCATACGCGACTGGTGCAGCGCTCGCCCGAGGTGCGCCTGGCGCGGCAGACACAGCGCCTGGACGAGCTGCGCCAGCGTCTGGCCGTCACCAGCCGCGTGCTGCTCGATGCCCGCCATGGCCGGCTGGGCGAGGCCCTATCGAGGCTGGTGCAGCGCTCGCCGGAGCGCCTGGTCCGCGAGTGCGGCCGGCGGGAAGAGATCCTGCGGGCCCGGCTGGAGCACGCAGTGGCGCAGTACTTATCGCGTCTCTCGCATCGGGTGGCGCTGGCCAACAACACCTTGGGGCTCGCGAGCCCCCTGGCGACGCTGGCGCGCGGATTCGCGATCGTGACCCGGGCGGATGGCTCGCTGGTGAGCGATGCGGCAACGGTCAATCCCGGCGAGGAGATAGAAGCTCGATTGGCAAGCGGTCGGCTGCGCGCCCGGGTGACGCGGTCGGATGAGTCCTGATCGAGGGGCCGTGCCGGGCGATATCGATTTCATGCGGCTCGCGCTCGAGCAGGCGGGCAGGGCGCGTGCGGCGGGGGAGGTCCCCGTCGGCGCGGTGTTGGTCAGCGGCGATCGCGTCATTGCCGGTGGCGCCAACCACCCGATCTCCTCCAGCGATCCCACCGCGCATGCGGAGATCGAAGCCCTGCGCTCCGGAGGGCGTGCGCTCGGCAGCTACCGGCTCAGCGACACGACTTTGTACGTCACGCTGGAGCCCTGCCCGATGTGCGCGATGGCCATCGTGCACGCGCGGGTGCGCCGGCTGGTGTTCGGCGCCTGGGATCCGCGCGCGGGTGCGGCGGGCAGTGTCACCGACATCTTCACTCTCCCGGGGCTCAACCACCGCGTGGACGTTTTTGGCGGTGTGTTGATGGAGGAGTGCGGCAGCCTCCTGCGGGAGTTCTTCCTCGAGCGCCGCGTTTGAGCGTCAGCCGCCGTTATTGCTGCCGCTCGCAGGTTGATGCACGACGTCGGCGACGGTCATGTGCGGCAAGCCGTCGTCGGGTTGCCATTCGAGCAGCTGCATGAACTGGCGCACGTGCGCGACGTATTCCACCGGCTGCCATCCCTGCGCGTAGCCGCACTTGGCCCGCGTGAACCAGCGCGGCTCGGCCAGCTTCGGCAGCTCCTTGGCAACATCCGCCCAGGAGTCCGGATTATTGCCGAGCGTCTGCGCGATGATGCGCGCATCCTCCACGTGCCCGAAGCCGACGTTGTAGGCCGCGATGGTGAACCAGGTGCGGTCAGGCTCCGGGACGTGTGTCGGAACCATGCTGCGCACCTGGGC
>DASYGA010000115.1:0-1998 GCA_036000265.1 Steroidobacteraceae bacterium | reverse complement strand
GGGTGAGGAGGGCAGCGGCTTCAAGCTGGCGATGACGATGCTCGACCGTTCGCGCCCGATGGTCGCCGCCATCGCGCTGGGCATCGCGCGGGCGGGATATGAGTACGCGCGCGACTACGCCAAGGAGCGTGTCCAGTTCGGCAAGCCCATCGCCGCCAACCAGGGTATCCAGTTTATGCTCGCCGACATGGCGACCAAGGTGCAGGCCGCGCGCCTGATGACGTGGTGGTCAGCGCGGGTGACGGAGACGGGCCGTCCCTTCCTCTATGAGAGCAGCATGGCCAAGAACTTTGCCTCGGATGTCGCGATGGAGGTGACGACCGACGCGGTGCAGATCTTCGGCGGCTACGGCTATATCCGCGAGTACCCCGTGGAGAAGCTCTTTCGCGATGCCAAGATCACGCAGATCTATGAGGGTACCAACCAGATTCAGAAGATGGTGGTCGCGGGGCAGATCCTCAAATAGCCCGCGCACTCCTGATTCGACACGGTTTGCTCATGGGCTGGCGGTGGCATGTCTCGTGCGCAGCCAGTGCGGACAGGCTGTGGGCATTCCCACCACATCACGTTCTCAGCGCAGGGCAAGGAGGCAGATATGAGCGCGGCGACGCCCACGATTGCGGGCAACCCACGAGCCGGGCAGACCGAGCAGACCCGGCGTCGCGGCTCCAGCGTCAATTCCGGACGGGCCGAGCGTATCCTCGATATCGGAATCGGCGGGGGACTGGTCCTTGCCGGATTGCGGCGACCCTTCTCTGTGACCGGCGCCGCGTTGATTGCCGGTGGCGGCGTGTTCCTCTATGCGGCCGCGACCGGCCACTTCAAGCTGTATGCCGCGCTCGGCCTCGTGCGCGCCGGGCAGCGGTCGGGCGCCGGGCTGATCGTCGAACGGTCCATCACCGTCGGCTCGTCGCCGGAGACGGTCTACGCCTACTGGCGCGACTTCGCGCGGCTGCCCACCTTCATGCGGCATCTAGAGACCGTGACCACCACCGACGAGACACATTCGCACTGGGTGGCGCGCGCGCCGCTGGGCAAGCATGTCGAGTGGGACGCCGAGATCACGGCGGATCGCCCCAACAAGCTGATCGCCTGGCAATCACTGCCGGGCACGCTCGTCCCCAATCAGGGCGAGGTGCGCTTCATGGCCGCGCCAGGCGACCGTGGCACGGAGGTGACGGTGCGCATGACGTATCAGCCGCCGATGGGATCCGCCGGAGCCGCCGCCGCGCGCATGCTCTTGGAGGAGCCGACGCTTCAGATACGCGAGGATCTCCGCCGGCTGAAGGCGATCCTCGAAACGGGCGAGACGCCGACCACCGACAATCAGCCGCACGGCAAGCTGATCATCGGCAAGGGGCGTGAGGTCGCGCTGCCAGGACGGTAGCCGAGCAGGTAAAGGAGGACGGCGTCTATGCGAGCGCTTTGCTGGAACGGCGTGCATGATGTGCGCGTGGAGCGCGTTCCTGACCCACAGATTCTCAATCCACACGACGCCATCGTACGTGTCACCTCGACGGCGATCTGCGGCTCGGATCTGCATCTCTACGATGGCTACATCCCGGCGATGAAGCCCGGCGACATCCTGGGGCATGAGTTCATGGGCCAGGTGGTCGAAATCGGCCCGGAGGTGCGCCGCGTGAAGGTCGGCGACCGCGTCACCGTCCCGTTCCCGATCGCCTGCGGCCGGTGCTACTTCTGCCGGCAGCAGATGTTCTCGCTCTGCGACAATACCAACCCGCACGCCGGGGCCGTCGAGAAGCTGTGGGGCTACTCCCCCGCCGGCATCTTCGGCTACTCTCAACTGCTCGGCGGCTATGCGGGTGGGCAGGCGGAGTATGTCCGCGTGCCGTTCGCGGATGTCGGTATGCTGCAGATTCCCGACGGCCTCACCGATGAGCAGGCGCTGTTCCTCACCGACATTCTGCCGACGGGCTACATGGCGGCGGAGCACTGCGACATCCACGCGGGCGATGTGATCGCGGTCTTCGGCTGCGG
>DASYGA010000071.1:0-1922 GCA_036000265.1 Steroidobacteraceae bacterium | reverse complement strand
GTCAGGCGTTCCGTCGCGGCCGATTATTGGCAACTGGGGTATCCATTTAACAGGAGTTGAGCGTAGACTGGGGCAATGGAACGTCGCCATGCCGGCACCCACTACCCTAAGTCTCTTGGGGAGTTTCAGGCTTGGTTCCCGACTGATGCAGACTGCCTGGACTACCTGGAATGGCTGCGATGGCCTTGCGGCTTCGTCTGCCCGTGCTGCGGTCGTCCGGGAGGATGGCGGCTTGGGGACGGCAGGTTCATGTGTGCTGGATGCGGTGGCCGCACATCAGTGATGGCAGGCACCATCTTTGACCGAACCCGTACTCCCCTTACGGTTTGGTTTTCGGTCTGTTGGCATTTTGCTACCGGCAAAGACGGGATCTCGGCGCTGAGTCTGAAGCGGACCCTGGAGATCGGCTCCTACCAGACAGTGTGGGCGATCCTTCATCGCCTGCGGTCTGTGCTGATTCGCCCCGATCGGGAGCGCCTTTGCGGGAAGGTGGTGGACGAAACCTACATCGGAGGCAAAGAATCTGGACTTTCGGGAGGCCGTGCCAAAGGGAAGAAGATCCTGACGTGTATCGCGATCGAGATCCTGGAGCCGAAGGGATTCGGGCGCTGTCGAATGTCACCCGTGGCGGATGCCTCATCAGAATCGCTTCACTCCTTCGTGTTGAATAACGTCGAGCCGGGGGCGACGGTCATCACCGATGCCTGGCAGGGTTACCGGTGGTTGGAGAAGAATGGGTACATCCATGATCGTCGTAGTCAGCGGGCCGCATCAGCGCGAGGCGAGGACCCCGGAGAACTTCTGCCAGGCGTGCATCGAATAGCGTCCCTTGCAAAACGATGGCTGATGGGCACCCACCAGGGAGCGGTGGATTCCGCACACCTGCCCAGTTACCTGGACGAGTTCGTGTTCCGCTTCAACCGCCGCCGCTCACGTAGCAGAGGGATGCTGTTCTACCGGGTCCTGGAGCTCGCTGTCGCGCATGGTCCGGTTCGTTATCAGGACCTTGTTATGAGCCAGAGCCCAAAGGCCGTTCCCCCCAAGCCGCCCAGACAACGTGGACATCCGCCCAGCTTGCAGCGACCTTCGCTGAGCCGCCCTTGGAGGCAGATCCCTAACTCCGGTTAAATGGACACCCCAGAACCGCCGCATCGGCGGGTTCACTTGCCGCCAACCGACCAGCGGCGGCCCTGGCATCGATCGCACCGCGGCATTGCCCCTTCCGCCGCGCGCCGATATCTGCGAGCGTCCCGCGCCATGAACGACGCCCCCCTTGCCGACTTGCAGGCGCTGCATCGCGGCCTGCTCACCCTCGACACCCACATCGACATCCCCTGGCCGAACGGGCCCGACCCGTTCCAGGACGGCCCGCGGCGCGTCGACCTGCCGAAGATGCAGCGCGGCGGGCTCGCCGCCGGCTGTTTCGTGGCCTACGTGCCACAGGCCGCCCGTACGCCCGAGAGCGATTCCGCGGCGTTCGAGCGTGCCATCGGCATGCTGCAAACCATCCGTGGCATGGGGCGCAGCGAGAACGGCATCGCCGCGCGCGTCGCCGTCACCGCCGATGAGATCGCTGCCGCCAAGCGCGACGGCGTGCTGGCGATCGTCCCGGCGGTGGAGAACGGCTTCGCGATGGGCGCCGACCTGTCGCGGCTCGCGCGCTTCCGGGCGCTGGGCGCGCGCTACCTGACGCTGACCCACAACGGTCACAACGCGCTGGCCGATTCCTGCAATCCGCGCACCGATCTCGGCGATGCGCTGAGCGAGCACGGCGGCCTCAGTCCCCTCGGCCGCGCCGCAGTCGCCGAGCTGAACCGTCTCGGCATGCTGGTCGACGTGGCGCACGTCTCGCGCGACACCATGCTCCAGGCGGCCGAGTTGTCGCGCACGCCGGTGGTGTCCACCCACTCCTGTGTCCGCGT
>DASYGA010000067.1:0-6606 GCA_036000265.1 Steroidobacteraceae bacterium | reverse complement strand
GATGTCGAGCGGACGGACCTTGCCGTCTTCGAGAATTTTGCCGTTGCCGACCGCGATGATCTTTCCCTGGACAGGCTTCTCAGCCGCCGTATCGGGAATGACGATGCCACCGGGGGAGGTACGCTCCTCCTCCAGGCGCTTGACGATTACGCGGTCATGAAGAGGACGAATCTTCATGGTGGACGCTCCTACTAGACTATGTTTATGGGAAATGGGGCGTGGGCGGCATTAGCACTCACCTCACGTGACTGCTAATAATAGGCGGTGAAGGTCGGATTTCAAGCCCAGCCGGGGAGAATTTTCGTGCGGCAGATTATTATCGTGCCGGCCGCCCCCGTTCCCGGACGTCAATGGAAACCCTGGCCGCACCCATCGTGGTACTCACCACCTGTCGCGACGAGGCCGTCGCGGCGCGGATTGCCCGCGATCTGGTCGAGTCGGGACAGGCCCGGTCGGATCCGGGAGGTGCAGCCTGCGTCAGCCGGGTGGGGCCGGTACACTCGACCTATCGCTGGCAGGGTGCCATCCAGGATGAACCAGAAGTGCTGCTGGTCATCAAAACCGTGACTACCCGGTACCCGGAGCATCGAGATGCGTCTCAAATCTCTTCATCCCTACCAAGTACCGGAAGTCATCGGCTTCCCGATCACGTGCGTCGCGGCGGATTGTCTCTCATGGCGACGGGGAGCGGTGCAATGAAAGACTCCGGCAGCGCTCGGCGGCCGCGCAGGCGGCTCACGGAGCGCCTCGGTTTCGTGGCAGCGGCCGCGGTATTGCTGGCCTGCTGTGGCAGCGTGCTCGCAGGCGAGAGCGGCCTGCTGGCCGCCTTGGGCAACCAGCCGAAGTTCCTGCCGGCCGATCAGGTCTTCCACGTGAGCGCCGTCGCCGCCGGAGCGAGCGCGATCCGGCTCGATTGGACCATCCGGGACGGCTACTACCTCTATCGCACCCGCCTCAAGGTCACCGATGCGGGCGGCGCGGCGCTCGGACCACTGCAGCTGCCAGCGGGCCAGATCAAAATGGACCCGTACTTCGGCCGGGAGGAGATCTACCGCCACGAAGTCTCCGGGCTGCTACCCTTCGACCGCAGCAGCGGCCGGGCCAATGTGTCCCTGCGCGTGACGTATCAGGGCTGCGCGGATGCCGGCCTGTGCTATCCGCCGATCACCAAAACCGTCAGCGTAAGCCTCCCCGCGGCAGTGCCGGGCGCCAGCGCAGGCGCGGGAATGCCATCGGGAGCTGGAGCAGGGGGCGCCAGTGCTGCCTCGGCGGCATCCGCATCCAGTCAGCCGGGCCAGTTCCGCTTCGAGGCGCTGGCGCGCTCAGGAAGCCTGCTCGCCATGATCGGCTGGTTTTACCTGGCTGGGCTCGGGCTGGCGTTCACCGGCTGCGTGTACCCGACCATCCCGATTCTCTCCGGGATCATCGTGGGCCAGGGCCGGGCGGTAACGACCGCTCGCGCGTTCGTGCTGTCTCTGGCCTACGTTCTCGGCATGGCGCTGACCTATACCATCGCCGGTACGGCATTCGCCGCCGCCGGGGGAGAGGTGCAGGCGGCCTTCCAGAAGCCTTGGATCATCGCTTCCTTCGCGGCCCTCTTCGTGGCGATGGCCCTGTCGATGCTGGGCCTCTTCACCGTGCAGATGCCGGCGGCGCTGCAGACCCGGATCGCCCAGCTCAGCAACCGGCAGACGGCAGGCTCTCTGGGGGGCGTAGCCGCCATGGGGGCGCTCTCGGCCCTCATCGTCACCACCTGCGTCGGACCCGCGCTGGTGGGAGCGCTGGCGGTAATCAGCCAGACCGGTCAGGTGGCCCGCGGCGCCGCCGCCCTTTTCGCCATGAGCATAGGGATGGGCACGCCGCTTCTCGTCGTGGGCACTTCCGCCGGACGACTGATGCCGAAATCGGGCGCCTGGATGGATGCGGTGAAGAAGTTCTTCGGCGCAGTGATGCTCGGAGTGGCTGTATGGATGCTGGCGCGCCTGCTGCCGCCCCGCGCGACGCTTGCGCTCTGGGCCGTGCCGGCCGCAACGCTGGCAGCAGTTCTGTGGACCGCCACCCGGCGCTCCTCCCGCGGCTGGCCGCTGCGGATCGCAGGCCTCGCGGCAGGACTGTACGGCCTCGCCCTGGTGACCGGCGCGGCTCTCGGCGGCACCGATCCGCTGGCGCCCATTCCAGCCTGGGCGGCGGCCAGACATCCTCTGAGTTTCACCACCATCCACAGCGTGGCCGATCTCGATCGAGCTGTCGCCCAGGCAGCGCATGCTGGGCGGCCGGTCATGGTCGACTTCTATGCCGATTGGTGTACCTCCTGCAAGGAGATGGAGGCGACCACTTTCCTCGATCCGGCCGTCCGCCAGGCGCTCGCCGGCACGGTCCTGTTGCGCGCCGACGTCACCGCGAACGACGCTAACGATCGGGCGTTGCTGAAGCGTTTCGGCATCTACGGCCCCCCGACGATCGCGTTCTATGGCCGCGAAGGGCGGGAGCGCTCCCGCCATCGCGTGGTCGGCTACATGGGCGGTGCTGAATTCGCGGCGGCGGTACGTGCCGCCATTGGCTCCGGGCCGGCGTCCTGATGAGGACGTTCTTCACACGGGTACTTCCGGCGACTGCGATCGTACTCGCCGCGGGAACGGGGGGTTTCTTCGCTTACCGGCTGCTCGCGAGGCCGCCATGGGGCGGCACCTCGGCCCCGATGACCGCCAGTGCCAGCGATTCCGCACCGGCCCGTGCGGCAACGTCCGCCGACGATGCACCGCAGCAGCACGCAATCCCCGATACGCTGCCCGAAATTGCCTTTGTAGACCGGCTGGGCGCTACGCGCCATTTCTCTGATTGGAAGGGCCATCCACTGCTCGTTAATTTCTGGGCGCCCTGGTGCGGCCCCTGCCGGCAGGAGATTCCATTGCTCGAGCGCCTCAGCCGGCAGCGCGCGCAGCAAGGGCTTCAGGTCATCGGGGTCGCGGTAGACTCCCGCGCTGCGGTGCTCGACTACGCGCGCCGTGCGGCCATTCAGTATCCTCTGCTGATCGGTGAGCAGCCCGGCCTGCAAGCCGTACATGCTCTCGGCATGGACGCAGTATTGCCGTTCTCCGTGTTCGTCGATGCTCGCGGACGCATCGTCACCCTCAAGGTTGGAGAGCTGAACGCGGATCAAGCCGCGCTAATCCTCGATCGCCTGGACGAGCTCGACCGGGGCCGGATCGACCTTGCCACCGCGCGCCGGGAGATCTCGCAGGAAATGGCCAAGCTGGCCGTGGCACGCGCGCAGGGTGCGCGGCGCGCCAAGCTCTGATCCAGCGGAAGCTCGTTCCCAGTCATTCGCCACAAAAACCACCCGTTTCCTTGAATTTAGGGTAAATTCCCGCGCGTCGCTTGAATCGAGCACGCCTGCGCTCCGCCGAATGACCCGTCTGCTGCTGCTGAACGGCCCCAACCTGAATCTGCTCGGAACCCGGGAGCCCGGGACCTACGGCGTGCAGACGCTGGAGGCGATCGAGCGGCGCGCGGCGCAGCTGGCGCGCGAGGAAGGCCTCGAGCTCCTCTGCTTTCAGAGCAATGCGGAGCACGAGCTCATCGCGCGCATCCACCAGGCCCCCGCGGAGCGGATAGGGCTGCTCGTCTTCAACCCCGGCGCCTTCACCCATACCAGCATCGCGCTGCGCGATGCTGTGCTCGCCGTGCGCCTGCCGATGATCGAGGTGCATCTCTCCAACCCGAAGGCGCGCGAGGAATTCAGGCACAAATCTTACTTCTCCGACATCGCCGTCGGAGTGATCGCGGGCTTCGGCGCTCTCGGGTACGAGCTCGCCGTGCGGGCGGCATGCCGCCAGCTGGCGGGCACCACACCGCAGATCCAACCCGCCCAGCCGGCCTCGTCCTGAACCGCGACGGCCTTTCCAAACACGAGCAACAGACCAGGGGGAGCATTCCCGGCATGGACATTCGAAAAATCAAGAAGCTCATCGAGTTGCTGGAGGAATCCGGCATCGCGGAGATCGAAATCAAGGAAGGCGAGGAGGCGGTGCGTATCAGCCGCATGCCGCCGGCCGCCGCGATGCAGCCGCTGCCGGCGCATGCCTGGTTCGCCCCAGGCCCCCCCGGGTGGGACCCGGGGCGCGGCGCGTTACCGATGCCGCTCGCCGCTGCGCCCGAGGCGTCCGGCCAGGGCACCGCCGCAGGCGAGAGTGCGGCCAAGCCCAAGACCAACGAGCACGTGATCACCGCGCCGATGGTCGGCACTTTCTACGCCAGCCCTTCCCCGGGGGCCAAGCCCTATGTCGAGATCGGCGACGAGGTGAAGGTCGGGCAGGTGCTCTGCATAATCGAGGCGATGAAGATGATGAACCAGATCGAGGCCGATCGCGCCGGCAAGATCACCTCCATCATGGCGCGCAATGGCGATCCGGTCGAATTCGGCCAGCCGCTCTTCGTCGTCGAATAAGCGCCGCACGCCATGCTGGAGAAGGTCGTCATCGCCAACCGCGGCGAGATTGCTCTGCGCATCCTGCGCGCCTGCCGCGAGCTCGGCATCAAAACGGTCGCGGTGCATTCCACCGCCGACTACAGCCTGAAGCACGTGCTGCTGGCGGACGAGTCCGTGTGTATCGGGCCGCCGCCCTCGGCAGCCAGCTACCTCAACATGCCGGCGATCATCAGCGCCGCCGAGGTCACGGACTCAGTAGCCATTCACCCGGGCTACGGCTTTCTCTCCGAGAACGCGGACTTCGCCGAGCGGGTCGAGAACAGCGGCTTCGTGTTCGTGGGGCCACGGGCGGAGACCATCCGCACCATGGGCGACAAGGTATCGGCGATCCGGGTGATGAAGAGTCACGGGGTGCCGTGTGTCCCGGGCTCGGACGGGCCTTTGGGCGATGAGCCGGAGGAAAACCTGCGCATCGGCCGGGAAATCGGCTATCCGGTGATCATCAAGGCCTCCGGCGGCGGCGGCGGCCGCGGGATGCGCGTTGTGCACAGCGAGGCCGCCCTGCTCAATTCCATCGGCATCACCCGGGCGGAGGCGCGCGCAGCCTTCGGCAACGACCAGGTGTACATGGAGAAATTCCTGGAGCGGCCGCGCCACATCGAGTTCCAGGTGCTCGCCGATCATCATGGCAATGTCATCCACCTGGGCGAGCGCGACTGCTCCATGCAGCGCCGCCACCAGAAGGTGCTGGAGGAAGCCCCTGCGCCCGGCATCAGCGCGCGCCAGCGTCGCATCATGGGCGAGCGCTGCGTCGAGGCCTGCCGCGCCGTCGGCTACCGCAGCGCTGGCACCATGGAGTTCCTCTACCAGGACGGTGAGTTCTACTTCATCGAGATGAACACACGTATCCAGGTCGAGCACCCGGTCACCGAGATCGTCACCGGCATCGACCTCGTGAAGGCGCAGCTGCTGATCGCCGCGGGCGAGCGCCTGCCCTACGTGCAGAGTGACGTGCAGATCCGCGGGCATGCGATGGAGTGCCGCATCAACGCCGAGGACGCGAAGACCTTCATGCCATCCCCGGGGCCGATCCGGCTGTGGCACGCCCCGGGCGGACCCGGCATCCGGGTCGACAGTCACGTGTATTCCGGCTATCACGTGCCACCCAATTACGACTCATTGATCGGCAAGGTCATCGCGCACGGTGACACACGCGAGACGGCCATCGCACGCATGAAGAACGCGCTCGCCGAAATGGTGATCGAAGGCATCAAGACCAACGTGCCGCTGCACCAGGAAATCTGTAACCACGCGGCTTTCCAGAAAGGTGGTACTGACATCCACTACCTGGAACGACGCCTGGGGCTGAGGTAGACGGCCACGGTCATCTTTCACGAGATCAGCTGGGATCTCGGCGGCCTCGCCGCGGAAGAAGCCGAAACCGCCTGCCTCTCCTGCGGAGCGATCGCCGTGACGTTCGTCGATGCGGACGATCGTGATGCCTCGCCGGTCCTCGAGCCGGCACCCGGGGAGTTCCGGCTCTGGCCGGCGGCGCGAGTCCTGGCCCTTTTTCCACCGGAAGCGGATTGCGACCGGGTCATTGCTGCACTGGGTCGCGCGCTCGCCGTCGATCCGAGCCTCCTGCGTGCGCGGGAGGTGGCCGATCGGCCGTGGGAGCGCGAATGGCTGCGCGACTTCCATGCGATGCGCTTCGGCCGGCGGCTATGGGTTTGCCCGCATCACGAGCAGGTCACTCAGCCGGAAGCCGTCGTGGTGCGCATGGACCCGGGTCTCGCCTTTGGCACGGGTACTCACCCGACGACGGCGCTTTGCCTGGAATGGCTCGATGCACACCCTCCCGCGGACGGGTACGTCGTTGATTTCGGCTGCGGCTCCGGCGTGCTGGCTCTTGCCGCGCTGCGGCTCGGTGCGCGCGCGGCCAGCTGCTTCGACATCGATCCACAAGCCCTGATCGCCACACGCGACAACGCCGCCGCGAACGGGTTGACGGCGCGCGTGCGGCTCTGCGATGCCGCCGCGGCCATTCCACCGGGCGCGGACCTCTTGCTCGCGAACATACTCTCCGGTCCGCTGGTGGCGCTCGCCCGCTCCTTCGAGGACATCGTCGGGCCGTCTGGCACGCTGGTGCTCTCGGGCCTCATGGAGCACCAGGTCTC
>DASYGA010000064.1:0-2133 GCA_036000265.1 Steroidobacteraceae bacterium | reverse complement strand
GGCAGCCCGGAGCAGGTGCGCAAGGCGCTCGCCGCCTATGGCCGCCATCTCGGCACGGCCTATCAGTTGGTGGACGATGTGCTCGACTACCGCTCGAATCCTGCCGAGCGCGGCAAGAATCTGGGCGACGACCTTGCCGAGGGCAAGCCCACCCTGCCCCTCATTTATGCGATGCGCAACGGCACCGAGGCCCAGCGGGCCGCGATCCGCATCGCCATCGAGAAGGGCGATCTGGCCCAGCTCGAGCCCATCATTGCGGCGATCGAGTCGACCGGTGGCCTCGAGTACGCGGCGCGGGTGGCCAGGGAATCGGCCGAGCAGGCGCTGCTATCGCTGAAGCCCCTGCCGGAAGGCATCTACAAGGAGGGGCTGGCGTCGCTGGCGCGGTTTGCGGTGGAGCACACGACTTGAGAACGCGCCGGAGCGTCGCTCAGAACTGGAGCAGGCTGCCGTACCACGGCTTGCCGGCCTGATAGAGCGAGAGCCGTTGCTCGAGCGGCGAGAGATCCCAGCCCAGCTGACCAGCGCGCGCGAGGGCCGTCTGCTCGCTACGCACCGCATCGCTGAAATCGCCCTCCGCAGCCTGGGCGGCGGCCCGGACGTCCGCGGGCGTAGGGTCCTCCTCGACATCGTGGATGTTTTTCAACAGCTGTAATGCCCGCGAGGGATCGCGCAGGGAGGCCTGCGGTGCCGCGGCCAGGATCGCCGCGAGAAGGAGCCGCGCGTCCTCACTGCTGTTTGGAATGCCATCGTCCTCGGTCAGCGCGGCAGCGCGCTCGAGCCAGCCTTTCGCCTGCGTCAGATCGGCGGCGCTCGGCGTGCCGCGAAGCAGTCGCGTGGCGAGCGTGATGTCGGCGTTGGGCTCATTTTGGTCGGCCGCCATCTGCAGCCATTTGAGGCCCTTCACCTCATCTCTGCGGCATCCGTCGCCATTGAGAAGGCTATGGGCGACCTCGTATTGCGCCACCGGCTCCCCCGCCTGGGCCGCCTTGACGAGCCAGGGCAGGCCGGGGTGCCTCTGCCTCTTCGACCCGCCTGAGTTGTCGCCCTCCTCCTTGAACGGTCCGTCCAGGAGCAGTCCGTAAACGAGATGCGCATCCGGAGCGCCGTCTTCTGCGAGATTCTCGAGGTTCGTCCGGTAGCCGAGCTCGGCCTCGAAGCCCTCCATGCTCTCCCGACCGCCACTGACCCGGCGGCCGGTCAAAAGAAAGTTGTAGGGCATCGAGCACTGAACGGGGGCGGACCCGGGAGGCTCACGGGAAAACTGGCTGCGCAGCAGGATTTCCCTGACCGTCGGCTCGAAGATACCGGCCGGCATCAGGGTGAATTCCACGAAGATCGCTCCCTCGATGTGCGCCCTGCGTGCCGCCTCCGGGTACTGTCCGATGTACATCTTGACCCCCTTGCGGCCGCCGCAGTCGATCACCGCGGCCGCAGCCTGCTCGGAGGCGGGAGCGAGATGCGGCCGGAGCTCGTCGGCGAGCTTCTTCCCGCGCGCCTCGCCGTTCTCCCCGGCCAAAGTGGCCCATGCATACGCCTCGGCATCGCTCGCAGGGGTGCCCTGCCCGGCTTGGTACATGGTCGCCACGTCGTACTGCGCCAGCGGCTGCCCGAGCTTCGCGAGCACCAGGAATTCCTGGAAGGCGTGGGGGTAATCGCCCTTCTTGTAGTCGTTGAAAGCGCCGATGATGTCGGCGTGCGCGGGAGGTACCGCCCAGAGGGCGGCGAGCAGAGCCAGCAACAGCCCGCCGGTGCGATTCATGATTCCGGGCATAGACCCCCCGAACGGCATCCTGGCGCGAGAATACCGAAAGCGGTTCCTTGACGGTATCGCTGCGGCCTCGAAACCGGCATTGAAGCACCGGGGCCGCTTCAGTACACTGCGCCGCCCGCCTCCCTGCCGCCTCGAGCTACCAGGGTCCGCGGATCTCGCCTTCTCGGGGTGTAGCTCAGCCTGGTAGAGCACTACGTTCGGGACGTAGGTGTCGCAGGTTCAAATCCTGTCACCCCGACCACTTGTTCCTGCGCCAGCGCCCGTCAGCAGGGCCGCAGGTTGCATCGCGCCGAAGGAGCACTTGGACATGCTTCCCCTTGAGCGAGCCAGCGCGCATCTGCCTAAAGCCCGCTTCGCGC
>DASYGA010000034.1:0-14530 GCA_036000265.1 Steroidobacteraceae bacterium | reverse complement strand
CCCGCTCGATGATGAATACCTTCAGCGGCGCGGGCGCGGCTCCATGTGCCACCGGACGATTCAGCTCGATGCCGAGCGGCGTCAGGGATTCTTCCGCGATCTGGAAGATCCGTTCGCATTGCCGCAGCCATTCGGACCAGAAGCCTGGTTTGGCCGCGAAAAAGTTGCAGAAGATCGTGTTGCTCGTGGTGGTGACGCTGCGCGCCATCTGGAAGCCGGGGGCAATCAGAGTGGCGCACTGCTGCAGTGCATCGATGCACTCTCCGTGAGCGCCGATGGCCTGCTCCATGATGCTGAGCGGGAAAGTCATCTGATCGAAGTACGGGGAGAAGGCGATCACGTCCGCGCCGGCGCCGTGCTGCTCGATGAAAGCTCGGGCCGCGGCTGCATCCAACCCTGTTTTCTGTCCGAATTTGGGTGAGAAGAAGCCGTAGTACGCCTCTGGATCGAGGTCATGGCTCTCCCGAAGAAAGCGCCGGATGGGCCAGTATTCCCGCCAGTCCGGCCGCTCGTTGGCGGCGTTGTCGAGTGGGATGAATCCCGGATCGAGCTGCGCCCGCGACTCGTCGGAGTAGTATATCTGGTAGAGTTTTGGTTCCGGCACGGATTGACCTGGCTGCGATTTCAGCCGCAGTGGGGCGGTAAGTCCTCGGGCGCGAGGCCGGCGAGGTGCCGCTCGTACATGCGGGTGTAGAGCTCCTCGAGATTCCTCGTCATCCTCGGCGTGTCGAACAGCACGCAGCTCGAGCGCCCGTCGGCCAGTTTGCGGCGTACCGCCGCCAGGCGTTCCGGCTGCGTGGCGAGCTCGATCGCGAGCCGCTCGTACTGCAAGCGGTCATGAGTGATGAGCTCGGGCAGTCCGGCGGCGGTGAGCACACTGGCGGCGACGCGCGCGGCGAAGGAATCGCCGATGCAGGTGAGCACCGGCAGTCCTACCCAAAGCGCATCGCTGGCAGTCGTGCCCGCATTGTAGGGGGAGGTATCCAGGAACAGGTCCGCCGCGCGGTATCGGGCCAGGTATTCCGAGGGCGCCACGCGCGCTCCGAAGACGAGTCGTTGCGGCGAAATGCCATGAGACGCTGCTTCCCGTCGCAGGTTGCGCTCGGCGAGGGCATTCCCTGCCACCAGGAACAGCACGCTGTCCGCAACTGCCGCCAGGATCCGCATCCAGCTCCCGAACACCTCGGGGGTGATCTTGTAGCCGGCATTGAAGCAGCAGAAGACGAAGCCTCGCGGCGGCAGGCCGAG
Source organism: Steroidobacteraceae bacterium (assembly GCA_036000265.1). Classification (GTDB taxonomy): domain Bacteria; phylum Pseudomonadota; class Gammaproteobacteria; order Steroidobacterales; family Steroidobacteraceae; genus 13-2-20CM-66-19. The sequence goes on along the minus strand of DASYGA010000034.1, from coordinate 13,282 downwards.
CTCTTCCCGGGTGAACACCTTGTCCGCGATCACTCGTTTCGTATCGTTGACCTGGTAGTTGGGCAGGTAGGCGAGCTTCTCGGAGTAGTGCGCGCGCGACTGCGGCGGCACGATGACCGGATCTGCGATCAGGTACTCCATGAAATCCCCGCCCATCGTGCCGAGGTAGCCGAGATAACTGACCTGGATGGGCGCCGCGCGCAGAGCCATGATCCTCGGGCGGGCGTCGCCCGTGTAGCCGCCGAGATCCACGGCGATGTCTATCCCTAAGCGCCGCGACAGCTCCGCGATCTCCCGGTCCGATTGCGCGCCGACCCAGAGAAAGCGGTCGAAAGCCGGCTCGATCCGCGTACGCGTGTCGTCGCGGACGTTGGCGCCCAAAGAGAACGCCGTGAGCTCGAACCTGGAGCGATCGTGGGTCTCGAAGAGCTCCGCGGTCAGCACGGTGACCGCGTGGCTGTGCAGGTCGGCGGAGAAATAGCCCAGCCGGATGCGATCGTGACGTGGATGCCGGGCAATCGGGGGCAGGGGATGGCGCGGCGTGCAGAACTCCTGAACGGCGGTCTCGCTGGCCTTGCGGTGCAATGCGGGAGCGTCGAGGAGCGAAAGCAAGTTGAAGGGCCGCGTCATCGACCGGCCCTGGTCGGTCCCCGCAGCAATCCGCGCCACATCGTCGTCGTAGTCGGCCCAGTCGCAGATCTGCATCCGCAGGTGCCGCAGCGTTCCGAGCACGAACCCGGCATTCGGATCCAGGGCGAGCGCCCGCTGATAGCTCGCCACCGCCTCCTCGGACCGCTTCAGCTCGTGCAGCACGGCCCCCTGCGAGATGTATCCGGAGACATCCTGCCTGAGGTTGAGCGCACGCTCGTAGCATGCCAGCGCGTCGTTGAAGCTCTTGAGATCCATGTATATCGCGCCCAGATTGGTATATCCGTCGACGCACCAGGGATCGATCTGCAACGCCCGCTGACAGCTGGCCAGTGCCTCCGGGTAGCGCTTGAGCGCCCGCAGTGCCGCGCCGCGATTGCTATGGGCTTCGGCGTAGTCCGGCCGGGCCGCGATTGCGCGATCGAAGCTCGCCATCGCCTCCTCGAAGCGCTCCAGGCTGCTCAACACGACGCCCCGCCCGTTGTGCGCTTCCGGATAATCGGATTGGCAGGTCAGCGCCTGATCGTAGCTCGCAACCGCATCCTCGAATCTCAGCCGCTTCTGCAGGGCGCTGCCCCGGTTGTTGTGCGCCTCGGCGTATTGCGGCCGCAGCGTCAGTGCGCGATCGTAGCTGGCCAGCGCCTCGTCCAGCAGGCCGAGCTCCTGCTGGGCCACTCCCCGATTGTTGTGGGCTTCGGTGTAGTCGGGCCGCACGACCAGCGCGCGCTCGTAGCTCTCGAGCGCCTCTTGCTTGCGCTCGAGCGCCCGCAGTGCCGCGCCGCGATTGTTCCAGGCGCAAGCGTGGTCCGGTTTCAGCTCGAGCGCGCGATCGTAGCTCGCGAGCGCCTGCGCGTACTGCCTCAGGTCCTGGAGCGTGACGCCACGGTTGTAATGCGCATCGGCATAATCGGGAAGGATGGCAACGGCCCGCTCGTAGCAGGTAAGGGCCTGGCCGTAGCGCCCCATCGACCTGAGGACATTGCCGTGGTTGTTGTGCGCGCTGGCATCCCGGGGAGCCCGGGTCGCCGCCTTCCCGAGCAACTCGGCGGCTTCGGCCAGACGGCCGGCCTGGGCCAGCATGATCCCGAGCAGCGTCATCGCGCCGAGATCGTCCCCCCGTCGCGAGAGGATCGCTCGGCATAGCGCTTCGGCGTCGGCTCGCTGACCTCGGGAATAGAGCCCCCACGCCTGCTGCAGGGTGGCTGATGGGGATCCGGAGGACGGCTGAGCGTGCGGGTGGGGGCTATGCCTCGGGACGGCGCGGGCGTGGCGTCTGCTCATGGACGCCACCTTGGCAGGAACGCCTCACAGAAGCAGCGAAATATGTCGCATTTCAGCGTCGATGCGCAGCCGGTGCCCGCCCGGCCGCGAGCCGACGGGCGCTCTCAAGCAGCGGAGGCGGACGGGCTCGGCTCCTGTCGCACCTGGGGACCAATGGCCGCCCAGCCGTCACGAATCTCGCCGAGCAGGCTCTGCACCTCCGCCACCGCCCCCGCGTCACTATTGAGATTCGCGTGGATCAGCCGGCGTGCCATGTAGTCATAGAGATCGCTCAGATTCTGGGCCAGCGGTCCGCCGTTGCGCAGGTTGAGGCTGCCGCGCAGCTCGGCGATCAGGATGACCGCGCTATGCAGAAGTTCCGCCTTGCGCCGGGTTTCGCGTCGCTCGATGCAGGTACGGGCCGCGGCCAGGCGTGCAAGCGCCGCGTCGATGATCGTAAGCACGAGGGCGTGAGGGTCCGCATTGGCGACCGCGCCATGCGCGATCACGCTGCGGTAAGCGGCGAGTTTCGACTGTGTCGAATAGGGGCTCACGAGGCGATCTCTTCAAGCTCAGGTATCCGATTAACGGCGCGGGAGCGTCGAACTTGAGTCTGCGAGACTTCAGCCGGATGAGCTGCCCTGCACCTTCGGCAGGGTGGCGAATGCCTGGCTGAGATACGAGGAGGTCGACTGCAGCGAGGACAGCAGCGTGTTGAGGGAAGCATACTGCTGTGTGAGGCTGGCGGTGAGCTGGCTCATCTGCAGGTTCAGCTGGTTGCTTTTCTGAGTGAGCGCGTTGTCCTGCTTGACCAATGTCCGGCTGCGGGAATCGATGGAGCCGTTCGATGTCAGATCAGTCGTGATCTGGCTGTTGAGCGAGGAAGCCACGCCCGACGAGCCGCTGAAAAGCTGGCTAACGGCGCTGAAATCGGCGGTAAGCGCCGCCGAGAGCCTCGCACTGTTGATGCTGAGCGTGCCGTCACTGTTGGTGGTGATGCCGACGCTCGCCAGGGAATTGTACGTGGGCGAGCCTGTGTTGACGACCCTGTACAGGGTCGAGCGAATCTGATTCCTGGTGCCGGAGAGCAGGGCGTCCCCGACCATCGGTCCGGCGGAATTGGTGGTGGCGTTGTAGCTGCCGAGCGACGCGAACGTCCCTTGCATCGTATTGTAGGCCGAGACGAACGCCTGAATGTTCGCCGTGACGGCGGCCGTGTCAGTCGCAACCGTGAGCGTAGCCGGCGACGTAGTGGTGGCCAGCAGATTCAAGGTTACGCCGCTCAGGGCTCCCGTCACCGTGTTGCTGGCGCTGGTGTAGGAAATGCCCGCTATGCTGAGGCTGGCGTCCTGCGCCGCCGTCGCCTGAGTGTAGTTTGCCGTGTTGCCGGTGCCGTAGGTGAGGGCGGACAGACCGCTCCCGCCATCGGTCTCGGTGATCTTGATGACATTGGCCAGACCGGTCAACGATGAGGTCAATACGAGATGGGAGCCGCCGCCGGTTCCGTTCACCACGCTTGCCTCGACACCGGGATTGCCGGCCGCCGCGTTGATGGCGGCGGCGATGCCGGAGACCGTGTCGTTGCTGCTGCCGATGGCGACCGAGAAGCTCGTGCCGCCGAGAGAGATCTGCAGGGTCCCCGTGCCGACCGTTGCGGACCCGCCCCCGGACCAGACAGTCGTGGAGACGACCTGCTGAGCCTGGGCAAGCTGGCTGACCGAGATGCTGTAGCTGCCGAGTGTGGCGCTGGAATCCGCGGAAGCGGTGAACGCCGTCGTATTGCTGCTCGATGCGCTCAGGGAGTCGAAGGAGCTGGTCGTCGCGACCGGGCCCAGGGAGGCCTGGAACGTCGACAGCGCGCTCTTCAGCTGCCCCAGCGCGGAGATCTGGCTCGTGAGCGACTGCGTCTCGCTGTTGATGATCGCTTCCTGCGGCGCCTTGGTGGCCGCCACCAGCTGCGAGACCAGCGAGCTCACATTGATGACGGATCCGCCGGCCGCGCCCGCACTGCTGCTGCTCGCAACCGAAACGACGGGGTTAGTGGACATGCGCGGCTACCGGCCGTGAGATGTGCTGAAGCGAAGGGAGGGCGGGGCCTTTCGGCGCCCACCCTCCGGATCTTCGTCGGTGGTTGATGACCTCTCCGCTCAGCGCACTCTCCCTTACGGCAGCTTCTGCAGCAGCGAGAGGATGTTCTGCGGGATCATGTTGGCCTGCGCCACCATGGCCGTGCCCGCCTGCTGCAGGATCTGCGCCTTGGAGAAATTCGAGGTCGCCAGGGCGTAGTTGGCGTCCACGATCGCGCTCTTGGCGGCGCTGAGGTTGGTCGAGTCGGTATTCAAGCCCGTGATGGCGGCCTGGAACCTGTTCTGATACGCACCGAGGTTGGCGCTGCTGGTCGCCATCTGCTGCAGCGCGTTGTCGATCGAGATCAGCGTGAGGTTCGAGTTGTCAACGGTCTTGACGTCGAGTCCGCTCAGGTACTTGGCAGTGCCGGCGGTCGTGACGGTGCCGACCTTGTACGTGCCGATCGTGTCAGAGCTGTCGACGCCAAGATCTTTAACGATTGCGGTGCTATTCCCCGCCGCCCCGGCAATGTTATTGCCGGAGGCATCCGTAGCGCTCGCAACGGAGAAGTTGACGATGTGGCCGTCACCGGCGGCGGCGGTCCCGCTCAGCTCGATCCCTGTGCCGGCGCTGTTGACCGTAGCGACGATGCCGCCCGCGGAACTCAGCGCCTGGTTGATCCCGGCTGCGATGCTCTTGAGGTCCGTGCTCGGCGTGCCCGTGAGATTGATCGCATTGGTGTTGTAGGAGGTGCCATCGACGCTGACGCTCAACGTCACGGAGGAGCCGGATACCGCAGTGCCTAGATCGGCAGTACCGGAAAGGCCGGCGGCGCTGTAGCTGCCGACGGTCGCTGCGGCAGAGGCCCCGGCATACGTCGAGCCGGATGCGAGCGAAACAGTGGCATTGGCGACGCTGTTGGTGCCGGTGTAGTAGTTGCCGATCGCGCTCGAGCTGGCGCTCGAGATCGCGCCGATGGTGATCGACTGGCCCGCATTGGCGCCGACCTGGAAGGTCGCGCCCTGGAAGGAGCCGTCCAGGAGGTTCACGCCGTTGAACTGGGTTTGTGCAGACACGCTGTTGATGTCGTTCATCAGCTGCGTGAACTGGGAATTGAGGTCGGTGCGATCCTGTGAGCTGTTCGTCGCGTTGAGGGACTCGACCGCCAGGTCGCGCATCGTCTGCAGGTCGTTCGTGATCTCGGACATCGCGCCCGAGGCGGTCTGGCTGAGCGACACGCCGCCATTGGCGTTCTGCGCGGCCTGATTGAGGCCGTTGACCTGCGAGGTCATGCCCTGGGCGATCGCGTAGCCGGCCGCGTCGTCGGCGGCGGTATTGATGCGAAGACCCGAGGACAGCTGCTGCAGGGCGCTGGCCAACTCACTGCCCGACGCCGTCAGGCTGTTCTGAGCGACGAGCGCGTCTATGTTCGTATTTAGGACGAGTGACATTTGTCAAGACTCCTGAAGTTTCAGGCGCCGGACACCCGTCCGTCGCGCTGTCTGGGGGAGGCGGGGGTCACCCGTCTCGTGTTCAGGGAAGTTATCGGTGGGCCGCGCTGGAACTTGAATGCCTGTGGGGAGAGAAGCGAAAAGTGTCGAGCGGGTCACACGCTGACTGGGCTGGGCGCGCATCAGGCGACATAATTGAACAGGGAGAGCTTCGCCAGCGAGGCGTAGGACTGCTCCGCGGCCTGCAGGGCGATCTCCTGGCTGCTCAATTGCGTAGTCGCCTTCGCGTAATCCGTTTCGGAGATGCTCGAGATCGACGTCTGCAGGGCCGTCTGCCGGCTTTGGGCCGTCGATTGCGAGGTCGTGACCGCATTGAGGCGTCCGCCGATGGACGCCTGGACGTTGCCGAGGTTATTCAGCGCCGCATCGATCTGCTCGATCGACTGGCCGATCTGGGTCGCCATCTGCCCGGAGTTGAGCGTCGTGGAACTCAGCGTCGTAATCAGGCCGGAAAGGGTGGCGAAGGCGCTCGTCTTTCCCGCCGGGGCAATGGTGAATGAGTCGCCGCTCGCCGGATTGCCGTTCAGGGTGACCTGGACCCCATAGAAGGAGATGGTACCTCCCGTGGTGGGGTCGTATGTGCCGCTCGTCACCGGGGCGCCGCTGCCGTCAGCCACCGTGTAGTCCGTGGGATCCGTGAAGGTGATCGTGTAGGGTCCCGGGTCCGCCTGGGTATTGGCGGTCCACGTCGCGGGGTCCGTCACGGTACCGGGGCCGATCGAGGCCGTGCCGGCATTCGCCGCCCCTACGGCGGTGGTGAACGTGCCGTTGCCGGTGGGCAGACCCATGAATACCGAACTGCCCGTATCGCCCGCGGAGATCCGCTGATTCTCGCTGATCTGCACCTGGCTCACCTGATCGGCGCCCGAGTAGCTCACGGAATTGCCGTTCTGGACGAAGGGCTGGGTGCTCGAGGCGAAGCCGCCGAAGAGATAATTGCCGTTGGCGTCGGTCCGGTTGGCGATTGCCACCAGTTGCTGCAGCTGCTGATTGAGCTGCGTGGCGATGTCCTGGCGCTGGACGGCATTGAGCGAGGAGTTGTTGCCCTCGAGCGCGAGGTCGCGGGCGCTTTGCAGAAGATTGGTGGCGTCGCTAAGCGCCTGGTTCTCGAGATTCAGGTTGCCGCTCGCCAGGTTGCCGTTCTTGACGTACTGCTGCGAGGCGGACAACTCCATATCGAGCTGATTCACCTGCGCCATGCCGGTGGGATTGCCCGCCGCGGTCTGAAAGGCCTTGCCGGTTGAGAGCTGCTCCTGCGTGTTCGAGATGGCGGCCTGGAGGGCCTCCATCGAGTCGAGCGCGTTCGTCCGGAAGGTGAGGGTTGAGATAGGCACGGCGGTCACCCGTGGATGGCGGTGATGAGAGAAGTGAACATCTGGTTCGAGGCCTGGATGACCTGAGCCATCGCCTGGTAGGCCTGCTGGAACTGCAGCATGGTGGCCGCTTCCTTGTCGAGATTCACGCCCGAGGCGTTATTGAGCGCGGTCGTGGCGTTCTGGTTCTCCGTCTGTTGTGAGGTCGCGTTGTTCTGTGCCTGCTGGGTGACCACGCCGATGCGGCTGATCAGACTGTTGGCGGCACTGGCGACAGAGGCCGTATTGCCGTTGAGGGCCGCTGCGGACAGAGCGTCCGTCATCGCGAGAATGTTGCTGTTGTCGCCGGTATTGGCCGCACTGTTCAGGCCGAGCGTGAAGGTATCGCCGGCCGCCGGTGAGCCGGTGAGTGCGAGCTGGGCGCCGTTGAAGGTGATCGGGCTGCCGCTCGTGTACACGCCGGTGGTGACCGGATTGCCGGAGCGGTCCGTGATCTGGTATGCGGTCGCGCTGGTGAAGGCCACCGTATACGGAGCGCCGGTGGAGCTCGCGTTCCACGTGCTCGGGTCGGTGACGGTTGCGGAGCGCGCGGTAGCGCCGCCCTTGTTCGCCGCGCCGGCCGTGCCTTGTACTAGTGAGGCGGCCGCGATCTGCGCAGGGCTGGTCAGCGCGACGGCGAAGCCGGCTGCCGCCGCGGCGGTCGGCTGGATCAGCAAGCTGTCGCCGCTCGCGGGCGAGCCGCTGGTCACGATGGACAGGCCGGCCGCCTGGAAGGGGCTCGCGGCCGTGCCGCTGCCGGTCATCGGAACTGCCTGGCCGGTGGTGACATCGGTGAGCTTCCAAGCGCTGCCTGCGTACTGGAGCTTGTAGTCGTCCGTGGTGAGCGCGCTCAATGACCCGCGCGTGACGCTCAGGGAGGCGCTGCCTGTGTTGTTCGCGTCGGCCAGGACCTGTACGCCGCCGACGGAGAACATCGGCTGGCCCTGTGCGCCGGTGAGGTCCATGCCGGACTGCTGCTGCTGGTTGACGATCGTGGCCACTGCGACGCTCACCTGGCCAATGGCGTTGCGCGCCGGGTCGAGCACCTGGGTGCGTGCGCTCAGCAGGCCGCCGAGCTCGCCGCCGCTGATCTCGGAGGTGATGTCCGCCGTCGTGCCGCCGCCTGTGATGGCGATGTTCAGTTGTGACGGGTCATACGTGCCGGCGACGGTGGTCAGTTTCGAGGCGGTCCCGCCCGTGACCAGCGCCTGACCGGTGCCGACGTAGACATCCATCGCGCCATTGCTCTCGGTGGTGGTCTGGACCGATACGTACTGGCTCAGCTGAGTGACGAGCTTGTCGCGCTGATCCATCAGCTGGTTCGGCGTCTGGCCGTTGCTGGATGCGGTGGCGATCTGCTGGTTGAGCGAGGCGATGCTCGCCGTGATCGTGTTGACCTGGGCGACGTCGCCGCTCAGCTGCGATTCGAGCTGCGAGCCGTACCGCGAGATCTGCGAGTCATAGGAGGTGAGCTGCTGCGCGAGCGCCTGCGCCTGATTGAGCAGCGCCTGGCGGGCCGCGGTCGAGGTGGGCGTGCTCGCGACGGCCTGCAGCGAATTGGCGAAGCTCTGCAAAGTTACGGTGAGCCCGCTGCTCGGGTTGCTCACCATGTTGTCGATTTGCGCGGCCTGCGTCGCGAGGGTATTGGAGCTCGAGTAGCTCGCCTGGGAGCCGCGCACCTGCTGCGCGAGGAATTCGTTGTAGGTGCGGGTGATGCTCTGGACATCGACGCCGCTGCCGATGAAGCCGATACCGGTGGACTGGCCCGGAGCCTCGACGAGATTCGCCGTCTCGACGCTGTAGCCCGGCGTCGAGGCATTGGCGATATTGTTGCTGGTGACGTCCAGCGCCTGCTGGAACGCGAGCAGGCCGGAGACGCTGGTGGAGAGTAGATCGGCCATCCGTTATCGCCTCTGCAGCGTACCGCTGCCGGAAGTTGTCGGCAGGGTCGCGGCGAACTTTAGGTGCGTGAGTGTGCCCGCGACGGCGGTGAGCTTGCTGGCATAAGCCGGATCGGTCGCATATCCGCCCTGCTGCAGGGCGGATCCGAATGCGTGGATGTCATTGCCGGTGCCGAGCGCCGCCGCATAGCGCGGATTGCTCTTGAGCAGGTCGACATAATCCTGGAAGCACGCGCCTGCCGAGCCGTAGGAACGGAATTGCGCCTTCACGGTCGTCGCGGTGCCGTCGCTGTATTCCTGGGTGCTGTTCGAGACCGCGGGGCCGCTCCAGGTCGAGCCGGCCTTGATGCCGAAAAGGTTGTTGCTGGTCCCGCCGCTCGCATCCTGAGGCACGCTGCGTCCCCAGTTGGTCTCCAGGGCCGCCTGGGCCAGAAGTGTGACCGGGTTCACGCCGAGCTGCCGGGCCGCCTCTTGGGCATCCGGCCAGAGAGCGCGCGCGAAAGCGGCTTGCTGTTTGCCGGTGGGGCAGGCGGTCTCCAAAGCACCGGCAGAGCCGATGCCATCCGTAGCGGCAGCGGCCGGTGCTGCTGTGCTGCCAGCGGGGGCGCCCGTGCTGGCTGCCGTGGGCGTAATGTTCGTGGCGGCGGTGATCGCGCTCGAGATGCGGGCAATGGCGCTCGTTGCCGACCTGGTGCTGCCCGCCCGGACGCCCGAAGCCATTCCCGCGCCTTGGGTGGTGCCATTCGAGGCCGCCGGTGTCCCCGGCGACTCGGTAGTGCCCGCTTCCTGCCGGCGTAGCTGCTGCACCAGCATATCTGCGAGCCCGAGGCCCTTGCCCTTGCTCATCTGCGCGGCGAGCTGGTCGTCGTACATCTCCTGATAGAGATCCCCCTGGTCCGAGCCGAACAGCGGATCCTTGAAATTGGCCTGCTGCATGCTCTTCAGGACCATGCTGGTGAACAGGCTCTCGAACTGCTTCGCAGCCTCCCGCAGCGCCTGCGGACTGTTGCCCGCCGCCGCCCGCTTGAGCGAGGACAGATTGCCGGTGGCGGCAAGCTGGTTCGGGTCGACGAGCGGGAGGGTCGGCAGCGTCATATCACTATGAGCTGGGCGCGCAGCGCCCCGGCTTCCTTCAATGCCTCCAGGATGGCGACCAGATCGCCCGGAGCGGCGCCTACGGAATTCACGGCACGCACGATCTCGTTGAGATTGACGCCGGCCGGGAACTCGAACATGTGTGCCTTCTCCTGCTTCACATCGAGCGAGCTGCGCGGGGTGACCGTCGTGGCGCCATTGCTGAACGGTTCCGGCTGGCTCACGTCGGAGCGCTCGGTGATCGTGACGGTCAGGGAGCCGCTCGCCACGGCGGCAGCCATGACACGCACCTCCGAGCTGATCACCACGGTGCCGGTGCGCGAATTGATGATCACTTTGGCGGGCGGCGCGGCCGGGTCGATATCCAGGGTCTCGAGGGTCGAGACGTACGCGATGCGCTGGCTCGATTCAAGCGGCGCGCGCACGCGGATCGAGGTCGCATCGAGCGCCTCGGCGGTGCCGGGGCCAAGAAGCTTGTTGATCGCGTCGGTGAGGCGCGAGGCAGTCGTGAAATCGGGGGTGTCGAGGTTCAGGGTGACGAACGGCGTGCTATCGAAATTGCTCGCTACCGCCTGCTCGACGGTCGCCCCGTTGGGGATCCGGCCGCTGCTCGGGATGTTCACGGTGATGCTCGAGCCGTCCTTGCCTTCCACCCCGAAGCCGCTGACGAGTACGCTGCCCTGCGCCATGGCATACACCTGGCCGTCCGCGCCCTTCAGCGGCGTCATGATGAGGCTGCCGCCACGCAGGCTCGTGGCATTGCCGATGGAGGAGACCGTGATGTCGATGGTCTGTCCTGGCTTGGCGAAGGGCGGCAGGCTGGCGTGTACCGTGACGGCCGCGACGTTCTTCAGCATCGGATTCGCATTGGCGGGAACGGTCACGCCGAATTTCGCCAGCATGTTCTCGATGCTCTGGATGGTGAACGGCGTCTGGCTCGTCTGATCGCCGGTACCGTCGAGGCCGACCACCAGCCCGTAGCCGACGAGCTGGTTGCTGCGCACGCCGGCGACAGTGGCCAGATCCTCTACCCGCTCCGCGCGAGCCGCGCCGCCCCACAGGAGCACGAACACGAGCGCGCAGGCGAGGAGCGCGTGCATGGCGGCTGCGTGGCGCCCGGTCCGATTGCGGATGAAAGGTCTCAAGGTCGTGCCGCTCAAAAAGGTAGCCAAGGACTATTGAAGAAGCGCGACAGGAGGCCGGGGCGATTGGCATCGTTCAGCGCGCCCTTCTCGCCATAGGCGATCCGCGCATCCGCGACTTCGGAGGACGGGATGGTGTTCGCGGCGGAGATGTCGATCGGCCGGATGATCCCTTCGAGGCGCACGAACTCGCTGCCCTGATTGATATCGACGTACTTCTGCCCGCGGATCAGCAGGTTGCCGTTCTGCAGGCGCTTGACCACGGTCGCGGTGATGTCGCCGACCAGGCTGTCGCTCTGCTTGCTGTCGCCCGAGCCGCTGAAACTGTTGGCGTTGTTGAGGCTGCCGCTCAGCACGGCCGTGCCGTGGATGGTCACCGGCATGCCGAGCACATTCGGGGCGGAGAGCGCGTCCTTGGTGGTCTTGGCGGTATCGGTCTGCGAGCTCTTCTGCGCGATGGTCGCCTCCTGCAGGATCACCGTCACCGTATCGCCGACATTGCGCGCGGTGGGATTCTCGAAAAGGCCGGCGCTGTAGCCGGTATGGAAAATGGCCCCGTCCGCCGGCGGCGTCGGGAACTGCGGCAGCTCCACGGGCTGCGTTTTCTCGCTCGCCGGATGCGTGGCGCAGGCGGCGAGCAGCAGGCAGGCGAAAGCGGGAAGCGCGCAGAGCAGCCTCCCCATCCGGGAATCAGGCGTTCTGGGTCGCATACTGCAGCATCTGGTCGACGGTGTTGATCGCCTTGGAGTTCATCTCGTAGGCGCGCTGTGTCTGGATCATGTTGACGAGCTCCTCGACGACATTGACGTTGGAGCCTTCGAGCTCTCCCTGCGAAAGGGAGCCGAGCCCGTTCGTGCCCGGGGAGCCGGTCTGGGGCGAGCCGCTCGCGGCCGATTGCACCAGCAGGTTCTGGCCGATCGGCTGCAGGCCCGGCGGATTGATGAAGTTGGCGAGCTGGAGCTGCCCGATCTGGGTCGGCGCCGACTGCCCGGCCAGGGTCACGCTGACCGTGCCATCGTTACCGATGGTCACACTCTGTGCGCCCTGCGGAATCGTGATGCCGGGCTGCACCAGATACCCGCTCGAGGTGACGAGCTGGCCCTGCGCGCTCCGCTGAAAGGTGCCGTCGCGGGTGTAGGCGACGGTGCCGTCCGGCATCTGGATCTGAAAGAATCCCTGTCCCTGGATGGCCAGATCGAGCGGGTTCCCGGTCTGGGTGAGGCTGCCCTGGCTGTAGTCCTTCTCGGTGGCGACCACGTGGGTGCCGGTGCCGATCGACATGCCCGACGGCGACTGCGTCGTCTGCGAGGTGTCCGCGCCAGCCTGGGTCTGATTCTGGTACAGCAGGTCTTCGAACACCGCGCGGTCCTCCTTGAACCCCGTCGTATTGACGTTCGCCAGGTTGTTCGAGATGACGGCCATCTCTGTCTGCTGTGCATCGAGGCCGGTCTTGGCGGCCCACAGGGCTGCATTCATGGGAGTGGTCTCTGGTTCAGGTGGATTGCAGAAGCTGTGTGGAGGCGGACGCGTTCTCGTCGGCGCTCTTCATCGCCTTGACCTGCAGCTGGAAATTTCTTGCCAGATCGATCATGTTGACCATCGCGCTCGCGAGGTCGACGTTGCTCGACTCGAGCACACCCGAGGAGAGCTTGACCGAGGCATCGGCCGGAGCGGCGGCGCCGCCGGCGAGCTGGAATATCCCACCGCCCTCGCGCACCAGCGTGTCCGGCGCCGGATTGACCAGCTTGATGCGGCCGATGGCCGCGAGCGACGCCGCAGGCTGCCCATCGGGCAGGACAGAGATGGTGCCGTCATCCCCGACTTTGATGGAAGAGCTGGGCGGGATGCTGATTGGACCATTGTCACCGAGCACGATCTGGCCCGTGCTGGTGACGAGCATGCCTTCGGCGGTGACGTGTAGATCGCCGTTACGGGTATAAGCTTCCTGGCCGTTCGGTCCCTGGACGGCGATGAACCCCTGGCCCTGCACAGCCACATCGAGCGGTCGCCCCGTGGTGGTCAGCGCCCCTTGCGACTCGTCCCACCCCACACTCGACGCCGTGGCATAGACCCGCGAGGCGTAGCCGCTGCCCGTCACCGCCTGGCTCTGGAAAGCGGCGAGATCGGCCTTGAAGCCGGTCGTGCTCGCATTGGCCAGGTTGAAGTTGTTGACGGCTTGCGCATCGAGGATGTCCTTGGCGCCCGTCATCGCAACGTACAGTGATCGGTCCATGTCAGCTCACCCGCTCAGGATCAGCCATTCGGGATGTTGATGATGGACTGCGTGACCTGGTCGGTCGCCGAGA